>NZ_JAUMZU010000021.1 GCF_030527965.1 Neisseria sp.
GCTCGAACCAGGGACCTGCGGATTAACAGTCCGTCGCTCTACCGACTGAGCTATCAGGGAATAAGCTGCAATTATAGTAAGCTTCTTTCAGCTCGTCAACCATTTCATCAACAATATCGCTTTCAGACAGGCATTGTCATTTATTCTCGATGATAAGGGTGGCGGTTAAGAATAGACACGGCGCGGTATAGCTGCTCGGTTAATAAGACGCGCACCATGCCGTGCGGCAGCGTCATGTTAGACAAACGCATCAGCAAGTCGGCTTGTTGTTTGAGCGCATCGGTCATGCCGTCGGCGCCGCCGATAACAAAACAGGCATGACGACCGTTTTGCTGCCATTGCGCCAGATATTCCGCCAATTCTACCGATGTCGGCGCTTTACCGCGTTCATCCAGCGCAACCAGATACGCGCCTTCGGGAAGGGCATCCAATATCCGACGCTCTTCGGCTTGCATGCCTTGGGCGGCATTCACACCGGAACCACGCTTTTCCGGTTTGATTTCTTTGATTTTGTATTGAATATCGCGCCCGAATCGTTTGGCGTATTCGGCGGTGGCGTCTTCCACCCACTGCGGCATTTTGTTGCCGACGGCTAATACGGTAATATTCATGGCTTAGCCACAAGGTTAGTTATCGGCAGCATGCCACGGTTTTTGCGCGCCGGAATGGAATGACGGTTTTTCTCCGCCCCACAGAGCTTCGATGTCATAAAAATCACGCACTGCGGGCAACATCACGTGCACTAATAAATCGCCGGCATCAACCAGCGCCCACTCTCCCGATTCTTGGCCTTCGGTGCTCAAAATTTCAAATCCGGCAGTTTTCAAATCAACCGCCACATTGTTGGCCAATGCTTTTACTTGGCGGGTACTGTCGCCGCTGGCAACAATCATACGGGCAAAAAGCGAGGTTTTTTCACTGGTATCGAGCAGGGTAATGTCTTTGGCTTTGATGTCTTCCAACGCATTGGTCGCTACGTCTACCATACGTTGCAAATCTTGCAATTCTTGTTCGGTCATTGGGTTTCCTGAAATCGGCGGTTTAAAACATAAAAGCGCTATTATATAGTAAGCTTTGGAAAACTTTTCGGATTTAACGAGCAGGTAATTTAATGAATCAAGATACGGTTGAAACCCATCCGCTACCGCCTTTCGCCCCGCCCAATGCACGGCTGCTGATGCTCGGCTCTTTTCCGCCGCCCCGGGCTCGTTGGAAAATGGATTTTTATTATCCGAATTTCCAAAACGATATGTGGCGGATTTTCGGTCTGGTCTTTTTTAACGACAAAGATTATTTTCTGACGACGGATGCCAAATCATTCAAAGAGAAGGCGATACGCGATTTTCTAATCAACAAAGGCATTGCCATCAGCGATACCGCCTACCAAGTGCGGCGCTTGCAAGGCAATGCTTCGGATAAGTTTTTACAAATTGTCGCGCCGGTAAACTTAGCCGAGTTGATGAATCGTTTGCCGGCGTGCGACAAAATCATGACTACGGGCGAATTGGCAACGGAAACACTACTTTCGCTGATGCCACCGAATACAGCCAAACCAACCATCGGCAGCTATACGACGGCGCCATTTTGCGGTCGGGATGTGCGCTTATTCCGGATGCCCTCTTCTTCCCGGGCTTATCCGCTGGCACTGACAAAGAAAGCAGCAGCATACAAAGAGTTCTTTGAAGAAATCGGTTTGCTGTCATAACTATGCCTGTCTGAACGTTTTTTCAGACAGGCATTAAGTTAGTTAATTGCCGACCATAACCAGACTCTTCAGCCCGTTCATCATCTGCATGCACGCTGATTTATTCAAAATACCAAATTCATCGATTTAATTTCACAAATTCCGATTTCAAGTTCATAGCGCTGCCGTTGATTTTACAGGCTATATCGTGATCGCCTTCTTGCAGGCGGATATTTTTGACTTTGGTGCCTTGCTTGATGACTTGCGAGCTGCCTTTAACTTTCAAATCTTTTATTAAAACAACGGTATCGCCGTCGGAAAGCGGGGTACCGTTGGCATCTTTAACCACAAGCCCCTCATCTGCGGAATGCTCGCTTTCGCTCCATTCATGACCGCATTCGGGGCAAACCAAAGCGGCGCCGTCATGATAAGTTAAGCCTGAATGGCATTGAGGGCAAGCTGGGTAGTTCATGTTGTTCATTCCTTAATTTTTTATCAATGTATCCGGGCGATTATAACAGAGACGGTTCAGCAGCTTTTTCTTACCGCTTAATGCCGAATGTTTACAATCCATCATGCATTGTTTGACAAAACATGCATTTATATTATTATAAATAATAATTATTTTTACTATCTTCTAGTTTTACTACCTTTCAGAGAGAATAAAATACATGCTGAAAAAATCTGTTTTAGCCGCTTCACTTGTGCTGTCTGCCGCCGTCGCTTTTGCCAAACCCGTTCAAATAACCGACATACTCAACCGCAAAGTTACCGTGGATTTACCGGCCAAACGCGTAGTATTAGCCTTTTATTATCAAGACTATATGGCCGTTGGCGGCAAGGATGCGCTGAACAATGTCGTTGGTTTTTCCAAAGACGTTTGGTCGGAGTGGACACCCGACAGCTGGGCGCTTTACCTCAAGGCGGTACCCAAGTTGAACACGTTGACCGATGTGGGCGAAGTGGAAGTGGGAACGTTTTCAATCGAAAAAGTGTTGTCGCTGAAACCCGACTTGGTCATTCTGGCTGATTGGCAATATCAGGCACTCGGCTCGGATCTGGAACGCTTGGAAAAAGCCAAGATTCCGGTGGTGGTTCTCGACTACAATGCGCAAACCTTAGACAAACACCTTAAAAGCACGCAGATTCTCGGCACACTGACCGGCCAAGAAGAACGCGCCAAAACCATCTCCAACGAATACAAAAGCGTGGTGGACGACATTAATGCCCGTCTGAAAAAAGCAGGCCTGCCCAAACCGAAGATTTATACCGAGTTCGGCAACAAAGGGCCTAAAGAATATAGCGTTTCATTTGGCAAAAGCATGTGGGGCGCTATGTCGACCATGGCCGGCGGCAACAACATTTCAGCGCCTTACATTGAATTTTACGGCCCGATGAGCCCTGAAAAAGTGCTGGCGGCGAAGCCGGATGTGATTGTGATTACCGGCCGTGAAACCGAATTGAAGAAAAACAAAGAGGCGATGGTTATGGGCGTGGGCATTCCCGCCGACGAAGCGCGCCGCCGTTTAGACGGATTCAAACAACGCGCAGGCTGGGCTCAACTGCCCGCAGTGAAAAACAACCGTGTTTACGGCGCTTATCACGCGGCTTCACGCACCATGTCTGATCAGGCGATGATTCAGTTTTTAGCCAAAGCCATGTATCCGAAAGTGTTTGCAGACGTCAGCCCGGAAAAAACCTATCTGGATTTCCACCGCAAATACCTACCCGTAGTGCCCGCCGGTACGTTTACGCTTTACCCTCAAGGCCAATAATATGATGGAGCAGGCCAAATCTAATATGGTGGAGGCCGTTATTGCCGACCAGCGCCGTTTGGAAAAACGGCGCTGGTCGGTTTTATTCGGTTTTTTCGTTATCTGCATCGCCGGGCTGGTGCTCGACATTGCCACCGGCCCTTCAATGCTGCCGATAGTCGACGTTGTTAAATCCTTGCTAGGCTTGGAAGGCGCAGACGAAATGGCCAATGTGATCGTGCACGATTTGCGCTTGCCGATGGCATTGATGGCGCTCGTAGTAGGCGCGGCCTTGGCCACCGGCGGGGCGGAAATCCAAACCCTTTTAAACAATCCGATGGCCAGCCCGTATACGCTGGGTTTGGCGGCCGCGGCGGGCTTCGGCGCTTCGGCGGTTATTTCGTTCGGCACGCTCGGCCTGCCTCTGGCGGTAGCGGTGCCGTTGGGCGCGTTTGCCATGACCATGCTGGCTTCGGGCATTTTGTTTCTATTCGCTTCGTCGAACCGCTTCAGCTCTTCCATGTTGGTGCTGGTCGGCATTGCCTTGCTTTTTCTCTTCCAATCGTTGCTTTCGCTTATCCAATATATCGCGGCACCCGAAGTATCGCAGCAGATTTTATTTTGGCTGTTCGGCAGCTTGAACAAGGCAACCTGGCCGAATCTGGCAATTACTTCGGGCGTAACGCTGGTATGCATTGTTTTGCTGACGCGCGATTTATGGAAACTGACCGCCTTGCGTTTGGGAGAAGAGCGGGCGCTCAGTTTGGGTATCAATCTGCGCCTTTTGCGCATTAAAACATTGATACTGGTAGCCATTATGACGGCCACTGCCATCAGCTTCGTCGGCGTTATCGGCTTTATCGGATTGGTTGCGCCGCATGTATCGCGTCTGCTATTGGGTGAAGACCAGCGCTTTTTTCTTCCCGGCGCCATGCTGGCCGGGGCGGCGTTTTTGTCGGTGGCTTCCGTGTTATCGAAAGTGATTATTCCGGGCGCTTTGTTTCCAGTAGGCATTGTAACGTCGTTTGTCGGCGTGCCGTTTTTCTTTTGGATTGTACTGAGCAAACGATGAATATGCTGACTTTAGAACACCTGAGCGTTAAGCGCGGCACGCTCACAACAGCCGATAAAATTTCCGCCACCTTTCAGACAGGCAAAGTCTATACCATTCTCGGCCCCAACGGCGCCGGCAAATCTTCGCTGATTAAAGCTCTGTTCGGCGAAATTCCGCACCACGGCGACATTCGTTACGACAAGCAAAAACTGACGGCCACCCACCTGCCATCATGGCGCAAACGCATCGGTTACATGCCGCAAGACAGCAAGGTTGAAGCCGCGCTGACTGCGCTGGAAGTCGTGCTGTTGGGCAAAATGGATGCGCTGCACATGCACATCGGCGACGAAACCCTGCGTGCCGCCGTAGAGATTATGGACGCGCTGGGCATCGCCCATCTTGCTCATCACGACATCACCCGTTTAAGCGGCGGCCAGCGGCAATTGGTAATGTTTGCCCAAGTATTGCTGCGCCAGCCGCAAATCCTGCTGCTGGACGAGCCCGTTTCCGCGCTGGACATGCACCACCAGCTCGTTTTGCTGGAGCATGTTTGCCACCATACCCGCGAGCAAGGGCTGATTACTCTGATGATTCTGCACGATTTAAGTCTGGCCGCTCAATTTTCAGACGAGCTGCTGCTGCTCGCCGAAGGCAAAATTCAAGCGCAAGGCGCACCCGCCGACGTTTTGCAAGCCGACTTAATCAGCCGTCTTTACCGCGTACAGGTTGAATGCCTGACCGACAGCATGGGTCTGCCCGTCATCCGCCCCGTACGTTTACAACAACCTCAAACAGGAAACCCGATATGAAACATCTACTTTTAGCACTGGCACTCGCCAGCGGCGGCGCCTTCGCCGCCAACCACGAAGTGAAAATGCTGGATAACGGCCCCGGTGGCAACATGGTATTCGAGCCGGCCTTTCTCAAAGTCGCGCCCGGCGATACCGTAACTTTCAAACCGGTCAACACCGGTCATTGGGTGCAAAGCAAAGCCGTACCGCCCGGCGCAGCGGAATTTCTATCGCAGGCCGACAAACCTTTCTCCGTCAAGCTAGAAAAAGAAGGCGTATACGTTTACACCTGCCCGCCGCACCGCATGATGAACATGAGCGGCATCATCCAAGTCGGCAAACCCGTTAACAAAGCCGCTGCGCAAGCCGTGGCCACCGAATTGGACAAACGCGCCATGCAAAACAAAGGCCGGTTAACCAAGCTGATGCAGAAAGTAAAATAAACCGACCATGCCTGTCTGAAAGCCACTCAACAGCTTTTCAGACAGGCATTTCCTTGCCCTATCCGCACTCAAAAACGCTGCACTATCGCTTTCCCTGCGGCTAACCACCGGCTCGATCGACCAAACCAAACTTAGCTAACAAACAACCCACCCCCACACACAGAAAGCACAATATGCCGGTTACCCTAACCACCTGCAACGAATGGCCGCAACTGCCGCAAGGGCTGCACAATCTGGCCGCACAATTAAACGCCCGCAAAATCCCCACCCGAGCCATTCCTTGGCAACAATGCCCGGCAGAGGGCCTTATCCTCCCCCTTTGCGCATGGGATTACACCGCATCGCCACAACAATTCCTCGCCTGGCTGCAAACCTGCCAGGCAGCAGGCAGCACCCTGCTCAACCCGCCCGAAATCATCCGCTGGAACATGCAAAAAAGCTATTTGGCCGATTTGGCCGAGCGCGGCGCCGATGTGATTCCCACCGTTTGCCTGAGCGGAGCACAATGCCTGTCTGAAAACTTTGCCGAAAGCCTAAAACAAACATTGGCACAACATCAGTGGTCAAACGCCGTCATCAAGCCCCTTATCGGCCAAAGCGGCAACGGCGTCAGCCGTCTCACGCCTCAAACCCTGCCCGAAACAAACGCCTCTTATCGCTACGGCGCAGTCATCCAGCCATTTATTAAAGAAGTAGCCGAAACCGGCGAGCGCAGCCTCATTTTTTTCAACGGCACATTCAGCCACGCCATCATCCGACAACCCGCTGCCGGCGAATGGCGTGCCAACAGCCGCTACGGCGTTCGCATTTTATCGTGGCAGGCGCCCTCGCCTCTAATAAACCAAGCCGCCGAAGTTCTCAGCCTGCTGCCCCAAACCCCACTCTACGCCCGCATAGACGGCACCCTAACCGCCCGCGGCCGTTTTTTATTAAACGAGCTGGAACTCATCGAACCCGCGCTTTATCTGGAACACGCTCCACCGGAATGCACCGACCGTTTTGTCGACGCCATCGCATCCGCTTTCAACCATCGGTAACACAAACAGCCGAGCAATCAAAAGCCTGTCTGAAAACATTTTCAGACAGGCTTTATCAATACCCGGCAAAACCAACGTTAATCATGTACTTTCAATAATTCCACCTCAAACACCAGCGTTGCGTTCGGCGGAATCACGCCACCGGCACCGCGCGCGCCGTAGCCCATTTCAGGCGGAATGGTCAGCTTACGTTTACCGCCCTCTTTCATGCCGTTGAAACCTTCGTCCCAGCCGGCAATCACTTGGCCTACGCCCAGCGTAATGGTCAAAGGTTGGCGACGATCTAAGCTGGAATCAAACTTAGTGCCGTCTTGCAGCCAGCCGGTGTAATGCACGGTAATCTCTTTGCCTTTTACCGCTTCACGGCCGTTTCCTGCTTCGATGTCTTCAATAATCAAACTCACGATTTTCCTAACTATTCACGGGTTAACATGCCGCAAGAGTAGCATATTTCAGCCATTGACACACGAATGCAGCGGAAACGGCTTTTTGCCGACAATGCGTATTCCTTTTTTACGCTCGTAGTGATTCCATGCTTTATCATGAAAATAAAATACCACCGTATTCGCCAGCGGCTCCACCAATGCCAGCGCGCTGGAAACGCCGATACTGCCTGTCAGCAGATACGCGATGCTGAACGCAACGCAAAAGTGTAAAATGGCAAAAGTAAAAGTTTTCAACATGATAGGGCCTTTCTTGATATTGTTATGTTTGAGAAACGATATCGTTTTCACCTAAGAAAGTAAACATGATTTTACCAAACCTGTTTTAGTTAAAATTAATCAACTTCCCATTTTGATAGCCTAATTAGGAGTTCCTATGCTGAACATCGTTATCCTTGAGCGAAACACCATGCCGGATCGCCCTTTCCAACCCGCTTGCCCGCACACATTAACCGAATACCCGTACACCCTTCCCGAAGAAACCGCCGCGCGGCTGGCCGGAGCAGATGCCGTCATCACCAACAAAGCCGTGATTAACGCACAACACATCGCAGCCAATCCGCAGCTCAAGCTGATTGTGGTTACCGCCACAGGCTACAACAATGTCGATGTCGAAGCGGCCAAAGCCGCCGGCGTAACCGTGTGCAACGTGCGCGCTTATGGCAACGAATCGGTTGCCGAACACGCCTTTATGCTGATGATCGCCCTGATGCGCAACCTTCCTGCCTACCAACGCGACATTGCAGCCGGGCTGTGGGAAAAATCGCCTTTTTTCTGCCATTTCGGCGCGCCGATGCGCGACTTAAACGGCAAAACCTTGGCCATTTTCGGCCGCGGTAACATCGGCAACATGCTGGCTGATTATGCACGGGCATTTAAAATGAACGTCGTGTTCGGCGAACACAAAAATGCCACCGCCGTGCGTGAAGGCTATGTGTCGTTTGACGAAGCCATTCGTAACGCAGACGCCATCTCGCTGCATTGCCCGCTGACCGAGCAAACCCGCCATATGATCGGGGAAACCGAATTGCAAAACATGAAAGCCGGCGCCGTATTAATCAACTGCGGGCGCGGCGGTTTGGTTGACGAACATGCGCTCGTTGCCGCACTGAAATACGGCCATTTGGGCGGCGCGGGTTTTGATGTATTAACCGAAGAGCCGCCGCGCAACGGCAATCCGCTTTTGAAAGCCCGCCTGCCCAATCTGATTATCACGCCGCACATAGCTTGGGGCAGCATCGAAGCCAGCAACCGCCTGTATGATATCGTGCGGGAAAACGTAGAGAAATTCGCTACGGGCACGCCGCAGAATGTGGTGGTATAGCCGTTTTTCATTGCTGCAAATGGCTAACACATTATTACAAAACAATAAATTACAGGATTTATCAAACTTTAATATTTAGCCGCCATTCTAATTTATGCTATTTGAATTTTATGTTTAAAAGGATTGATTGATGAAAACATTAGAATATAAAGAATTAGAACTGGCTTCCGGAGGCGCAACTCAAGCAATAAACACTTTTATAGGAACCACTTTGATAGGAGGCAATCTAGACCCTACCATGGTAGATATGGGGATAAAGTGGTTCTTCAGCTCTTTTAAAAACAAAAACCTCAACTCCGAATACTAAAATATGACGGCTTATGCTCTAAATGAGGCACCGATATGTTGAATATAGATTCGAAATATTATGTTTTAGGTGTTTTATTACTTATCGTCTGGGTCGCAACCTATTTTCTTGTTAAGAAAGGATGGGTTACTGTTCCCACTGAGAGGTCAAAAAACCCGGTTCTATGGGTCTTTGTCGCTATTATGTTTGTTATCGGGATCGTCTTGCATTTCGTTGGGTAAACCGTCTGAACAGCTGATAAAACCGCGCTGCCGATATGGATGTTGCGCTTTCTTTGCAGTCAAAACCATTTAAGCAAAAAGCCTGTCTGAACATGTTCAGACAGGCTTTTTTATTAATATAAAGCAACCCAACCGGCTTATCCGTTTATTTTGCAAATGCTTTCAGCACACGCTCCAGAAAAGCGTCGCATTGCGCCAGCTGGCTCAGTTCGATGTATTCGTTCGGGCGGTGAGCCTGCTCAATGCTGCCGGGGCCGCAGATAACGGTAGGAATGCCTGCCTGGCGGAACAGCCCGCCTTCCGTCGTATAGGAAACCCGCTCCGCACCGGTCGGCATTTCCAAAAGATTAAGCAGGGCACCGAGCCTGGTATCGTCGGAAGCCGGCATCGCCGGCACACTGACCAATTCCTCTATTTCAATCAAGGCGTCGGGATCGGTTCGCTGCATTTGCGGTTCCAATTCGTGCCGGATATAGTGAGACAACGGATCAATCACATCAAGCACGCTCATCTGCGGCAGGTTACGGTAATCGAAGCGCAACTCACACAGCGGAGGAACGATATTATCGGCCATTCCGCCGCGGATATTATTAATGCTGAGGCTCGAATAAGGAACGTTAAAACTATCGTCAGCAAAAGGAGGCTGTTTGAAACTCGCGGCCAAATTCTGGATAAACAAAATCAAACGGGCGGCATATTCCACTGCGTTCACGCCAAAATGGGGCAGCGAAGAATGTGCCGGCTTGCCATGCAATCGGCAGCGGAAAAGATGGATGCCTTTGTGCGCCAGCACCGCACGCATAGAGGTCGGTTCGCCGACGATGCAATATTCCGGTTTCAGGCCGCGCGCTCGGATTTCGTCAAGCATATGCGGCACACCGAGGCAGCCGACTTCTTCGTCATACGATAATGCGATATGCAGCGGGCGAGCCAGCGGCGTACGTTGGATTTTCGGTACGGCGGCCAGCACGGAAGCGATAAAACCTTTCATATCGGCCGCTCCGCGCCCGTAAATTTTGCCTTCGCGAATATCAGCCCGAAAAGGATGAGAGCACCAGCCTTCGGGTACGGCGGGAACCACATCGGTATGGCCGGACAAAATTAAGCCGCCTTCCGTATTGCCGTCGGCGGCAGGCAAGGTAACGAACAGATTGGCTTTCGAATAATCTTCGTTTTTGACCAGCCAAGGATGCAGCCCGTGCGCATCAAGATAATTGGCGACATCGTCTATCAGCACCAAATTGGAAAGGTGGCTGGTGGTATCGTGGGCGATGAGGCGGCCGAGCCATTCTGTGGTATTCATATCGAAAACGCTTTGATAAGATGTATTCTTTCGATTCTATAATAGATGTCAATAGGCATTCTATTTTCAGACAGGCTTTGTTTATGAGTGGACACAATATCCGAAATTATCTGGCTGCTTCCCCGCGGATTATGCCGGGCTGTTATGTTGACCCTGCCAGCGTTGTCATCGGCGACGTGGTGCTGGAAGAAGGCGCTTCGGTATGGCCGTTTGCGGTTATCCGGGGCGACGTAAATGCCATACGCATCGGCAAACGCAGCAATGTGCAGGATTTGAGCATGTTGCACGTTTCGCATAAGACAGACAAAAAACCGCAAGGTTCACCGCTTAACATCGGCGACGACGTTACCATCGGCCATAAAGTGATGCTGCACGGCTGCACCATCGGCAACCGCGTGCTGATAGGCATGGGAACGATTGTTCTGGACGATGCGGTCATCGAAGACGACGTCATGATAGGTGCCGGCAGCTTGGTACCGCCGCGTAAACGTTTGGAACGAGGTTACCTTTATGTCGGCTCGCCGGTAAAGCAGGTCAGGAAGCTGACGGAAGAAGAAATCGCCGGGCTGCTTTATTCGGCGGCGCATTACGTCAAGGTGGCCGCCAACTACCTTCAACAACCCTAGAACAAGCCGCTTCACAGAATGCCTGTCTGAAAAATATTCAGACAGGCATTCTATTTTCCTCCCTCTTTATCTTGTAGCAATATTACTTACCTGAACCGTCTTTTCCTGTTTTACAAATCAATAAACACCGTAAAAACAATATATTCCGCCTTTATCTTCGTAGAATACCATTCAAAAACTGAGCTATATCATAAAACTATGTAATTTTAATACTCAAAAATCAGCAGATTGCGTTAAAATAACGGCAATTTCAAACTCCTGAATCCAGCCGAAAAGGAATATAACAAAATGAGTACCCAAAAACGAGATTTAACCCGCATCCGCCATAACACCAAAATCGTGGCCACCTTAGGCCCGGGCAGCAACAGCGTAGAATTACTGGAAGACATGATCCGCATCGGCGGCCTGAATGTCGTCCGCTTCAACTTCAGCCACGGCACACCCGAATTCCATCAGGAAAACGCCAAAATCGTACGCGAAGCCGCCAAACGCGCCGGCCGCGAAGTCGCCATCATGGCCGATTTGCAAGGCCCGAAAATCCGTGTCGGCAAACTGGTTGGCGGCGCCGTTGAATTGGAAGCAGGCGAAAAACTGCTGCTGGATGCCGCGCTGGAAGGCGAAGGCAACCGCGACCGCGTCGGCCTCGACTACCGCGACCTGCCGAAAGACGTTAAAGCCGGCGACGTATTGTTGCTGGACGACGGTCTGCTGACTCTGATTGTCGACAGCGTGAGCGGCAGCGAAATCCTGACCACCGTGCAAAACAGCCACAAGCTCAAAAGCAACAAAGGCATCAACAAACAAGGCGGCGGCCTTTCTGCCGGCGCGCTCACCGAAAAAGACTTTCGCGACCTGAAAACCGCCATCGGCATCGGTTGCGACTACATGGCCGTCAGCTTCGTCAAATCCGGCGAAGACATGCGCACCGCACGCGAATTGGTTGAAAAAGAAATGGCCGGCAGCGATGCCGTCCGCCCCGGTTTGGTTGCCAAAATCGAGCGCGTTGAAGCCATTACCAATCTCGACGAAATCATCGAAGCCTCCGACGGCATCATGGTCGCCCGCGGCGATTTGGCCGTCGAAGTAGGCAACGCCGCGGTTCCTGCGCTGCAAAAACGCATGATTAAACGCGCCCGCGAAATGCGCCGCTTCAGCATTACCGCCACCCAGATGATGGAAAGCATGATTACCAACCCTGTGCCGACCCGCGCCGAAGTAAGCGACGTTGCCAATGCCGTACTCGACGGCACCGATGCGGTTATGTGCTCCGCCGAAACCGCCGTGGGCGCCTATCCCTTCGAAACCGTGCGTCAAATGGCCATCATCTGCGCCGCAGCCGAAAGCGAACAAGATTCGCTCATCGGCGTTGACGAGCAAGCGGTCGAGCAAGCCAGCCGAGTTGACGAAGCCATTGCCAGCGGCGCCGTGCACGTAGCCCGTCAAGTCAATGCCAAAGCGATTGTCGCGCTAACCGAAAGCGGCACCACCGCATTTCAAGTCAGCCGTTACGGCATCCAACTGCCGATTTACGCACTAACACCGAGCGTGGCCGCACAACGCCGCATGGCCATGTATCGCGGCGTGCGCCCGCTGCAAATCGCCACCAGCAAAGACCACGACAAAGCCTTGTCTGAAGTGGAAAGCATGTTGCTGGAGCGCGGCGTTTTGAACCGAGGCGACCAATACATCCTGACCAGTGGCTCCGCCATGCGCGAATCCGGTTCGACCAACACCTTACAGGTTATCAGCGTACACTAAGCAAACTGTATAACCATCAAAAAGCCTGCCTGAAAAATTTTCAGACAGGCTTTTTCTTTTTTTAGCCGGCTCCCTTCTGATGCCCAAACAAACAGAGTTCAAGCTGATTTTCATCTCTCGTCAGACTTGATACTTAAACTGTACGGTATTGTTTATATTCATATGAATATCTTCAGACGGGCATATTCCATTCGCCTTATGGTAAGATGCCAGTTCAAGAAGACTCGAATCCGATACCTATTATGAGCCTGAACACCAAATTGCCGTCTCCCAGCCTGCCTGAAGAAACCCGCCAAGACATCCGCTCGCGCGAATCCTACCACCTGTTGAAAATCATGTCGGAATTTGTGGAGGCGGGCGAGGAATTGCGAGCCATCCAACCCGCCGTCAGCATTTACGGCAGTGCACGCATTCCAGCCGAACACCCCGATTATCAGTTTGCCGAGCGCCTTGCCCGCAAACTTTCCGACGCCGGCTTCTCGGTTATTTCCGGCGGTGGCCCCGGCATCATGGAAGCAGCCAACAAAGGCGCATTTGCCGGCAAAAGCCCGGCCGTCGGCCTCAACATCCTACTGCCGCACGAACAACACGCCAACCCGTATCAAGACCTTTCCGTCACCTTTCAACATTTCTTCCCGCGCAAGGTCATGTTTGTCAAGCACGCAGTTGCTTATGTTGCCATGCCCGGCGGCTTCGGCACGCTAGACGAATTGTTTGAAAGCCTCACCCTCGTGCAAACCGGAAAAACACCGATGCGGCCGATTATTCTGGTGGGCGAAACCTTCTGGCGCGGCATGCTTGATTGGATTAAAGCGCAACTGCTCGCCAACCGCCTGATTGGCGAAAACGATTTGGATTTGCTGTGCATCATAGACAACGAAGACGACATCGTCGCGCATATTTTCGAGCATTACGAAAACACGCAAAACAACACTGGCGCTCCATCCTCGCATACTTGGGAGCTTGGGTTATAAACCCGATGAACCGCATATAAGCCTGTCCCGCCTTTTCAAACAGGCATTCAGACATCCGAAAGGAAGCTATGAAACAACTGATACTCGCCGCCGCCCTGATGGCCGCACTTCCGGCCTTTGCCGTCGATATTCAGCGTTGGCAGACCCGCGAAGGCACCACCGTTTTATTGGTAGAGCGTCATGAGAATCCGATTGTCGACATCCACGTATCGTTCAAAGGCAGCGGCTCCGCCGCCGATCCCAAAGATAAAAACGGCACCGCCGAATTCACGGCAGCCCTGTTAACCGGCGGCACACAAAAGCTGGACGAAGAAGCCTTCAAAGCCCAAGGCGAAGACTTGGCCATCTACATGACAAGCAGCGCCGATACGGAAGGCAGCGGCATCAGCATGCGCAGTCTGTCTCGCCCGCAAACCCTACAACCCGCGCTCGGCTTGTTGCACGATGCCATCACCACGCCGCGCTATGACGGCCAAGTGTTCAAACGCATGCAAGAGCAAGCCGTTATCGGCCTGAAGCAACAACAAAGCAATCCCGGCTTTCTCGCCGAGCGCGCCTCTGTCCGCCTCAACTACCCGAACCACCCCTATTCGGCCGACGCCTACCAAAGCGAACAAAGCCTGCGTGCCGTAACACCTGAAGACGCGAAAGCCTTCCACCACGCCCATTACGCACGCGACAACGCCGTCGTTTCGATAGTCGGCGACGTCAACAAAAAGCAAGCGGGGCAAATCGCAAGCGATATCTTAAGCGGCCTGCCTGAAAAAGCTCAAGCCGTATCCGCCATCCCGCCCGTCGGCAAGCATCCCGCGCAAACTGCCGACATTCCCTTTGCCGGCAAACAGGCGCAAGTCGTATTGAGCATGCCGCTGATTAAACGCGACGACCCGGATTACTATGCGCTTATATTGGGCAACTACATCCTCGGCGGCGGCAGTTTCGACAGCCGCCTGATGAAAAAAATGCGCGACGAAAAAGGCTATGTTTACGGCGTATCCAGTAGCATGAGCCCGCAAAGCGAAGCGGGCGAATTCGCCATCAGCTTCGCCACCCAAAAAGCCAACACCAAAGCCGCGCTCGCCACCGCCAAACAAGTGTTGGCCGATTTCATTAAAAACGGCCCGACCGAGTCCGAGCTGCAACAGGCCAAAAACAACATTACCGGCAGCTTTCCCCTGCGCTTTGACACCAACAAAAAACTGTTGGGTTATCTTAGCGTCATCGGCTTCTACAACCTGCCCGCCGACTGGCTCGACCGCTACCCCGAACGCATCAACGCACTCAGCGCCGAAGACGTCAAAAAAGCTTGGCAACGACGGGTTAAAGCGGAAGACATGAATATTGTCGTCATCGGCCGCTAAACGGTTTTTCGCCATCAAAAAAGCCTGTCTGAAAACTTTTTCAGACAGGCTTTGTAATTTTATCACGCTACGCCTGCCCCAAAAAACAACCATAATGCTTCCGCCGTCGATTTATGTTTCCGTTTTTTGATACAAAGCAAGCAGCCATATGGTTTTTTTGAAGGAAAAGTAGTAATATTATTTCATTCTATTGTAATGATGTTCACTGATTGAGGGAGTTCACAAAATGGTTCAAAAAACAGGAAATCGAGTTGTAGTTATCGGCACGGGCGCCGTGGGTATCAGCTATGCTTTTGCAATGCTGAACCAAGGTAACTGCGACGAATTGGTGTTAATCGACCTAAACGAAAAACGCGCACATGCCGAAGTGCGTGATTTGCGTCACGGCGTCTTGTATGCACCGACCCCAACCAAAGTCAAACAAGGCACCTATGCCGATTGCGCCGAAGCCGACGTGGTATGTATTTGCGCCGGCGTGCCGCAACGCCCGGGCGAAACGCGCCTGAACCTGATCGACAACAACCTGAAAGTCTTTCATAACATCGTCGGCGAAGTGATGAAATCCGGTTTTAACGGCATCTTCTTGGTGGCAACCAATCCGGTTGACGTTCTTTCCTATGCCACTTGGAAATTCTCAGGCTTGCCCAAAGAGCGCGTTATCGGTTCCGGTACGATTCTGGATACCGCCCGCTTGTGCAACTGCTTGGGCCAAGCCTTCGGCGTTGCGCCTGTCAGCGTTGACGCGCAAATGATCGGCGAACACGGCGACAGCGTGATTGCCGCATGGAGCACCGCTTCCATTGCCGGCATGTCGCTGAAAGAAGCATTGGAAAAAATGCCCGACGGCGAAGCCCGCATGACGAAAATCCATGCCGACGTACGCGATGCCGCCTATTCCATCATCGAAGGCAAAGGCGCCACTTATTACGGCATCGCCATGGGCTTGGCGCGCATTACCAAAGCCATTCTGCACAACCAGAACGTCGTATTGACCGTATCCGCCCTGCTGGACGGAGAATATGCCGAAAAAGACGTTTACATCGGCGTTCCTGCCGTGCTTAACCGCCAAGGTATCACGCGCATTATCGAAAAACCGCTGAATGAAACCGAAGCTGCCCAATTTGCCAAATCGGCAGGCATTCTGCGGGAATACCAACAAAAAGTTGCCGAGTACCTGAAATAAATTCAGTTTACCGGCAGCACGCTGAAAACGGGCAGTCCGGTTTTTCATCGGGACGCCCGTTACTTTTTTAAGCTATGCCACCGCGCTTCACGAGAGCAAGGTGCGATTATTTACGAGTACACACAAAATGCTTTCTTCTATAGCTAACCCCTTAGGCAACATCTGGTATTCCGCCGCTGTTGCCGCTGTTCCGATTATTCTATTCCTGCTCAGCCTGACCGTGCTGAAAATGAAGGGCATCCATGCCGCCTTGCTGACGCTCATCGTCACGTTGGTGCTTTCGTTCTTCCCGTTCAACCTTCCCGCCAACGTGGCCGTGGCAGCCGTCGTACAAGGGGTAGTACAAGGCATGTGGCCTATCGGCTATATCATCATCATGGCCGTCTGGCTCTACAAACTAACCGTTGCCTCCGGTAAATTCGACGTCATCAAAGGCAGTTTGGCCATGGTCTCGCCCGACCAGCGCATCCAATTATTGCTCATCGCTTTCTGCTTCGGCGCCTTCTTGGAAGGTGCGGCAGGTTTCGGCGTACCGATTGCCATCTGCGGCGTGATGCTGGCTGCGTTGGGCTTCAACCCGTTGCAAGCGGCGATGCTGTGTCTGATTGCCAATGCTGCTTCCGGCGCGTTCGGCGCCATCGGCATTCCGGTGGCCATCATCGATACCTTCCATTTGGAAGGCGTTACAGCGATGGATGTTTCCAAAGCCACCAACACCACGCTGCCCTTTATCGCAGCCAGCATACCTTTCCTGTTGGTTTGGATTATCGACGGTTTCAAAGGCATCAAAGAAACGTTGCCGGCCTTGTTGGTTACTTCCGGTGTGTTCACCGCCAGCCAAATGGCGGTAACCTACTTCCTAGGCCCCGAGCTGGCCGATATCCTGCCTCCTTTGCTTTCTCTGGTGGCACTGGCAGCGCTCTCCACCCGCTGGCAGCCGAAGAATGTATTCAGAATTGTGCCGGAAGATAAGGAAGAAGCCACACGTCATAGCGGGGGTGAGATTCTTTCTGCCTGGGCACCGTTTTATATCCTGAGCGCCTTCGTTATTGTTTGGAGCTTGCCGCTCTTCAAATCTTTATTCAAAGCGGATGCCGTGCTCTCCTTCACCAATCTGAGTTGGGTATTGGCCGAGACCGGCGGCAAGAAAATCGGCGTCGACATCGCTGTGATTAATTCGACCGGCACCGCGATTCTGTTTGCCGTTATCGCCACCATCCTGATTTCCGGCAAATCGCTGGGGCTATCCCGCGCGGTGGCAGATTTGCGCAAAACCTGCAAAGAATTGTGGCTTTCCATCGCCACCATTTCCTTTATCCTCGCCATTGCCAAGCTAACCACCTATTCCGGCATGACTCAGGCGCTGGGCGAAGCGGTTTCTGTTACCGGCAGCATCTTCCCGCTGCTTTCTCCGGTATTGGGCTGGATTGGTGTATTCATGACCGGTTCCGTTGTCAACAACAACACCTTGTTTGCGCCGGTACAATCCATCGTGGCACACCGCCTGCAAATCGATTCCGCCCTGCTGGTGCAAGCCAACACGGCCGGCGGCACCATGGCCAAATTGGTTTCACCGCAATCGATTGCCATTGCAACCGCAGCGGTCGGCAAATCAGGTCAGGAATCCACCTTGCTGAAAATGACCTTGAAATACAGCTTCAGCCTGCTGGTATTCGTTTGCATTTGGACCTTCATTCTGGCTAAGCTAAGCTAAGCTAAACCCCTGCCGACAAAATGCCTGTCTGAAAGCTTTCAGACAGGCATTTTATTTTTAGCTTTAGCATCAAACCCAATTTTACATAAGGGTTCGTTATAATCCGCAGAAACCCGATCCTAACAAACCGTACAAAATGAACAAAAAAACCCTTCTTTGCGCAAGCATATTCGGCCTGGTACTGATACAAAGCGCTGCCGCCCGCACCAGCTACATCTGCCGCTTAGACGGCAAAGCCGTCTACACCACCCAGAAAATCAACGCCTCATGCCAAGTATCGGAAATGGACGGCATCTCCGAAGAAACCGTTTCCATCAACCGCACCAGCACACCCAGCTTAGCCGCCGCCAAAGGCCAAACGCCTGAAACCATCGTTTTGGGCACCAACGTCGAGCTATATGGCGAGCCGACCTTCGACTTTACCCAGCCCAACGAAAACGATCAAATCACCAAAATCTGGGAAAAGGAACAGTTCGGTTCTTATGACGATGTTAAAATCATGCCGCGCATCGAAGATCAGAAACCGGCCGATATGAATGTGAAAATCCGCAACCAGCCGTTTGACAAAGCCGGTTCGCCATCCGGCAAAGCCAATACTCGATTGCCGGTCAATTACATCCCCGCTCCGGTAGAAGCGCCGAAACCCAAATTGACACGAAAACAGATTTTGCAACGCGAAATCGCCAGCGAACAGGCCGCATTAGTACGCGCCCAAGCCCAACTTGCCAAAGCGCGCAAAGCCGGCGGCAATACCGGCGAACTGGAGCAGACCGTGCGCGATCGTTTAGCCAATGTCAAAGCCATCCAGAGCGAATTAAAACGGCAGTAAACGAGCAGCATTCCATGTAAAAATGCCTGTCTGAAAAGTTCAGACAGGCATTTTTTAATCTCATTCCATCAGCGGAATACCATATTCAATACCCAGAAGCACAACACCGAAAGCAGAGAAGCCGCAGGCAGCGTTACCACCCAAGCCAAGCCGATCGGTTTCATCATTTTCCAGTTGGCATTGCGATTAACCAAACCGATACCCAATACCGAGCCGACCAAAATATGCGTGCTCGATACCGGCAATCCAAATAATGAGGCCATCATTACCACAGATGCCGCCGCCAATTCAGCCGTAAAACCGGAAGACGGATGCATTTTGGCAAGGTTGGTTCCCACCGTCGCAATCACTTCCTTACCGATAAACCATAAACCCACAATCAGCGCGATACCGAAAGTCAGCATCACCACCGGCGGAATAGGCGAAACCGAACCCATATCGCCGGTACGCAAAACATCCATAATCGCCGCAAAAGGGCCTATAGCATTCGCAATATCGTTGGCGCCGTGGCTAAAGGCAAAACCGGCGGCAGTAAACACCTGCATCCAGCTAAACATTAGGAAGGTGGACTTGGCCAAGTCTTTGCGCTTCAGCGTTTTGGCATAGATAAACGTTGCCAACCAAATACCGGCACCGATCATGCCGATAACCAAAAAGCTGGTTAAAGTGGTCATGCCCAAATCCAGATTTTTCAGGCCCTTGAAAATCAGCATCGAAGCAATCATCATGCCGCCCAATGCAGAAATAATCGGCACCCAAGAATGCAATGCGCGATAAGCATCCACTTCCTGTTTGCGCTGATCCATGACATACAGGCCTTTATAATACTGGGACTCCAGCTCGGCCGGATCAACATCGGGCTCGCTGTAAATCTGCGCGTCGCGAGCCATGGCCGTGGCCACTTTAATTTTTTCATGCTCTTCCAACGATTCGAAACTCAGCTTTTGCTGCTCCTTATAAGCCTTACGCTCAGCCTTCAGCAGTTTAAGCTGCTCTTCCGCCGCTTCGTTGTAATCCAACACATGTTTTTTAATTTGGAAAAATAAAACATAAGAGACCAAGCCGCCCAGTATCGGAGAAACCACCCACGAAATCGCAATCGAACCAATGGCGTCCCATTGCACCAACGACATCGACAAACTGCCGCCGCCGGTAAGCTGATAACCCAAAAGCATCGAGCTGCCCACAATACCGCCGATAATAGCGTGCGTGGTCGACACGGGCAAGCCTCGATAGGTGGCAAACAACAACCACAATGCCGCCGCCAACAATGCCGACATCATGATAAAGACAAATTGTATCGGATCCATAGGCAATGCTTCGAGATTGACGATGCCGCTGCGGATGGTTTCCGTTACCTCGCCCCCCGCAATAACCGCGCCGCTCACCTCGAAAACAGCCGCTACCAACAATGCCTGCGGAATGGTTAACGTTCCCGCACCCACGCTGGTACCAAAAGAATTGGCAACGTCGTTGCCACCGATATTAAACGCCATGAACACGCCGAACAGCGTGGCCAATATAAAAATCGTATTAAATTGGTGTCCGGTGTAATCCAAACCCCAAAATATAAAATAGCCGAGCATACCGATAAGCATGACGGCAAAAAAAAGATTGGTTTTATACATCTGGCCGGTTTTCGCCTGCACCATAATTTTTCCTTCTCAAACGAGGTAACCGAAATCGGGTTATCACATATAGCCAATAAGCATTTTTATACCACATCAATCCGTTTGGCCAATCCTCGAATTAGCCGCAATAAATGTTTCTTCAAAACATCATCTTAGTTTAAATACCGCAAAACCCGATACGGATGATTTGTGCTTCTCGAATGCTTCCCTGATATTATAATTGCGTTACCCCGTATCTGAAAGAAAATTATGTCAAAACCTTTGAGCTTTAACCCTCCGGTTTCTCCGCTGAAATTTTATGCTGTGGTTCCGACAGCCGACTGGGTGGAGCGCATGGTGCGAGCTGGCGCAAACACCGTGCAACTGCGCAATAAAACCCTAAGCGGTCAAGATTTACAACAGGAAATCAAACGCAGCGTCGCTACCTGCGCCGGCAGCCGCACTCAACTCTTTATCAATGATTACTGGCAAGAGGCCATTAT
Source organism: Neisseria sp. (assembly GCF_030527965.1). Taxonomy (GTDB): domain Bacteria; phylum Pseudomonadota; class Gammaproteobacteria; order Burkholderiales; family Neisseriaceae; genus Neisseria. The sequence goes on from NZ_JAUMZU010000021.1 coordinate 20,920, forward strand.
GGCCGGCGCCTACGGTGTGCATCTCGGACAAGAAGACATGGATGATGCCGATTTGCAAGCCATTGCCAAGGCCGGCTTGCGGCTGGGTTTGAGCACCCATTCCGTGGCCGAACTTGACCGCGCACTCTCGGTTCATCCAAGTTACGTGGCCAGCGGCGCTGTGTTTCCCACCACAACAAAAGTGATGAAAACGGATCCGCAAGGTTTGGAAAAATTACGCGAATATGTTGAGCAGGCGGGCAGCACGCCGGTGGTTGCCATCGGCGGTATCGACCTGAGCAATGCGCGCGACGTGCTCGCCACCGGTGTATCCTCATTGGCGGTCGTCCGTGCCGTAACAGAAGCGGCCGATCCTGAAGCAACAGTAAAAGCATTTCAGGCTTTGTGGCCTTAACCCATGATTTTCAGACAGGCTCTATGCCTGTCTGAACATTTTTCTTCATGCGATTGCTGCGTGCCGGCATGAAGTATTCTTTTCCGCCGCTTTAAACCGAAACCGTATCCCCAAAAGCCGGCTTAGCTCCCATAACAACCGTTTTACCAAAAAGAATGCCTGTCTGAAAAGATATTCAGACAGGCATTCGCTTTATCCGTTTATATTATTCAGGCCGCATTTGCGGGAACAATATCACGTCGCGGATAGACGGAGCATCGGTCAGCAGCATCACCAAACGATCCAAGCCGATACCGCTGCCCCCCGTAGGCGGCAAACCGTATTCCATCGCACGAATGTAATCGGCATCGTAGTGCATGGCTTCGTCATCGCCCGCATCTTTCTGCGCCACTTGTGCGCGGAAACGGGCGGCTTGATCTTCCGGATCATTCAACTCAGAATAGCCGTTCGCCAACTCACGACCCACCACAAACAATTCAAACCGATCAGTCAAGCCGGGCTTGGTATCGGATGCCCGTGCCAACGGCGATACTTCCACCGGGTAATCGATGATGAAGGTCGGATTCCATAACTTGCTTTCGGCGCAGCCTTCAAACAAAGCCAATTGCAAGCTACCTATACCGGGCGACGGCGGAATTTTTTCGCCGTGTTTCACAATTTCCTGTTTCAGCCAGGCTTCATCACCCAACTGCTCGTCGGTATATTGCGGGTTGTATTTTTTAATGGCTTCCAAAATCGTCAATCGTTCAAACGGGCTTTCCAAATCTACCTCTTTACCGCCGTAGCTGATTTTGGCCGTACCACATATCTCGCGTGCTGCCGAGCGAATGACTCCTTCGGTCATTTCCATCATGCGCTCGTAAGTGCAAAACGCCTCATAAAATTCCATCATAGTAAATTCAGGATTATGGCGCGTGCTCATACCCTCGTTACGGAAACTGCGGTTGATTTCAAACACCCGTTCCAAACCGCCAACCACCAGTCGTTTTAAATACAATTCGGGCGCAATGCGTAGATAGAGTGGAATATCCAACGCATTATGATGGGTAACGAACGGCTTCGCCGTCGCACCGCCGGGAATCGGGTGCATCATCGGCGTTTCCACCTCAAGGTAGCGCTCGTTGACCATATAGTTGCGCACTGCCTGAATGATTCGGCTACGCTTGATAAACGTAGCGCGCGAATCCTGATTCACAATCAAATCCGCATAGCGCTGACGATATTTCTGCTCCTGATCGGTCAAGCCTTTGTGTTTATCTGGTAACGGACGCAACGATTTGGTTAACAGACGAATTTGCGATACCCGCACGGTCAACTCGCCGTGATTGGTTTTAAACAATGTGCCTTCTGCGGCCACTATATCGCCCAAATCCCAACGTTTAAAATCGTCGTGAGCTTCTTCGCCCACGCCCTGATTATTAATATAGAGCTGAATCTGACCCGAAACATCCTGAATCGTAGCAAAGCTCGCCTTACCCATCGCACGCTTGAGCATCATACGACCGGCCACTTTCACCGGTATTGCTTGCGGATCAAGCGTTTCTTTATCTAAATCGTCATATTTTTGGTGCAAATCGGCGGCAAAGCTGTCACGCCGAAAATCATTAGGAAACGCAATACCTTTGCGGCGGATTTCATTCAGCTTTTCACGGCGCAGCGCAATAATCTGGTTTTCGTCCAATAAGGTTTCTTCGGTATGGGAATTGTGTTGTTCGCTCATGATCGTTTTCCGAAAATAAAGGCGTAGAGCCTATTAAGAATAAATAATTTATATATTTTACGCGTATCCATCTGCTTTTAAAAGTCGTATGAAATAAAGTGCAAAAGCGTAAACCATGCCTGTCTGAAAAAACAAAGCCGAGTATCGACTCGGCTTTGTTTCTATCATTATCCAAATTAATCGTTTTGATTATTTTGGTTCTGTTTCCGACGCAACATTGCCGGAATTTCCAAATCTTCCAAAATGGTTTGGTTGGAAAAATCGGCAGCGGATAAATTCATATTACGCGCACCACGACCCGAACGGATAATGTTATCGATGTTCGGATAACCGCGATCATCTGCCAAAGCCGCCGCTGCAGCCATCTCGTCGAATTCGGAAGGCGAAAAGCCTTGTGATCTACCTCCACCGTGACCACCCCCCGATTGATTGCGGGCGTTCTGACGCAAGCTACCTGAATGGGTAGGCTGAACATAGTTTTCTTTCAAGCCTGTTGCAATAATAGTAACACGGATGGCATCTTCCGCCATATTTTCATCTTCTGAAGTACCGTATTTCCGCTCGGAATCCGGGTGCGCATATTCATTGACGACACGCATGATTTCACGGTATTCCGACATTTTCAGGCAACCGGGCGCGGTCGTGATATTAACCAACACACCGCGTGCGCCATCAAGGCTGACATTATCCAGCAGCGGGCTGGCAATCGCCTGTTCTGTTGCCAGACGCGCACGATCTACACCTTGAGCTGTTCCGGAACCCATCATCGCCATACCTGTAATGCTCATTACATTTTTCACGTCGGCAAAGTCAAGGTTGATAAAACCCGGGCTGGTTACTACTTCGGAAATACCGGCCACCGCGGCATGCAATACATTATCCGCGGCTTGGAACGCCTCGCGCACTGTTACGTCTTCGCCCAAAGCCGTCATCAATTTGTCATTCGGAATCACGATCAGTGAATCCACTTGGCTTTTCAATTGCTCAATGCCTTGATGCGCAATATTGATACGTTTACCTTCATGCTCGAACGGGCGTGTTACTACGGCAACGGTCAAAATACCCAACTCTTTGGCAATCTCCGCAACAACAGGAGCCGCTCCAGTGCCGGTACCGCCGCCCATGCCTGTTGTAATAAAGAGCATATTGGCACCGCGAATGGCATCCGCAATCGCTTCGCGATCTTCTTGAGCTGCCGCCCGACCCACTTCCGGGTTGGCTCCGGCGCCTAAACCACGAGTCAGATTCGTGCCCAACTGAATACGCTTAGGCGCTTGGTTTTTACCCAAGGCCTGAGAATCGGTATTAGCACTGATAAATTCAACACCGGCAATTGTGTTGCGAATCATATTGTTAATTGCATTACAGCCCCCGCCCCCTATGCCGATTACTTTAATTACCGCAGGGCTTGCGGCAGACTCTACTACGTCGTAAACCAAATCCATTTAATATGCTCCTTAGCGCCCTGCGTTAGGACGGAAAATAATTGCGTAAATGGTGTTATTATAAAGAACTTTTATACTTGGCAAAAGAGTTCTCGCGTGTTTTATATCGCTTATTTAAAAATTATTTCTTAAAAAATCTCTGATTTTAGTCCAAAGACTTTCTTTGGCATCGCCTACTGCGACCGCACCGCTGACCTGCCTGCCTTCCGTTTCGCCACGAGCCGCTTGCAACAAACCAATCGCAGTTGCATAACGCGGATTACGGATGCGCTCGGAAACACCTGCCATATCTTGCGGTACGCCGATACGTGCGGGAACTTGGAAAATTTCTTCGGCCAATTCCACCATGCCTGGCAATAATGATGCGCCACCGGTCAACACGACACCAGAATTTAATACTTCCTCAGGGAAACCTGAGCGGCGCAATTCATTGAGCGTCAACTCCAGAATCTCTTCCACCCTCGGGCCGATTACCTGAGCCAATACACTGCGCGGCACCTGACGCATCGGACGGTCTCCCACACTAGGCACCTCAACCATTTCATCTTCCATCTCCATATCCGAAATGGCCAAGCCATGGTGGATTTTGATGTATTCGGCATGAACGTAAGGTGTCCTCAAAGCATGGGCAATGTCGCTGGTAATCAAATCGCCGGCCACCGGAATCACGGCGGTGTGGCGAATAGCGCCATTGGTATAAACGGCAATATCGGTGGTTCCGCCGCCGATATCGATGACGCACACACCCAAATCTTTTTCATCTTCAGTCAATACGGCCTGACCGCTGGCAAGCGGCTGCAACATGATTTGTTCCATATTCAAACCGCAACGGTTAACGCATTTCTGAATATTTTGCAGCGCGGTTACCGCGCCGGTAATGATGTGCACGCGGGTATCCAAACGCACGCCGCTCATGCCGATAGGTTCTTTTACACCGGGCTGGTTGTCAATGATGTATTCTTGCACGACGGTATGCAGAATGTTGTGATCCGGCGGGATGTTGACTGCCTTGGCCGTTTCAATCGCACGGTCAATATCGGCCTGAGTCACTTCGCCGTCTTTAATTTTAACGACGCCTTGCGAATTCAAACTGCGGATATGATTGCCTGCAATACCGGTGGTTACGCTGTCGACTTTACAATCCGCCATGCGCTCGGCCTCTTCCATGGCCTGCTTGATGGCCTGCGCCGTAGCGTCGATGTTGGTTACCATGCCCGCTTTCAGCCCGCGCGAAGGCGCCTGGCCCAAGCCTACGATATGGATTTCATTGTCGTCACCGATTTCACCAATCAGAGCAATCACTTTCGACGTACCAATGTCTAATGCGCTGATGTATTGTTTGCTAGTCATAATTTTCCATTCGGTTGAATTCGCTTCGTTTAATTCTCTGGTTCGCTTCTGTCGAGCGACGCTGCGCCCGCTGTTTTTTTGCGGATGGCAAATCCGTCTTTATAGCGCATGTCTACATAATCAAGCTCAGCTTGCTGAGGTTTCAAAATACTGCGCCATACTTCGGCAAAACGGGTCAGCCGCTCTTTTTCATTTTCCCGGCCAAGGTATATGGTAATGCGGTTATCCAACACAATCGACCACGCCGAGCGGGGCGAATAAATCAGTTGGCTGATGTTCAAATTTAACGGCGCCAATTGCTGCCGGAACAAATTATAATGCTCCACCATATTTTTCTCGGTACCAGGCTCTCCTTCAAATGCAGGGAAGCGCTCCTCGCTTAAAGCCTTGAAAAGTTTTCCGTTGCTGTCAACCAAGCGGTTGTCTTTCCAACGGGCAATCGGTTGATGCTCCACCAGATGGATTTCCACTGTATCGGGCAATTTTCTGTTGATGGTAACGCCATCTATCCATGAGACGGCTTCAAACGCTTTTTGGGCGCCGTTGAGGTCGGCCTGGAAAATATTCCCACGCATGTATTTCTGAGCGATTTTTTCCAATTCACTATTATCGGCATGCGCCAAATTGCCTTCTATTTTAACCTGTTTGATCGGAAAATAGTTGGAATTATATAACCATGCAACAATCACTCCCACCGACAACAAGACTGCCAATAAAACCAGCCAGCTGCGAAACCGTCGCAGGAGCTTGAATCTATCCGACATGGGCGCTCTTCAGTATTTCGATGCACAAATCTGCAAAAGTCATGCCCTTGTGAGCTGCAGCTTTCGGAAACAGGCTGGTCGCAGTCATACCCGGCAGAGTGTTGACTTCAAGCAGGTAGAGTTTACCTTGCTCGTCTTTCAGAAAATCCACGCGACCGCTGCCCTCTCCGCCAACCGCGGCAAACGCTTTGAGCGCCAGCTCGCCCATTTTCTGTTCATCAGCTTCGCTCAAGTCGGACGGGCACATATAAACCGTGTCGTTGCGTTCGTACTTGGCTTCTTTATCGTAAAACTCAGTGGCCGGAATGATACGGATGCTGGGTAATGCTTCGCCGTTCAATACCGAACAGGCATATTCGCCGCCGCCGACAAATTGTTCGGCCAGAATCTCACCGTGCATATGTTTGATTTCTTTATATGCCGCTTTCAAGCCGCCGGCTGTTTTGACTTTAATCACGCCAACGCTACTGCCTTCCGCCGCCGGTTTAGCAAACAAGGGCAAGCCCAACTGGCGTTCGACCGCTTCAAAATCAGTATCGTCATTTAAAACCGCATAGTCGGGCACCGGCAAATCCAGCGCTTTCCACAAAAGCTTGCAGCGGTATTTATCCATGCCGATGGCAGAAGCCAATACGCCGCAACCTGTGTAGCGAACGCCCAACATTTCCAAAGCGCCTTGTATGATGCCGTCTTCTCCGTAAGTGCCGTGCAGAATATTAAATGCAACGTCAAATCCTTGGCTTTTCAATTCACTCAGCGGCCTTTCTTTCGGGTCAAACGCGTGGGCATCCACCCCTTTGCTTTTCAAAGCCGCCACAATTGCCTCTCCGCTTTTCAGCGAAATATCTCGCTCGCTGGAGAATCCGCCCATCAAAACGGCTACTTTTCCAAAATTCTGCATCTGCAATCCTTACTCAATCTTCTCTTTCAATGCCTGTCTGAAAAAATGATTCAGACAGGCATTCGGGGTGTTTACTTACTAGCGTCAACCAAAGCCTGTGCCGTTTTGTTGATGCTGCCCGCCCCCATGGTCAGCAGCACATCGCCGTCTTGCAGCACGTTAAACAGGGTTTGGGGCAGCTGGTTGACGTCTTCACAATAAATCGGCTCGAGTTTTCCCTGCACACGAATGGCACGTGCCAAGGCGCGGCTGTCGGCGGCCACAATCGGCTCTTCGCCCGCTGCATATACTTCGGTTAATACCAAGCTGTCGACGGTAGTCAACACGCTTACGAAATCTTCAAACAAATCGCGGGTTCGGGTATAGCGGTGCGGCTGAAAAGCCAATACCAAGCGTTTATCGGGATAGGCGCCGCGTGCCGCGGCCAATGTTGCCGCCATTTCAACCGGATGGTGGCCGTAATCGTCAATCACCAAAGCCTTACCGCCTTGCGGCAACGCAATCTCGCCGTAACTCTGGAAGCGACGACCTACGCCGGCAAAACCGGCCAATCCTTTACGAACGGCTTCTTCGTCGGCGCCGCATTCCAGCGCCACGCCGATGGCAGCCAACGCGTTAAGCACGTTATGACGACCGGGCATATTCAGCACCACATCAAACGGGGCGCTGCCGCTTTTGGGAATATGCACGGTAAAACGCATTTGCGCGCCTTCTGTCTGCACGTCGGTTGCATAAATATCGGCGGAGTCGTCCAGCCCGTAGGTGGCGAACGGTTTGCTGATGCGCGGCAAAATAGCGCGCACATGCTCGCTGTCGATACACAAAAACGCCTTGCCGTAAAACGGCATGCGGTGGATAAAATCGATAAACGCCTGATAGAGTTTGTCGACGCTATGGTCGTAAGTATCCATATGGTCGGTATCGATATTGGTCACCACCGACATCACGGGCGTAAGGTGCAAAAAAGAAGCGTCGGATTCATCGGCTTCCGCCACGATGTATTGGCCGTTGCCCAATTGGGCGTTGGTGCCCGCGGCAGTCAGTTTGCCGCCGATAACAAAGGTCGGATCCAGCCCGGCTGCCGCCAGAATGGAGGCGGTTAAACTGGTGGTAGTGGTTTTGCCGTGCGTACCGGCGATGGCGATGCCTTCGCGAAAACGCATCAGCTCGGCCAGCATCAAGGCGCGCGGGATAACCGGAATTTTCTGCGCCAACGCTTCCACCACTTCAGGGTTGTCGCGCTTAACCGCGGTGGACGTAACCACTACGTCTGCCCCGTTAACATGCTCGGCGGTATGACCAGGATAAACCTGTATGCCCAAACCGGTCAGATGGCGGGTTACCGCACTTTGCGCCTGATCGGAGCCGGACACGGTAAAGCCTAGGTTATGCAGCACTTCGGCAATGCCGCACATGCCTGAACCGCCGATACCGACGAAATGGATGTTTTTTACTCTGCTTTTCATCATAACCGTACTTCCAATCTGCGCTTTTTTTCAGACAGGCATAGCCGTTTCCGGCGCCACCTGATTCAAAGGTTTAAAAACCTGTTATTTTAAAGTGTGCAAAGAAGATATGCCATGTTTTTCATGCCTGTCTGAAAAGATTTTTCAGAAAATTACTTTGCACCGAACGTAAATAAAAACGGGCGGCAAAAACCGCCTGTTTTTCAATACTCCGCCGCATGCCAAAAAGGCTGGCCTACGGTCGGCGTACTGGCCTGTGCCTGCGTACGCGGTTGCACGGGATCAGCTTCGTAAGCCAGCCGCCCCGCCTCGACGGCGCCGGCAAATGCACGCGCCATGGCTACAGGGTCGCCGGAACGCGATACTGCCGTATTCAACAGCACCGCATCATAGCCCCACTCCATAACCTGTGCCGCCTGCGAAGGCAGACCCAATCCAGCATCGACAATCAGCGGCACGTCGGGCAGCCGTTCGCGCAAAACGCGCAAGGCATATTCATGCACCACGCCCAGCCCCGTGCCGATAGGCGCCGCCCACGGCATCAGCGCCTCACAACCGGCATCCAACAGGCGGCGGCAGGCGATAAGGTCTTCGGTGCAATAAGGCAGCACTTTGAAGCCGTCGTCTATTAGGATTTTCGCCGCTTCGACCAGCTGGAACACATCGGGTTGCAAGGTATCGTCGTCGCCGATTAATTCGAGCTTGACCCAATCGGTCTCAAACACTTCGCGTGCCATTTGCGCGGTTGTAACCGCTTCCTGCACGCTCTGGCAGCCTGCGGTGTTCGGCAAAATGGGTATACCTGTTTCTTGCAACAATGCCCAAAAACCTTGGCCAAACGTTTCGCCCGCCGAACCTGCGCGGCGCAGTGATACGGTTATCATGGCAGGGCGCGCCGCTGCAACGGATTGGCGTAAAACCTCCGCCGTCGGATAAGCCGCGGTTCCCAACAACAGACGGCTGGGAAAGGGGTGTTGATAAAGGGTTAATGCAGTCATAACAGCACTCGATTCAGACATTAATAAATGTTACCCGCCCACCACGGGCCGCACGATATCGACTTTATCCCCGCCGTTAAGTCGGGTGGATTCATAAGCCGTTTTGGGCACAAATGCCGTGTTCACGGCTACTGCAAACGGCTTTTCCGGCATAATCTGCGCAATCAGGTCGGCCACGGTTTCGCCGCTCAGCGCAACCGGCTCGTCATTCAATATGATATTTATCATCTATTCTTTCCATTCAAGCGGGTAGCTCTGTTTTCAGACAGGCATTCCGTTGTCAACATAAGCCATGCCGCTGGCTTCGTCGCCCGGCGGCACGCTTTTACCCGCCAACAATATCGCCATCAGCCGTGCGGCGGCGGCGGTAACGGAGGGAGAAATCATAAAACCGTGGCGAAACAAACCGTTCACTTCTACAACACGTTCGGCCAGACTATATCGGATTTCGGGGTTATGATGATTGAGCGTCGGGCGCAGATTGGTGGCGATTTCCAGCACTTGCGCTTCGCCGAACGCAGGGTGGACGGCATACAGCGCCGACAGCAATTCCAAGCCCGAACGAACACTCGCTGGCGCGCGGCTTTCGCTTTCAAGCTGGGTGGCACCGATTACAAAAACATGGTTTTCTTTCGGAGCAATATAAAGCGGGTAACGCGGATGCAGCAAACGCACCGGCCTGTTCAAGGTCACTTCCGGCGCATATGCACGCACCACTTCACCGCGCACGCCGCGCAATCGGCTGCCGCCGGCATCATGGCGGCGGTTCCATTCATTCTGCGCGCCAAATCCGCGGCAATCAATCACCCAGCCGAACCGCTGCCGCAAAGCCGACACATCGCTTTCGGTATGCCAATGGCAGGCTACGCCGCTTTCTTCCAAGGCACAAGCCAGCGCCTCCAACACTTGGCGGCCATCGAGCTGGCCCTCGCCGGGCAGATAAAAGCCTGTCTGAAAACGCCCGGCCAGCTGCGGTTCATGTTCGCCAATCTGAGCCGCCTGCCATGCGGTAAGCTCGCCGCCGTCGGCACGCTGCAAATGTTGTTTAAATTGCGTTGCCAGAGGCTTGTCTTGGTGGTGCCACACAATCAGGCTGCCGTTTTGCTGCATAAAAACCGGCTTGCTCAAACGGCTTAAAATATCGCGCCACAGAAGAATGCTCTGCCGCCCGAGCCGGGTAACCAACGGCGTGGCTTCCACCGATTCGGCTTGCGGCGCCAACATAGCGGCCGCAACGAAAGCCGCCGCCTCGCTGCCATCGCGCAGGCCTTTATCAAATAAAGCTGTTGAGATACCTGCTTGCACAAGCTGCCAAGCCAACAAGCGTCCGACCAAGCCGCCGCCCAATATGGCGATTTGTGCCTCATCCCGCACCATGTTCATCTTCATCATCCTCTGTTTCGGCCAGCCCGAATTATAACGGATTTAGACCCGTCGGCCGCATGGCAAAACAAGTCAATCGGCCGCATCAAACCTATCCGTTAAACCGTTTCAGACAGGCTTCATTTCCAATACGCTCAAACCGGGCAAGTCGGCAAAGCTTTGTTCGATAACGATTTGGCAAAAGTTATCCAAATACGTTTTTCCGGTATCTTCGGCCCGCATCGCCGCATAAAGCTCGCTTTTCAAGCCGGAAGCGGTGATTTTACGCGAAATCACATAACCCTTTTCCAAATAAGGCATCACCGTCCAGTAAGGCAACGCGGCAATCCCTCGACGGCTGGCCACCAACTGGATAATCGCGATTGTTAATTCGCTGTGCCGCCGCCGCGGGTTGATGCCTTGAGGCAGCAAGATCTTGCGCAGCAAATCGAGCATATCGTCTGGCACGGGGTAAGTAATCAGCGTTTCTTCGGCAAAATCCTCCGCCGCCCATACTTCTTTTTGCGCCAACGGATGATCTTGGGCGCAGATGCCGACCATTTCATAAGCAAACAACGGCTGGTAAACGATACTCTGCTGCGGCACCGCCTCCGACACAATAGCCAAATCGGCCCGATGATTCAGCAGCAGCCCTACCGGATCGGCCTGAAAACCCGATACGATGTCTAATTCCACTTGCGGCCATAACGGGCGGAACACGCCCATTGCCGGCATCAGCCAGTCGAAGCAGGTATGGCATTCGACGGCCAGCCGCAACTCGCCCGCCTCGCCCTCGACAATCTGCGCCATATCCCGCTCCGCCGCCGCCACTTGCGGCAACAGGTCGCGCGCCAGCTGCAAAAGCCGCTTACCCGCCGGAGTAAACCGCAACGGGCTGGATTTCCGCTCGAACAGGGGCGTATCGTAATAATTCTCCAGTGCGCGAATCTGGTGCGAGAGCGCCGATTGCGTTAAAAACACGCGCTTGGCCGCCAGCGATACGCTGCCGGTTTCCTCCAACGCGAGCAAAGTCTTTAAATGACGCAAATCAAGAATGGTTTCCATAATTTTTCAGACAGGCTTCAACAGATGTTTATATTAAAATAATTCATGTTTAGATGTAAACAATAATGCCTGTCTGAAAAGTTTTCAGACAGGCTTTTCATACTTTATAAAACAACCAAAAATGAAACTAAGTGTTCTTAGTATACTAAACATATTAGCATACTAAACATATTAACAACAAAACTACCGATAATCTGATATAAAATACTTTTCAATCATCCTATCTTAAAATCAAACAGGCTGTCTGAAAGCCCCGAACAGCGTGATTATCCATTCGTAAAGAAAGAGCCTTTATGAAACCCTTTACTTCCCTTCTAACCGCAGCCTTATTATCCGCCGCCAGCCTGAGCGCCTGCGGCGGGTCGGAGAACCGTATGAGCATTCAAGAGCAGACTGAAAAGCGTTTCCAACTCAACCCGCATCCTACAAAAGCCTATCGCATTAAAATTAAAATCAACGATGCCCCCGGGCCTTTGAAGCTAACCGGAGATATTTATATCCGATATATGGCCAGAAACTGTTCTTATGTCATTAATGAACTTGAAGGCGCGTCAGCAGAGCCCACCAAATACGTTAATTATAAAGCTCGTCCAATTGGGCATGATGAATATGAAGTTATTTTCTATTCTGACGCTGTACAGGATGAAGACTACTTTGGAAAGGGTGTTTGTCATTGGAAACCTGATGGTTTCGGCGGAGCATTTAATGCAACGGGTAAACCCGAAGAAACAAGGTTCAGCATTAGTGATGTGATGAGAGTGCTAGTAGAGCAGAAAACACTAACCAAGTATTATTGGAAAGGTGCATACCCTTATTACAAAAATGATGATGGCTCCATCTTCATAAGGAGTGATGGTGTTGGGTTTACAGATTTTGGAGAACCTTTAAATAAATTCAGCAATGAAAGGCAAAAAGATTTATTTAATATAACTGTTACTCTTGAAGAAATGAAACCATGACTACAAGACAACAGAATGTCAATTTCGCATCAAAATCCCTATTTATCGAACGGATTGATAATCAGGCTGTCTGAAAGCCTCGAATAGCGTGATTATCCATTCGTAAAGAAAGAGCCTTTATGAAACCCTTTACTTCCCTTCTAACCGCCGCCTTATTATCCGCCGCCAGCCTGAGCGCCTGCGGCGGATCGGAGAACCGTATGAGCATTCAAGAGCAGACTGAAAAGCGTTTCCAACTCAATCCACACCCCACAAAAGCCTACCGCATTAAAATCAAAATCAACGATGCACCCGGGCCTTTGAAGCTGATTGGCGATATGTATGTAGGCTATACGGCTCAAAACTGTTCGTATGTCATTAATGAATTTGAAGGTGCGTCAACCAATCCGCATAAAGATATTCCGAATAAAATTCGTCAAATCGGACAAGATGAGTATGAGAGCATCATTTACTTTGATGCTATGCAGGATGAAGACTATTTTGGAAAAGGCGTCTGCAAATGGGAAGTTGAAAACTTCGGCACTGCCTTTAAAGCGACGGGTAAGCCTGAAGAAACAACATTTAATGTCAGCGATGTAATGGAAAAGCTGATAGAGAAAAAAACACTGACCAAATATTATTGGAAGGCTCGCTATCCTTATTATAGAAATGAAGACGGTTCCATTGCTTTACAAAATGACGGTATTGAAGGAATGCCAGAGCGGGCCATCGGCTATACCGAGTTTGGTTCGGATTCAATTAATGATTTTGGAACAAAGCAACGTAAAAACTTATTCAATATAACTGTTACTCTTGAAGAAATGAAACCATGACTACAAGACAACAAAATGCTCGCTTCGCATCAAAAAACCTATTTATCGAACGGATTGATAATCAGGCTGTCTGAAAGCCTCGAACAGCGTGATTATCCATTCGTAAAGAAAGAGCCTTTATGAAACCCTTTACTTCCCTTCTAACCGCAGCCTTATTATCCGCCGCCAGCCTGAGCGCCTGCGGCGGGTCGGAGAACCGTATGAGCATTCAAGAGCAGACTGAAAAGCGTTTCCAACTCAACCCGCACCCTACAAAAGCCTACCGCATTAAAATCAAAATCAATGATGCGCCCGGGCCTTTGAAGGTAACAGAAAATATTTATATCCGGTATATGGCTAGGAACTGTTCTTATGTCATTAATGAACTTGAGGGAGCAAAAGCTATGCCTGAAAAACATATTGATTACGACCTGCATCAAACAGGAAAAGATGAATATGAGACTATTGTTTATTTCGATGCCGTACAGGATGAAGACTACTTTAGAAAGGGTGTTTGCCATTGGAAGCCTGATGGTTTCGGTGGCATATTTAAAGCAACAGGTAAGCCTGAGGAAACAGGATTCAGTATTAGTGATGTGATGGAAAAACTGATAGAGAAAAAAACACTGACCAAATATTATTGGAAAGGTGCATACCCTTATCTTAAAGATGAAAATGGCTCAAAATATGATGACGATGTAGTTTCTTATGGTGCTGACTCCCCAACTAAATACAGTACAGATAGGCAAAAAGATTTATTTAATATAACTATTACACTTGAGGAAATGAAGTCATGATTACTCAACAACAAAATGCAGACCTTGCTGAGGATGCTTATAAAAATCGAGTTGAAACCAAAAAGGATCAAACTATTCCTATTGGCGGTCATAACTATAAAGTACTTAAAGTTCATACCAATCCTAAAACAGGCTATTACGGCGCAGTCTATCAAGATGCCGAGACCAATGAAATTATCGTTGTTCATCGGGGAACAGAATCGCCTCTCAAAGACTGGAGAGATGCCCAAACTGACCTCAAGATGGTTACCGATAAGGCCAACAATCAGGCTGAAGATGCTGCAGAGCTAACTCGAATAGCGATGGAAAAGGCAAAGAAATTTCATGAAGATAATCCTGAGTTGCCCATGCCTACAATCACCCAAACCGGCCATTCCCTCGGCGGCGCACTCGCCCAAATCTGCGCCTACCGCTTCCATCAGGAAGGTATGACCTTCAATGCCTACGGTGTCGCAGGCATGTATCACATCCCCGAAGGCGGTAGCATGGTTACCAATTTCTCAACAGCCGCCGATGTTGTATCCGCTGCCAGCTCTCATTACGGCAAAGTCGTGATTCTCGCCACACAGCAAGAGCTCAACGATCTGGCCGAATACGGCTACAACAATAAAAGCAACACAATGCTGACCCGAGCCTTCGGTGCCGCGGCTTCCACTATGGGTGCCGCCCATACCATCGATAACTTCGTCGGCCCCGATTCGATTCTTTCCCGACAGAATTTCCGCCACGCCCGCTCGCTGGCGGAAGACAACAAACATATGATTGAGGATTTTCGCAGCGATGTCGCCAGCATCAGAGAAGGCGTTCATGGCGGTATCGAAGTCAATCGGAAAGCCCGCGACATCATGCGCTTCAGCCCTGCCGAAATGATGCTGAAAGAAATCCGTAAACATTCGCCCTTATCCATGGAAGACAACCAAACCGCACCTACCTTGGGTCTCGCCGATATGCCGGAGGCGGCCCAAAAGATTTACCATACAAACAAAGAGCATCTGGCTGCTTATTATCAAAAAAACAACCTACCGTACGAGAAAGAAGGTTTGGAGAATTCAGCGATGGCACTCGCTGCTTTAGGCTATGCAAAAAATATGGGCGATACGCCTCTATTTAACGTTAAAGACGGGCAATTTTTAATTGGCGAACGTAATCCGGGCTTGATTACAGCTTCAATAGATGTAGATAAAGCCATTACCACTCCCGTTGAGGAGAGCATCAACCGTATTCAGCAAGTAGCGCAGGAAGAGCAGAATCGTCAAATCGCGCAAAATCAGTCAAATGGGATGAGTAGAGCTTAATCTAAAGAGTTGCTCCGAAATTAAGGTAGAAGCCTGTCTGAAAATTTTTCAGACAGGCATTGCGCTTTAAAATCAATACTCACGCTTCTGTGTTAATCTTCATAAGCGGATAAAGGCGGGCACGAGCAAACCAGATTGCGGTCGCCGTAAACATCGTCGATGCGGTTGACGCTGGGCCAGAATTTATTTTCGCGGATATACGCCAATGGGAACACGGCTTCTTCGCGGCTATATGCGCGGTTCCATTCGCCGGCAACATCGGCGGCGGTGTGCGGCGCGTTGACCAGCGGATTGTCGTCTTTCGGCCAAACGCCGTTTTGCACCTTCAGCGCTTCTTGCTTGATGGCTTTGAGCGCGGCGATGAAACGATCCAGCTCGGCTTTGCTTTCCGATTCGGTCGGTTCAATCATCAGCGTACCGGCTACGGGGAAAGAAACGGTGGGCGCGTGGAAGCCATAGTCCATCAAGCGTTTGGCGATATCGGTTTCCGTAATGCCACTCTCGGCTTTGAGCGGGCGCAAATCAACGATACATTCGTGCGCAATACGGCCGTTTTTACCCGTGTAGAGAATCGGATAATCGGCACTCAGCGCTTTGGCCACATAATTGGCATTCAACAAGGCCCAGCGGGTGGCCTGCTCCATACCCTGCTTGCCCATCAGCGTGATGTACATCCAAGTAATCGGCAAGATGCTGGCCGAGCCGTAAGGCGCGGCGGAAACGGCGCTCATGCCCTCGGTTGCGCCTTCAACAGGGCAAACCGCATGGCTGGGCGCATACGGTGCCAGATGGGCTTTCAAGCCGATGGGGCCCATGCCGGGGCCGCCGCCGCCGTGCGGAATGCAAAAGGTTTTATGCAGATTCATGTGCAATACGTCGGCACCCACTTCGGCCGGCTGCATAATGCCGATTTGGGCATTCATATTGGCGCCGTCCATATACACCTGCCCGCCGTGCTCGTGAACAATCCGACAAATATCGCGGATGCCTTCTTCATACACGCCGTGCGTAGACGGATAGGTAATCATCAGCGCGCCCAGCGTGTCTTGATATTGCGCCGCTTTGGCTTTCAAATCGTCAATGTCGACGTTGCCATGTTCGTCGGTATCGACCACCACCACTTTCATGCCCAACATTTGCGCAGTCGCCGGATTGGTGCCGTGGGCCGATTTGGGAATCAGGCATACATCGCGTTGCGGCTGGCCGTTGGCCTCGTGAAAGCGGCGGATAGAGAGCAATCCGGTGTATTCGCCTTGCGCACCCGAGTTCGGCTGAATACAAACAGCATCAAAACCGGTAATGGCTTTAAGCTGCGTTTGCAAATCTTCCAACAATTGCCAATAGCCGGCGGTTTGCTCTGCCGGAGCGAACGGGTGGATATTGGCAAACTCGGGCCATGTTATCGGCAGCATTTCCGCCGTTGCGTTTAACTTCATGGTGCAGGAGCCAAGCGAAATCATGCTGCGGTTCATCGCCAAATCGCGCTCTTCCAGTTTTTTCAAATAACGCAGCATCTCGTGTTCGGTGTGATAACGGTTGAACACTTCATGCGTCAGGATTGAATCGGTACGCAGCAGATTTTCAGACAGGCGTTGCGGCGCTTCGGCAGGCACCGTAAGCGAAGAATCGCCGGTAAACAGCATATGCAGCACGGCCAAATCTTCCAACGAGCTTTCTTCATGAAACGCGACCGCCAAAACTTTATCGCCAACGCGGCGCAGGTTGAAGCCCGCGTCGAGCGCATTTCGGTAAATCCGGTCTGCCTGAGCGCCGCAATCAACGGCCACAGTATCGAAGAACACTTCGTGCACCACCTGCAACCCTTTGGTGCCCTTCAAAGAATCGGCAAACGCAGCCGCCAGCGCATGAATGCGGCGGGCAATGCGTTTTACACCTTCGGGGCCGTGGTAAACCGCATACATGCCGGCCAGATTCGCCAACAGCGCTTGCGCTGTGCAAATATTGGAAGTGGCTTTTTCACGGCGGATATGCTGCTCGCGGGTCGACAGCGCCATCCGTAACGCAGGTTTGCCCGACGCATCTTTGGAAACGCCGATAATCCGCCCCGGAGCAGAGCGCTTGAATTCATCTTTAAACGCAAAATAAGCCGCATGCGGGCCGCCGAATCCCATCGGCACGCCGAAGCGTTGCGTATTGCCCAATGCGATATCTGCACCCAGTTCGGCCGGCGGTTTCAATAAAACCAAACTCATCACATCGGCCGCCACCGCTACAATCACGCCTTTTTCTTTCAGACAGGCAATCACATCGCCCAAATCGGCCACATCACCGTCTTTGCCCACATATTGGAACAACGCACCGAAAAAGTCGCCGTTGCGCGCCGCATCAAAATCGCCAGTTTCCAATTCAAAGCCGAAATATTTGGCACGGGTTTTCATCACATCCAAGGTTTGCGGCAAAACGCGTTCGTCAACAAAAAAGCGGTTGGATTTCGATTTGCCCACCCGCTTGGCCATTGCCATCGCTTCGGCGGCGGCGGTAGCCTCGTCCAACAATGAAGCGCCGGCCACATCGAAGCCGGTCAAATCGATGCACATCTGCTGGAAATTAAGCAAAGCCTGCAAACGACCCTGCGCGATTTCCGCCTGATAAGGTGTGTAAGCGGTATACCAGCCGGGATTTTCCAGTACATTGCGCAAAATCACGTTCGGCATGCGGGTCGGGTAATAGCCGAGGCCGATATAGCTTTTATTGACTTGGTTGCGCGCGGCGATGGCTTTGAGTTTCGCCAGTGCGTCGGCCTCAGTCAGCGCCGCCGGCAAGTCAAGTTCAGACGGCATACGGATGCTTTTCGGCACGGTATTGTCGATAAAACCGGCCATGTCCCGCTCGCCCAGCGCTGCTAAAAGCGCCGCTTCGTCATTAAAACTGATATGGCGTGCGGCAAATTCCTTTGGATTAAACAGGTCTTTGAAATTCATAGTTTTCCTTTGTATTTTCTATCTTCCGTCCGCAAAATCTGCGCATGGAATGATTGTAAACGTTTTTGAATACTTTGATGTCATTATTTGATGGGCAAAAGGATTTCAGACAGGCATTGCTATTGCCCGCCCGCCTCCAATGTCTGCAATTGAGCGCTGCCTTCGGAAACAACCAGATACCCGCCGTGATTGCCATACCAATCAGGCAACACAAAACGCTTAACCGTTTTATCGCCAAACCGATGCTCGTGCACATCGGGTCGGTGGGTATGACCATGAATAATGGCCTGCACCTGAGGATAGCGGTTTAAGGCGGCCTGAACGCCTTGCTCGGTTACGTCGGAAACCGGCGTATGCCCCATCTGCTGCTTTTTCCGCTTGCTGGCGGCGCGGATTTTCGCCGCAATTTTGCGGCGGCGGCCTTGCGGCAGAGAAAGCAGTATTTTTTGCAGCCATTTTTTGCGGATAATTCGGCGGAAACGTTGGTAAGACACGTCGTCGGTACACATTTCGTCGCCGTGGGTAATCAAATAAATTTGGCCGTAAAGCACCACTGCTTGATTTTCCGGCAGCACAATCATGCCGGCGCGATCTGCGTATTGTGGCCCGAGCAGAAAATCGCGATTGCCGCAGATAAAATAAACCGGCGCTGTTTCGGAAAACGCTTTCAGCGCCGCTGCCGCAGTTACCGCGATTTCGCTCAGCACATCGTCGCCCAGCCAAACTTCAAACAAATCGCCCAGAATATACAGTGCGTCCACCCTGCCCTGCCAGCGTTGCAAGGTTTGCAGAAACAGTTCGTTTAAAGCCGGCGTGTCGTCGGAGAGGTGCAGATCGGCGATAAAAATGGTTTGACGCATAAAGAGAGGGTAATTTCCGAATATCAAAGCGCATCATAACCGAATTTTCAGCCACGGCAAGCCCATTTTTTCAGACAGGCATTCACATGCGCTTGCTTGCAATCAGTAAAGCCGCAACCTGCACCAGCAGCAAGCTGCCTACCACGCCCGTCCAGCCGCCGTGCGTATAAGCCAGCCCGCACATCAGCGCACCCAAAGTGCCGCCGCCGTAATAAGCCATATAATACAAACCCGACGCCAACGAGCGGCCTTCTTTTACTTTGGCCGCAATATAATTAATGGTCGCCGCCTGCGTAATAAACACGCCCGACGACATCAGCGCCAGCGCAACAATCACAATCCACAACGGCGAAGCCAACGTGCCGACAACCCCTGCTATCGACAAACCGACCGCAATCATGACCGTGCCCGCGCTGCCGAAACGGTTAATCAACCGTGCCGACAAAGGCGTAATCACCATGCCGATTAAGTAAACGGCAAACAAATTGGCCAGATTGCCGCTGGAAAGCGAATAAGGCGGCTCGGCCAGATAGAGATTGATATAAGTAAAACAGCCGACGAGCGAACACAACACACAAGCCCCCAGCAGGCAGGCCGACAGAAGATAGCGATTTCTCAAATGCCCGATTAACGTGTACCAAGCCGTTTTGAACCGCGGTTTGGCCACAAAATGCTTCGATGCCGGCAACTGCTTCCAAACAAAAACCGCACAAAATGCACTCAAGCCCGCCAACACATAAAACGCAGCGCGCCAACCCATCCATTCGCTCAAATGCCCAAGCAGAAAACGACCGAGAAAGCCGCCCAGCACCGAGCCCGTCACATAAACCGACAACAACTGCGTCATCTGCAGCCCGCTGAATTCCTCGCCAACATAGGCCACCAGCACCACCGTTATCCCGGGAACCGCCAACCCCTGCAAGAAACGGTAAAACACCATCTGCTCGATACCGGTTACCCCGCTCAACAGCGCCGTCGGAATGCTCAATAAAAGCAACGACCAGATAATCAAACTTTTCCGGCCTATTGCATCGGAAAGCATGCCCATAAACGGCGACATCAGCGCCACACCCAAAACCGTAGCCCCTACCGCCATCCCCACTTGGATTTCGCTGGCATGCAAATCATGTATCAAAAGCGGCAAAACGGCTTGCACCGAATAAACCTGCAAAAATGCCGCAATACCCGCCAGAAACACGGCCATTTTAGGCAACAAGCGAGAAAGATTCATAAATAGGCTCTCAAAAACATAAATAACCTTGATAATGCAGAAACACCAGATAAACCTGACACCACAAAAGGCTTTTTCAGACAGGCATTATACGCCGCCCGCTACATTAAGTTACAAATGCCGCATTCCCCCAACAAGCGCTTGCCAAACCCCTACTCTCAAGCGTATCTTTACACCTTTACTTAACCTCTTTACCCATTTGGTCCAACCATCCGGTTTAAGGATAATAATTATGAGCAGAACCGTTCCTGCCGTGTTCGGCAGCGTATTTCATCAAGAAATGCCCGTATTAGCTTACGAAAACGGCGCATGGCAGCCGCTGCGCTGGCAATCGGCGCAAGATTTGACTCTGGCACCCGGCGCCCACGCGCTGCATTACGGCAGCGAATGTTTCGAAGGGCTGAAAGCATTCCGCCAACACGACAACCGTATCGCGCTGTTCCGCCCGAGCGCCAACATCGCCCGCATGCAGCAAAGCGCCAAACTGCTGCACCTGCCCGTACCCGAAAGCGAAGCCTATCTGAATGCCTTGCTGGAGCTGGTCAAACGCGCCGCGGAAAACGTACCCGACGCACCGGCCGCCCTCTACCTGCGCCCCACTTTAATCGGCACCGATCCCGTTATCGGCAAAGCCGGTGCCCCTTCCGAAAGCGCACTGTTATACATTCTGGCATCACCCGTGGGCGACTATTTCAAAGTCGGCTCACCCATGAAAATTCTGGTGGAAACCGAACACATGCGCTGCGCACCGCACATGGGTCGCATCAAATGCGGCGGCAACTATGCCTCCGCCCTGCCTTGGGTATTAAAAGCCAAAGCACAATACGGCGCCAATCAGGTTTTATTCTGCCCGAACGGCGACGTTCAAGAAACCGGCGCGTCCAACTTCGCCCTGATTCACGACAATGAAATCATCACCAAACCGCTGACCGACGAGTTTCTTCACGGCGTAACCCGCGACACAGTGCTGACCGTTGCCAAAGATATGGGCTACACAATCAGCGAGCGCAACTTTACCGTGGCCGAGCTGAAAGCTGCCGTAGAAAACGGCGCGGAAGCCATTTTAACCGGCACCGCCGCCGTTATTTCCCCCGTTACCTCCTTCATCATTGACGATCAGGAAATCCCCGTATCCGGCCAAGCGCGCGGCTATGCAATTCGCCAAGCGGTAACCGACATTCAATACGGTTTCACCGAAGATCATCACAATTGGTTGGTATACGCGTGCTGACCCCATTCTGATAGTAAAAGCCTGTCTGAAAAGATTCAGACAGGCTTTTTTTAATCTTTTCCACCAATCTAAGAGATGCTTCTCCCACGCGATTGCGAATGATATTCGGCCATTGCCATTTCACGTTGTTGCGCCTTTTGAGCCAATTCCTGCTCTGCCTGCCGCGACTGAGCTACGCTTTCTTCTATGGGCGTTGCAGCCGCTTGGGCAGAATCTAAAGAAGCATAGCTCAAAACACCTTGGGGTGTTAAATGCCCTACGGAAAGCAGACCGTCTTCCCTGATATGGAGCGATTGCACATGAGGAACGCGTTCCCGATAAGCGGCAACACCGATTGCTGCCGCCGTTTTATCCGCATCGGCTTCGTTATAAGCAATGCCATGTTTGTTATAAAAACCAACCAGATGCGTCTTACACTCTTCGCAAAGCTGCCGCGCCTTCGATGGCATATCGGCGAGACCCAAGGTAGGTGCGGTTTGATTGTCTTCCATGGATAAGGGCGAATGTTTGCGGATTTCTTTCAGCATTATTTCGGCGGGGCTGAAGCGCATGATGTCGCGGGCTTTCCGATTGACTTCGATACCGCCATGAA
>NZ_JAUMZU010000022.1 GCF_030527965.1 Neisseria sp.
TTTTAAAACAATTAGTAAAGCATGATTTGTACTAGTTATCTAGGACAGCCCCTTAAATTATTATGAATATTTTATGCTCTGGCCAATATCCAAAGTGTTAAAATTGATGCCTTGTTGTTAAAGCCAATATTGAAGGAATCTTATGAAAGCTTATCAAGACCTGATGGATTATGTGCTTAAATACGGCACTGATAAATCTGACAGAACCGGTACCGGCACGCGGTCTGTATTTGGCTATCAAATGCGTTTTGATTTGAGCAAAGGTTTTCCGCTGCTGACTACGAAAAAGCTGCATCTGCGTTCGATTATTCATGAGTTGCTCTGGTTTTTAAAAGGAGAGACCAATATTCGTTATTTGAAAGACAATAACGTTTCAATTTGGGATGAATGGGCGGATGAGAATGGTGATTTAGGCCCGGTTTATGGTTATCAATGGCGGAGTTGGCCTGCTCCTGACGGCAGACATATTGATCAGATTTCCAATCTTATCGGGCAAATCCGCTCAAATCCTGATTCTAGGCGCTTGATTGTTTCTGCTTGGAATCCTGCATTGGTGGATGAAATGGCTCTGCCTCCGTGTCATGCGCTGTTTCAGTTTTATGTGGCGGATGGTAGGTTGTCGTGCCAGCTTTACCAGCGTAGTGCCGATATTTTCTTAGGCGTGCCATTTAATATCGCCAGCTATGCTTTGTTAACGATGATGGTGGCTCAGGTGTGTGGCTTGCAGGTAGGAGAGTTTATCCATACTTTCGGCGATGCTCATCTATATAGCAATCATTTTGAACAGGCGCGGTTGCAGTTAACTCGTGAGCCGCGTGCGTTGCCGGTTATGAGTTTGAACCCGGAAGTAAAAGATTTGTTTGAGTTTAAATTCGAAGATTTTGAATTGAGTGCTTATGATCCGTACCCTCATATTAAGGCACCGGTGGCCGTTTGAAGATAGTGTTGAATAAGAAAATGCCTGTCTGAAAAATTCAGACAGGCATTTTAGTTGAGGCTAAATTTTCTCCAGTCTATAAACGAGCAACGCTTAATACGCCTTTAACGTCGCTCAGGCCGGTTAAAACTCTCGGTAACTCGTTAACTTGCTTCACCTCTAAAGTGAAGCGCATGCTGGCTTCTAAATCTCGGGAATGGGTTTGTACCGCGGTAACATTAATTTTATGGCGCGCTAGTGCTTCCGATATATCGCGCAGCAAGCCACTGCGGTCTTGTGCGCGTATTTCGATATCTACAGCGAAAACTTGACCTTCTTGTAATTGTGCCCAGCTGGCCGGCAGAATTTTGTCCGGTGCTTGCTTGAGCAGGTTTTGCAGGGCAGGGCAGTTGGTGCGGTGTACCGAGATGCCGCGATCACGTGTGACGAAACCAACAATGTCATCCGGAGGTGCGGGTTTGCAGCATTTCGCCAATGAAGTCATTAATCCGTCTTCGCCGTCAATTAAAATACCGTTTTTGCTGCCGGATTTGATTTTGGAACGTTTAACGATATTGGTTTCGTTAACCGGTTCCGGAGTTGATTTGTTTAATGCACCGCAGGCTTTCTGAACGGCCCTAGGCGTTACTTCGCCTTGACCGATGGCTGTGTAAAGCTCTTCGATTTTTTTATAACCCAGCTTTTCGCTTAAATCTTGAACATTGGGTTTGGGGGAAATTTTAATTAGGATTTTCTCAAACTGGGCTTTCCCGTTTTCTCTTACGGCTTCGGCATTTTGCTGGCGGATATATGCACGTATTTTGCTGATGGCGCGCGAACTTTTAACCCAGCCTTCATATAGCCAGTTAACGGAAGGAACCCCTTCTTTCGCAGCGATGATTTCTACCCGCTGCCCGTTTTCCAACGGAGTGGAAAGCGGTACGATTTGCCCGTCGACTTTCGCTCCGCGACAGCGGTTGCCCAAATCGCTATGCAATGCGTAGGCGAAGTCAATCGGTGTAGCGCCAGTGGGTAAAGAGAGCACTTTGCCGTGCGGGGTAAGCACATAAATGGTGTCATTGAATAATTCGGTTTGGAAAGCAGAAGCAAGGTCTTCTTGGCTACTTTCTGCCATGTTCTCGCGCCATTCGAGAAGCTGGCGCAGCCATGCAATTTTTTGCTCGTAGGCATTATCGCCTTTGCCGCCTTCTTTGTAACGCCAGTGTGCAGCCACGCCGAATTCGTTGAATTGGTGCATCTCGAAGGTACGTATCTGAACCTCTACGCCTTTGTCTTCCGGTCCGACGATAACAGTATGCAGGCTTTGGTAACCGTTGCCTTTAGGATGGGCAATATAATCGTCGAACTCTCCGGGAATGGGTTGCCATAAACTATGGACAATACCAAGCGTGGTATAGCATTCGGGAATGGTGTCGACCAAAATACGTACGGCACGGATATCGTAGAGACCGTCGAAATCCAATTTCTTCTTTACCATTTTTCTGTAAATGGAATAGATGTGTTTGGGACGGCCGGCAACATCGTAGTGGATGTTGTATTTTTCAAGTTCGGTGCGGAGCGTGCTTAGGAAGTTTTGAATGTATTCCAACCGCTCGGTGCGCTTTTCGTCAAGCAGCTTGGCGATTTCTTTGTATTTTTCAGGGTTCTGATGCCTGAAACCTAAATCTTCCAACTGCCATTTGAGTTGCCACACGCCCAATCGATTGGCTAGAGGAGCGAAAATATCCAGTGTTTCCTTGGCTATCGCGCGTTTGGTTGCGCTGTCGGGCAGGCTGCAGAGAAATTGTAGGGTACGGGTATGCAAGGCCAGTTTAATCAGCACGACTCGGATGTCGGAGACCATCGCCAGCAGCATTTTACGCATTGTTTCGGCTTGCTCTGCGTGCTCTTCGGGGGTGGCAAGGCTGTCGACTCGAGCAAAATGGGTCAGTTTTTGGATTTCATCTATGCCTTGAACCAGATTGTATACGGCACTGCCACAGTTTTCAGTTACTTGTTCGCGCCAATTCTTGCAAAAGGAGGAAATATCGGTTAGAAGTGTAGCAGCAACGGCATCCGGTAGTAGATCCATTTCGGAAACCATTTGCGCCGCGCCAATCAAGTTGCTTAATAAAGGTTCGCCCGTCAGGGTGGTCGCATCTTTGGGATAATGGGATTCGGCAAGGGTAAGCGCGGATTGCAGCAGCTTTTGATGCTTTTCAGGCAGGCTTTTCAGATAAGTATCAAACCAATCCTGGTATTTGTACAAATCTGAGGCGAGGCTGCTGGGTGTTGGTACGGTGCTTACCATAGTTTTTCCCGATGAGACTTTTATGGAAAAGCTATTGTATCGCTAAGCATCTGCTAAATCCAGAAGGAAAAGATAGTATTATTGGGCATGGCTGAAAATGTAAAATCCGACCGATAAACGGTCGGACTTGCTAATTAATTTAGCTCTACATCTGTGACTTAGCCGAGATTGCGTTCCACTTCAACTAAAGAGCGGCGTGCCAAAGCCAGATTGGATTTGGATTTGTCTAATACGGAGTAAAGGAATAAGCCTTCATGGTTTTTTAATGGGCGCAACAAATGGTATTGTTTACCCAAGGTAATTAGAATGTCTTCAATTACGTCGTTCATGCCCAGCATTTTCATGGTTTTCATTTTTGCAGAAACCACTTCGGTGTTACCGGCAGCGGCAATTTCCAAATCAACAGAGGGCGAACCACCACCTGCCAGCAACATGCCGCTGGCGTAATCAACAACGGCAGCAGCAATGGCGCCGTCAACATTCAACATTTCTGACACGGCTTTATCGTAATTCATAGGAATCTTCTCCACTTAAAAGCATTTAAAAAAAATCATACCCGGAACACAAATTATTTGGCAGGCTGTCGAGTGGGAATTGCCCGGTAAATAAATACATTTGCATCGTGATGTTACCATGATTGGCACTGGAATGTTAAAGCGGGTATCATTAAAAAATAATATAAGCATTAAGCTTGTAGCCTAAATACATTGATTAGTATAGGCCGCCAGACGAGACTTGTAAAATTTTTTTTTGCTTAAAAAATAAGCAAATTATGCATAAACAAGGGTATTTAACATGTTCCCGCTCGTCTGTGAAAAAAGCCGCTTATTTGTTTTTTTGAAAATTACTGAAAAAACAAATGCTAAAGAAAACAAAACAATATTTAATACTGCTAATGTAAAAAAATGTTTTTTTATGGGATGAGAAAGTATTGTGATGCATATGCCGATATGCAAGACTGCCATAAGGTCAGTTTATTGATAATTTTTGAGCTTTTATATTAATTGTGATTTTTTGAGAAGATGAACATGAAACTTTATATATATGACCATTGCCCTTTTTGTGTGCGAGCACGCATGCCGTTCGGCTTGTTTGGCGTGACGGTTACAGAAGAGGTGTTGTTGAATGATGATGAAGCTACGCCGATTAGCTTGATAGGTGTCAAACAAGTGCCGATTTTGCAGAAACCTGACGGCTCGTATATGGGTGAAAGTTTGGATATCGTGCATTGGGTGGATGAGTATGCGGGAAGTGGAAGGATGCGCTTACAAGAAGAGATTCGCCCGGAAGTGCAAGCTTGGTTCGACAAGGTGGGGGAATATGTGAACAAACTAGTATGGCCGCGAGAGGTGAAGCTGGGTTTGCCAGAATTTGCAACTCAATCGGCCGTTGATTATTTTGTGAAGAAAAAAGAGAGTAGCATCGGAATCTTTGACAAGCATTTGAATAAAACCAAGCAGTATCTGGATGAGCTGCATAAGAATCTGGCAGATTTGGAGGCGTTGGTTCGATCGCCGAACGCTTTGTCGGGGCAGTTAGGTATGGAAGATATTATAGTGTTTCCCATTTTGCGAAATCTCACGATGGTTCGCGGTTTGGTTTTGCCTGAGAAATTGATGGCTTATGTGTTGGCAATGTCGGAGGCCTCGGGAGTGCCGTTGTATTTTGATCGTGCTTTGTGAGGCATGATGTAAGAACGTAACCGTTATGGTTTTCAGACAGGCATATGCCTGTCTGAAAATCTTTTTAAGACAACCGAGCGTTTTTTAGTGATGGTGGAATAACGATGAAATCGGGTTCTGTTGATGCTTTGCGTTTTTGAGCGGCTTCGATTTGTGTACCGCGATCTCCTCTTGCGATGTATCTTAATTGGCAGTGTGCAATTTCCAATTCCTGTGCTAAAGCGATTCGGTAGCTGCAGTCAATTTTTCGATTTTCTACATCTACAATAATGGTGTCTAAAATCATATCTTTACTGATTGACAAACGGTCGGGTGTTAGTATGTGGATAAACACAGTTTCGACCGGCAAGGAAACGGAAAAACGCTGATGTGGTGCTTTATGGGCGGGAACAAGTCCGGTAAAAACCAGATCGTAGACGTGATTGTGTTTCAGATGGGGAACCTGCAATGTAGGGTGTGCTCCGTTCCAGAAAGACATGGAAAAATCGGTGGGTAACCGCGGAGCCCGATTTTCTGCCCATTCCTTGTCGGTTGTGCCTGTATGCCGGACGCGATGGGCGAAATATCTTGCGTAAAATCCAAGCCCTTCGGGTATGACGATTTCGCTGGGGTCGGTAACCGGTTTGGCGGGGTCATAAATCTGATGGGCGTCTAATAGTTTTTTGGTACTGTGCTGCCGTAAAAAATCAGCCGAATAACTTCCTACGCCAACGATATTTTCTTGTAAATAGCCGTTTTGTTTGAGCCCGCCGGCGTGAATGCCACCAAATGCATATTCGTAGCGAATGGGAAGGTTGGTTATCGGCTCGGGATCGCTTAATGTCCAACCGACAGTCTCTTTTATC
Source organism: Neisseria sp. (assembly GCF_030527965.1). Classification (GTDB taxonomy): domain Bacteria; phylum Pseudomonadota; class Gammaproteobacteria; order Burkholderiales; family Neisseriaceae; genus Neisseria. The sequence goes on from NZ_JAUMZU010000022.1 coordinate 5,755, forward strand.
CAATAGCGTTTGCCTGTAATAGCCAATGACTTTTTATAGTCGCCGATTTGCACGGAAACCGGAAATTGGCGGGTAAGTTCGTCATTCGGCGCATAAGCGGTAGCATTAACCACTAAATCGACTTTCGGTTTGTAAATAATAAAATCACATTCCGCTTTAACCGAAGTTCTGATGGTATCGCCGTAATAAATATCTTCGTAAATAAGCGGCGTTTGCTCCGGAGCAAACTTTAATTCCGTTTGCCCCGTCGACGCGTTTATTTCAAATTCATAGCTTACTTTGGCAACAACCACATTATAGATACGATCCAAAGGATCGATATTCTGAAATTGTTGCGCATTGAAGAAAGTGAAGTTTTCTAACTCAAACATGCTAGGCCTCTGAGGCTTGAAGTTAGTTCAGATGGATTTTATTGCCATCCAAGCTGACGACTCTTTTGCCGTTAATCGTGATTTTCTTGGCCGAAATGCTGATTTCCCCTCTGCTCATCACGATTTCGGAGCCGCCAACCCTTAAGGTAACTTTATGACCGGCTGCGATGGTAGTGTTCATCATACTGCGCATACTGGCATGCAGACCCGAAGCTAAAGCTATAGCACCGCCCACAATATGCGTTTCCGCACCGCCGACATTGGTCATGCTCAAACCACCGACATTGGTCACATCTGCACCGCCGATATTGGTTACGTTGGCTGCGCCGATTGTACTGATATTGGTGGAGGATACCGTTTTCTGGCGGTTGCCGCCGATGCTGCTTACCTCATTGGCTACGATGGTTTTATTACGGCTGGCACCCACGGTAAGAGCTTGGTTCTTTCCGACCGAAACGTTTTGATCCTGGCCAATCATCATGGCTTGGCTTTGGCCGACCGATACGCTTTCGTTTTGACCGACAGATTTGCTTCTGTTGTTGGTAACACTGACACTCTGATCTTTCCCTACGCTGACACTCTGGTTTTGGCCGACACTGAGCGCTTGGTTTTGCGTTACATCCAATGTTTCGTTTTGACCTACGGAAGCAGTGCGGTTCATGGCGACAGAAGCAGTTTCGTTTTTCTGAACGCTTTTCGCTCTTTCGCCGGTAACCGATAGTGTTTCATTGTTACCGATGGTGGTCGTGCGGTCGTTGTTGACGTTGCGGGTTTCATTGTTTTTAACCAGCGAGGTCAGGTCTTTTTGGGCTTGGAAATTAACCATTTCCGAACCGGCGGTATCGTTGAACATCAACTCGTTGAAATTAGCGAGAGGAGAATTGAAGCTTTTGCTTTTGATACCGGATTGTTTCGCCGCAGCGGGGAAACCCCAAGGCGGGCTCATCGCACTGTTGTATAAACGGCCGACGATAATCGGACGGTCGGCATCGCCGTTAATGAAATCGACCAGCACTTCTTCACCAACGCGTGGCGTATTAATCGAACCGAATCCGGAACCAGCAGAACCTTGGGCAACACGCACCCAGTTTGAGCTGCTTTCATTCATTTTTCCATATCTGTCCCAATGGAACTGGACTTTGATATCGCCGTATTCGTTGGTGTATACCTCTTCACCGGCAGGGCCGGTAACGGTTGCGGCCTGTGTGCCCAATACCTGTGGTTTCATAGCGCGTAGGGGAGGGCGGTATGGGAAGGATTTGGGCAATACGCGGAATGAGGTTCTGAACGAACCGATTTTGTCGCCGGTGGTATAGCCTGCTTCTTCGAAGGCATATTCGGTAGCTAATATCAGATATTCGCTATTAGAAGAGGCGTGAGGGTGTTTGATTAATGAAAAAGTATGGCCAGGAGCGAGGGTCAGCACTGTACCCGAGCCGGTAATGACTTTGGTTTGGCTTTTCAGGCTTTCACTGCGCACCTGGCTATAGTTTTGCGCTTCTGATACGTCGCTGAATCCGGTGTAGAAATCATAATGCTCCATATCGACGGAGTTAAAATCATGCACTGAATCCGATGATTTCATAGCAACTTTGGCGTTGTTGTAGTTATAGTCTTGAGTAGAGTATTTATTGGATTTTAGTGAATCCCGTTCGGCCCATTCATCTATATATTCAATGGAAGGCGCACCGGCGGCAACTTGGCGCGAGTGGTAGGGAAGAGCGGGATTGCCGGCAATTGCAGTTAAGGAGCCGACGTCGTCGGTAATAACGAGTTCGTGCGAATCGTTTTTGTGGTCAAAGTAATAATAGATGCCTTCTTGCTCGAATAGGCGGCTGATAAAGTTGAAGCTGGTTTCTTGATATTGAACGCAGAAACCGCGCGTACGGTAGCCTTTTTGGCATTTGATTTGAAAAGGAAAACCGAAAGGCGCCAATACTTCTTTGGTAATATCTAAAACAGATTTATCAACGAACACACGGCTGTCAACGTTTTGGGTCAGATACCACATAAACGGGCGCAAAACCGCAGTGTAGGCATGATAGTCTTCTTCGTCTTCATCTTCCCCGAAATAGCCGAAATCGGTAACCAATCCGTTTAGGTAGCGCTTCCCACCCGTTTTGGTGTCGATTTCCAACGTAACGGGCAACCCGACAATATCGCTGCCTTGCAGGTTGGCATCTTTCGAAACGAAAGTAACGTTAAATTCGAAAAGGTCTGAAACCGATTCCTTCCCGTCTAGTTTTTTAAACAACAAATTCTGACCAAAAGGCGTTTGAGCAATAACTGTTCTGTTCATTTTGTCATTCCTGAGTTTAGAGGGCCGGCAGCAACTGTTTCCGGAGCATAAGACACTATTTATACAGTATATATAGACTGTCTGAATGTAGGTAAGGTTCCGAGGAAGTTCCCAATTATGCAATAATATTTTCAGACAGGCATTCAACCTATCCAAAACGATGGCCACCGACAACAAGTGACGATGGCCTTCTGGTTATGCGCAACTAAAGTTACGCACTTTACCCAAATCAAAGGGGTTGGGCGAAGTGGAAGAAGTAAATTCTAATATCACATTCTTCCCTTTGATATTGTATTCTACGGTTGTCGTGTTGGCGGTTTGGCGCACGATATGGCCTTTTTCAATCAAACGGAAGACAGACCAAGGCCCTGTTGCGCTGATTTCCGCACCGCTAATTTGAGGGGAGGATACGTCGATTTTGGCAACGGCATCTTCGTTTTGTGCGGGCCAACTAAAATTCATCGGAACGATTGGGCCGTGGCTGTAAACATGGCTTTTGCCATCGTAAGAGATGTTAACGCTTTGCAGGCTAGGGTCAAGAATCACGACTTTGACCGAGAAGTCGAATTTAGGCGTCACAGAACCTTTGTCGAAAAAAGCTTTTTGAACTGAAGAAGCTGTATCTAACACGCTAAAACGTTCTTTGAAGGCAGCGTTCTTTGCCATAACGGTATCCAGTTTGTCGGATTTGGCCAATACGGCATTTGGGCCGGATAGGTTGGTAAACTGACTGTACATACCGTTCGGACCGAAAATGCTGGCAAAACCTTCAAGTGCGACATTGTTGGTCGAACCGGCTTCAAAAGGATAACCTTGTTTGCGGATATCCTGGCATTTGCTTGCCACGTTACTTAATTTCGCTTCCAAACCCGACATTAATTTTTGATCCACTACCTTATCGGTGTTGCTCAGAATAATGCCGGAGAAATTATCCAACATTTCCCGGAACGGAGGAGGCAGGCGGTTGACTTCTGCCTTATATTTCACCAGAGAATCATCCGGAGGCAAGTCCACTCCTTTTTCTACGGCAATATTCAATGCTACAAGATAAACGTACAAATCGTTAATCGCTTCGGTAACCGAATTGATGGCAGGCGGTTGGTTATTTTCCGATACGGTCAACATGTGAAAATCCGCAAAGGCATCGTCTACTGAGGTAGATTGTTTTAAAACATTTAATTCGTTGCTGGCTCCTTCTTTTTGATCCGAACTGATCAATTTGCTCAACCCCGATCTGTTGAGCCATTCGGTGATTTTCCCGTCTGCTTTATCAGCCAGCTGATTGCTGATATTTAAAGTTGTATTGTTACTGATGCCCTTGATCATGTTGGCAAGAGGGGAGCTTTTTTCAGACAGCAGTTTGGCAATCTGAACGTTTTCCTGAGAAGATTTTGGTGTTACCAACAATAAATCCGCCAGATAGCCGTGCCAGACTCGTATGTAATTGTTGAAGTAAAGCTTTTGCGCTCCGGAGAGCACGTCTTCCTTGCTTTGGCTTGAGGAGGCGTAGCTGCCCAGCACCCAAGAATCTTCGTTAAAAAATTGTTCCGCCGACTTTACCATCGTCGGTAACACCCTGGTCATATAAGTTTCTTTGGTGTAAAGAAAACTAATCGGTTCTTTCAGAGCTCTGCCGCTTTTGCGCCGAAACAATAAATGGCTCTGCACGCCGCCCATCGAAGAAAATGATACAGGCGACAAACCGGCCGTTCCTGCACGATTTACTGAAGTGATGGTGTCATCCATAACCATGGTGGCAATATCTCTTTGCGAGATTTCTTGGCGCCGCTGCTCTACCAAAGCCTCGTCATAAGGTACGCTCGAGATAAGGCTTTTTTTCGACAGAATATGAATCAGTGCTTTTTCAACCGATTGCTTTTGGGCTTCGCTCATATTTGCCGATTCGGAGTCGGATAAGTTGGACATCAGCCAAGTGCGCATAAAATCGGCATCAAAATGTTCTTTATCAAACATCATCAGATAAGCTTTCAAAGCATTGTATCCTTTGATGCCGTCGGAACCTCGGGTTGAACGTAGCAACTCATCCAATTTATAACTGATGAGCGGCATTACGTTATCTTCAAGAATCCGCTGGTAAGATGATTCACCCACTTCGTTCATCTGTTTGCCTTGATAAAGGCCCATTCGATAATTTAGAGGTGGAGAAGTCAAGTCGGGAATTTCTTTTTTGCTCTCCGTTGTTGCTCTGACTTGTTCGGCGAACGCAACGGCTTTTAACAAATCAGAAGTTCCTACTGAAGATTTACTTTTTCGTTCCAATACGGTCGCTTTATCCCCTACTTGTTTGAGATATGTGCTGTTATTTGAATAGCTGTTCAACATAAGTGATATACCGCCTATCACAACCACAGCAATCGCACCTACGCCGCACCAATACAAAATTTGGTTTCGCATAAACCAAGATTTGTTTTCTCCGGCCAGATTGGCTTCATTAAAAATAACATCGGCAAATAATTTGTTAAGGAAGAAGCTGTCATGCGTGTTGGTGCCGTTAACGCGCTCGGAATCGGTGTATTTTTTAGACAGCTGGAAATCACCTTGTAAACTTTCCAATACCGGATTGAAGCCCTCTCCTTCCTGCGTTGCACTGGAAAAATAGACGCCGCGCCATGAAATGGGGGTTTCGAATTTGGAAGATTTGGATAATTCTTTCAAGAGATACAAAACGGCTTGATTCAAGCGTTCAAATTCTTCAGGAAAGGCAAATGCTGCGGCTTTTTCCTCGGAAGAGGCCAATTCGTTAATGATGCCGAGCATGGACGAACGAAGTTTGTCGATAACCTCCGATAATAAATTGGAAGCTGTGGCTATCGGTGTTTCGGCGCCTTCTTCAACAGACAAGGAAATGCCGAAGTATTGGTTTTTTTGCTCTTCGCTCAGTGTGGAAAAGAAGGGTTTGAAACCATGCAATAAATCTAGCTTGGTTACCATTAAGTAGAGCGGGAAATGGATGCCCAGCTTAGTGTGCATTTCGTGAACCCGTTTCCGTAGCTCAACGGCCATTTCGGCAATATTGGTTTTGCCGTTTAGCAAATCATCAACGCCAACGGTAACCAATACACCATTGATAGGCTGTTTGGGGCGGTAGCGTTTTAACAGTGAGACAAATTCTTCCCAGTCTTCAGAATCTTTGTTACTGTGATCGTCGTGTAGGGAAAGACGGCCGGCCGTGTCTAGTAAAACAGCTTCATCCGATAAAAACCAGTCGCAATCGCGTGTTCCGGCCAGCCCGCTTAGAGAAGAAGACCCTAAAGTGCTTTCCAATGGAAAGTTGAGGCCGGATTGTTTCAGAGCCGTTGTTTTACCAGAGCCGGCGGCGCCTAATACGACATACCAAGGCATTTGGTACAGGTATTGACCATCGCTGAACCTGGCAAACAGGCTGTTGTCGCCTCTTGAGAAGCGGGCGTTTTTCAAAACCCGGTCAATTTCCGCAAACTGGCGGCTCATTGAGCTGGTATCAGTTGAATTTGTCAGAATAGGCTCTTGTGCGGCTCGGATTTCTTTCATTAATGCCGCATTACGCCGCGATTCACGGTAATGGCGAAATACGATTTTGGCTAGCCACAGAATGATTAGTGCGGCACAGATGGCCAAACGAATGCTGGCGCTGGCCAACGGGCGAACCTCTCCTATAGAGATTAAAGGCCCGACAAACCATATCAAAACGATCAAGCCGATGATACCTAGCATTACCCACAGGGTGCGGGACCCTAAAAAATAAAGAAATTTTTTCATGCTTATCTTTCCGTATCAATTCAAATATTCTGACTAACTTATTTGCCAGCTTGCGATGCGGCTTCAGGCTGAGGTAATTGTTCGTTTTCCGTTTGTTGGCGCGGCTTGGCGGGATCAATCACGGTTTCGCTGCCTAGCTTGGGCCCGGTACCGGTTGTAAACAAAGTAATTTCAACCCGGCGATTTTTCGCCCTGTTTTCAGGTGAATTGTTGGGCGCGACAGGGTCGGTAGAGCCTCGGCCTTCCGATCGGATACGGCTGTTTCCGTTTTTAATGTAGGTCAGCAGGATTTCTTTAACAGCATCCGCACGGCCCTGCGATAAATGCCAATTGGAAGGATAGTGCAGGCTTTGGATGGGTTGATCATCGGTATACCCGGTAATGACAACCTGGCCTTCAACACTGTTGAGCGCTTGGCCGACTGCTGCCAAGACGGGGTAGTATTGATCTTGGATGGAAGCGGCACCTGAATCGAACAAACCGTCGCCCAGAATCGTAACCGTGCTGCGACCCGGCTCGTCTTTGACGGAAACCAGTTTTCTGATAATTTCGTTTTCTAACAGCGGGCGCAAGCGGACTAAAGTTTTAGCTGCGTGTTGTTTGGGGGCGACTACCGGCAACTTCAGATTGTTGACTTTGGTGCTGGCTACGTCGAATTTATCACCCAACGACCATTGCATGGCGAAGTAGGCGATGCTGAGTATGACACCGCCTAAAACGCCGATTACCCATAATGGAATGGTCAGGCGCTGTTTGCGCTGCACGATGTTTTTTACAACCGGATCATTACCCAATAGGTTTATGGTTTGATCCGGACGTTTGGCGTGGATAATGGATAGCAAGTCTCTTTTGATTTTATCCACTTCCAAATCGCCGCTAGCCAGAACCTGGTATTTACCTTTATAACCGAATTGCAAACACAGATACATGAATTCAATCAGGTCGATGTTTTTAGCAGGATCTTGTTTTAAGTTGTTCAGTATTTCGAAAAAGCGTTCGCCTCCCCAAGTTTCATCATAAAAGGAAACTAATAAGCTGTGCTTCGACCAATTTTCATCGGCCCAGCTTGCGCGAACGGCAGATTCGTCTACAAAAGTGCATAGGCAGTATTTTGCAGCTTGGATGGCATCGTATTTTGCCCCGTTTTTCTCTGCGTCTTCTTCAAATTTGTTAATCAATAGGGAGAATTTATTGATTAATCCGTCGGATGAGAGCTGGCTGGTTGTCTGCTGCATGGCGTTTACCAGAATAAAAACCGATTTTGCAGCTTCAATCAGAGGGTTATAAATGCCTACTGCTCCGTAAGCAGTCTGATTCTGATTATTCATACTCAGTTCCACAGTTAATTAACTTAAAGATTTAATCGCCCAAAATTCAACATCTAGATTAGGAAAATCGCCCGCCATATGGAAAGCCATGCCGGAAGAAGCATTCAGCATATTCCACATATCGGTTTTTTTATCTAATTCGAAATAAACGTATCCGCTGTGATAAGGCAATTCCCTAGGTGCTACGGATAGAGAATGCACTCGGATGCCCGGTAAATGGAATGCCACCAATTCTTTGACTTTTTCCACCGTTCCGATTTTGACAATCGTTGGTATCCGCTGCCGCAACGCTTCGTTTGGCATATCGGATTTCACTGCCAAAATGAAAGAGGCTTTGTCCAGCAGCGATTGATCAGGTGTTTGCGCTACGCGCAAAGATTCGTCGCGGATATCCAGCGGAATGCGGATGGCTCTTTGCTCCAATACGATAGACAGGGATTTGCGCAGATGGAAAAACAGTTTGCTAAAGCAGGAGGCTAAATCGTTGTGTTGATAAATCGGAAGGTCGCCAACTTTCCGTGCTGGCAGGAATGTCATCAAATCTGCACATAGCTTGGATAGATTGACGAATAAAGTTTCCGGGTGGGTTTGCCGAGCACCTTGCTGCTCGTGAGATAGATAGGCAAGATAACGGTTGATGGTTTGCAACATCATGAAATCCATCACTTCCACCGAACCGCCGGTGTTCGGGTCGTTTACTGCATTGGCCAAGCTATTGCTTTTTTGCATCAGCAGTCCGTGTATTTCGGAGATATAAGCTTTGAGATGTTGTTGTTTTTGGCTGCCTAAAACAGGAGGGATATAGTTTGTGTCCAGAACTACTTCGAGATCCGCTGAACAGGATTTTACTAGGGCGATCGGTAAGGCGGTTTGTCCTTGGGTCACTTCGCCTTCCAGTATCAAGATTGGGTTTAGCTCTGCCAGCGTCAACTGTCGAGGCTCTTGTTCGATGTTGGTGGTGTCAGCCAAAGATTTGTCGAACGCTTTATAACGGAAATGCCCCGAGCTACCGTCGGTTGTATCGCTAAAGCCTATTTCGTTGTTTACGGAGGAAGGTAGGGTAACTGCCAGACACAGTTTGGTATCTTTGGTGCCGGCCGGGACTTTGAAGTTCAATCCTTCGAGTTGTTGTGGAGAAAATGAAAAGACCGAACCGTCGGGGAAAATGCCTTCCGCTTCACTGATGCTGACCACGCCGCGCTTCAAACCGCTGGTATCTAATGAGAGCGATACAAAGCCCCAGAAAAAGCCTTCGCGCAAAACAGCCAGCCTGTGCATACCGGATTCGATATGACGGTCGAATTGTTGGAAATGTTGCGGCGTGATGAAAATGCCTTCCGACCAAACTACTTTTGCTTCTATTGTCATGATTATTTAGCTCTGAAAAAGTTATTGGACGATGAAAATCTTATTCAGTAACGGCAGGGCTTTTCGGATCTTCTCTAAAGATGCCTTTGCTTAAGTCGTTTTTGTCTTTGCGTGCTTTGCCGCTATTAGTAATACTTTTATCATCAGGGTGTCGGCTTTTGAAGTCTTGCAGTTTTTCCCGCATTTGGGCTTTGTTGATTTGGCTGATCGTATTCTTTTCGATATCGAGATACAGGTATTGTTTGCCGATTTGGTACCAGTGTTTATCTTGTTTGAGAAGAACGAGTCGCCATTTACCCTGGCTTAAATCGCGATAGCCGGCCACTACACCTAAATATTTCAGATGGGAATCCAGCTTGACGGAGAAGACTTTGACGCTGTCGGGATAAAGAATTTGCTGGTCGTGCTGAATCAGCTTGTCGCCCAATTTCTCTTTGGTTTGTTCGGTTAATTCTGAATAGTTGAGCTGCCTAAATTCGTTGTCGGCAGAGAGTTGGTATAAATCCAAACGCACGGGGGAGGGCCGGCCGGCGATGTCGGGGTTGGAATCGGGGGCTACGATGACTTGGATTTTGATACTGCCGCCGCTTTCGTCTGATTCTTTAGGCGGTTTACGATCGGATGAGCAGGAAGCTGCTAATAACGCGAGCACAATCCATATCGGCAAAATTAATTTTTTTCGCATACCCGTGCTTTCTTAAGAGTCTATTTTTGACAAAAATACCATTTAGGCCGAGAAAGCCTAATTTTAAAGAAAACCAATCTTCAAGATGTATGATGAAAATTTATTGTAAACCTACTTCCTGTGATAAACCCTGTAACATTTTTTTGTTATGAACATATATTTACCTGGCTTGGCCTTTTGTAAGAGTGGGGAATCGGTAAAACGTTCCTTCAAATTAAATATTTTATAGGGCGACCGGTTGTTTTTCGTTGGTATATCAAGGAATGTTTCCGTTAATTTAATCCATCTCTCGTCAATGTTACACCGTAGGCGGCGAGTGGTATGTTTGTAGGGAAAGGCGGTCGGTTTGCGTGGTAAATGTTAAGGTATTGTAGATGCGGTATGTCTTAACAAAGCCTGTCTGAATATGTTCAGACAGGCTTTTTAGGGTTGTGAGGGTGGTATGGTTCACGCTATGGAAATGAACGGTTGATAATGTATCGGGGGAATGGAATAAGGCGATTTGAATTAAGGTTGGTGTTTAACCGGTAAATCCTTCCCTTGACGTGCGGCGTCGGCACGTTGTTGCAGGGTGTAAAGAAAAAGGGCGCAGATGGTCAGGGCGACGGTAAGCAGCCAGAGTAAGTATTTGGTGCGTGAGACGGGTTGTTCTTTTTTCCGGAAACCCGGAGGCATGGGGCTGGAGATTTTTTCGTTTGGCCGGCTGGCTTGGCTGGGGTTTTGTTTGGCAATCCATTCGTCGTGTTTGCGGCGCTTTTCCGGCGTGCTCAATACTTTGTATGAAAGGTTGATGATGCTCATGATGCGATGGGCATCGGGATTTTCGGGGCAGCGGTCGGGATGGTATTGCTGACAGAGGGTGCGATAGGCCGCGCGTATGGTTTTTAAATCGGCATCGCGGGGGACTTTGAGGTTGTCGTAATGGGTGTGGGTTTTCCGGGGCATTACTCGGCAGGAAAAATAATGGCGTTCGCTTATTATAATGCCTGTCTGAACGCATTAACAGGGTTTCAGACAGGCATTGGCTCTGTGTTTGGGCTCAGAGCGTGGTATTTAGAGCAGAGGCGATGTCGCGGTAGATGTCTTCAATGTCTTCCACGCCCACGGAAAAGCGTAGCAATCCTTTGCGGATGCCGAGGTTTTGTTTGACTTCGGGCGACATGCCGCTGTGGGATTGGGAATAATTGTGGTTGACGAGGCTCTCCACGCCGCCCAAGCTGGCGGCCATTTTGACCAGCTTCATGTTTTTAATCACTTGGTTGGCCGCTTCAATGGTATCGTTTTTCAAATAAACCGATACCACGCCGCCGAATCCGCGCATTTGGCGTTTGGCCAGCTCGTGGTGCTCGTGTTCTGCCAGACCGGGGTAAAACACTTTTTCTACGGCAGGGTGCTGCGAGAGGCGTTTGGCCAAATCGAGCGCGTTTTCGCAATGTTTTTGCATGCGCAACGCAAGGGTTTTGATGCCGCGCAACACGAGCGCACAATCCATCGGGCCGGCGATGCCGCCTGTGTTGACCATCATGTTTTGCAGCGGGCGCGCCAAAGAAGGCTCTTTGGTTACCACGATGCCCATCAAAACGTCGGAGTGGCCGCACAGATATTTGGTTGCGGAATGGAAAACGACGTCGCAGCCCATATCAATGGGGTTTTGCAGATAAGGGCTGGCAAACGTGTTGTCGATGCCGACCAGAGCGCCTGCCGCTTTGGCTTTGGCTGCCAGCGACGGAACGTCGACCAATCTTAAGAGCGGGTTGGACGGCGTTTCCAACCACAACATTTTTACGGGTTTCGACGCCAATACGGCATCAAGATTCTCCGGCCGGGTCAGGTCGGCAAACACAACGTCGATGCCCCATTTCGCATATACTTGAGTCAGCAAGTCGTAGCTGCCGCCGTAAATGTCGCTCACGGCGACAATGGTGTCGCCCGGTGCGAGGAAAGTGCGGAAAATGCAGTCGATACCTGCCATGCCGCTGGCAAAGGCAAAGCCTTGCGAACCGTGCTCCAATGCGGCTACGGTATCTTCAAGCACCTTGCGCGTGGGGTTGGCGAGGCGGGAATAACGGTAGGGCGTGTTTTCGCCGATTTCATGCATGGCGAACATGCTGTTTTGGTAAATCGGCGGCATGATGGCACGGTTGTGTTCGTCGCAATCGTAACCGGCGTGTATGGCTTCGGTGGAAAATTGATAAGGCATTTTGGCTCCCGAACGGAAAAATTTTATTGTAAACCCAAATTGGCTTAAGAAAATACCTGCTTGTTAAATTATTAAGACTGAGTGTGGCTGTTGAATGGCTAAATGTCGGATTGTCATGCTTTTCAGACAGGCATTGAGGGGCAGGTTTGAATCGTTCGGCTCGGTTGAAGCCAGTTCGGATAACATTTGATTACTATAGTTATTCTCAATAGCCTTTTCCTACATCCGGCTATATACTTACGGCCTACATTTTTCAGGGCGGCTGAACAAATTTGTAAGATTTTGCGGCAAGCGCCGTCTTATCAGAAACGGCAGCCGGCTTACACGCATTAAAAGGAAAAACAAAGCATGAGCGCCATTGCAGACGTGCAAAGCAGTAAAGATTTACGCAATATCCCGATTAACCAAGTAGGCATTAAAGATTTACGTTTCCCGATTGTGCTGGAAAGCGCGGAAGGGCGGCAGCATACGGTGGCCCGTTTGACGATGACGGTTTTTCTGCCGGCCGATCAGAAGGGCACGCATATGTCGCGTTTTGTTGCCTTGATGGAGGCGCAAACCGAACCGCTGGATTTTCCGCGGCTTAATGTGTTGACAGGGCAGATGCTGAAATTGTTGGATTCCGATGCGGGTAGGATTAGCGTATCGTTCCCGTTTTTTCGCAAGAAAACTGCTCCGGTGTCGGGTATTCAATCGTTTTTGGACTATGATGTTGATCTGACGTGCGAAGTGAAAGACGGTGCGTATTACCAAAGTATGAAAGTTTTGGTGCCGGTAACCAGCCTTTGCCCCTGTTCGAAAGAGATTTCTCAATACGGGGCGCACAACCAGCGTTCGCACGTTACCGTGTCGCTGACGTGCAGCGGCGACGTGAGCATCGAAGAAATCATCGATTGCGTGGAGGCTCAGGCTTCCTGCCAGCTTTACGGCTTGCTGAAACGCCCCGATGAAAAATTCGTTACCGAGCAGGCTTATGAGAATCCGAAGTTTGTGGAAGACATGGTTCGCGATGTGGCCGGTGCGTTGCAGGCGGATGAGCGGATTATCGGCTTTACAGTGGAAAGCGAGAATTTCGAGTCTATCCATAATCATTCGGCTTACGCCTGCATTACGCGACCTTAAGCGGCTTGCTAATCGATTGAAACAGGCAATGCCTGTCTGAAAATGTGATGCTAGCCTGCTGAACATTAATGCGTAATGCTTGTAAAAGCCACATTCAGGGTAAGTGTGAGAGGCCAAGGCTTAACCGGCGCCGTTTTCCGTCGATCTAATAGTTTTAGCAGAATTGCCTTGCCAGAGGCATTTGTAATGAAGGAGCAGAAGAATGCACTTTTTGAACATGAAACCAATCTGCGCTTTAAGGAAGTTTTTGGGCTGCCTGATTGTGTTTTTATCTTTGGCGCCGGCCGCGTATGCGGTGGACGCATCCAAACTGTTGCCGCCGGAGCAGGCGTTCGTACCTCAGGTTGATGTGAGCGACAAAGGCGTGAATGTCGAATTTAATATTGCAGACGGTTATTATCTGTACCAGTCGAGAATTCAGGCGGATACGGGAAACGCCGGTTTGCTTGGCGAGCCGCAATTCAGCAAAGGGCAGGAAAAAGAAGACGAATTCTTCGGCAAGCAAACGGTTTTCCACCAGCATGCGCAGGTTGTTTGGCCTTACAAACAAGCCGGCGCGCATAGCGGCTACACCTTGAAGCTGACTTATCAGGGCTGCGCTGATGTGGGCGTATGTTATCCGCCGGTGGAAAATGTTTTCGAAATCAAAGGAAACGGACTCTATCAGCCGGATAATGTGCCGCCGGCTAACGGGAAAGACCGATTTTTGAAACCTTCGTCCGGGCAAAACGATGCCACACAACCGCAAGGGCAAAACAGTCATCCGTTCAATCTTTCCCGTGAAACTTTAGGCGCCAACCTGTTGGCGTTTTTTATCGCGGGTTTGGGCTTCAGCTTTACCGCTTGTATGTATCCTTTGCTGCCGATTGTTTCCGGTATTGTGGTGGGTGACAAGCAGGTGGGCAAAGGACGTGCGTTTTCTCTTTCGATGGTTTATGTGCAAGGATTGGCGCTGACTTACACAGTGGTCGGTTTGATTGCCGGCCTGACCGGCTCGCTACTGACCGTATGGTTGCAGCAGGCATGGGTTGTGCTGACCGCGGCTGGACTTTTGGTTGTGCTGGCGCTCTCTATGTTCGGCTTGTTTAATATTCAATTGCCCGCTGCGTTGCAAAGCTATTTCCAGAATCAAAGTAATAAATTGTCGGGCGGTCGGCTGGCTTCCGTGTTTGGAATGGGCATGCTTTCGGCTTTGATTGTCGGCCCGTGCGTTGCGCCGCCGTTGGTGGGTGCGTTGGCTTATATCGGAAAAACCGGCGATGCGGTATTGGGCGGTTTGGCCTTGTATGCGTTGGCTTTGGGCACCGGCGTGCCGCTGATTTTGGTTGGCACTTTCGGCGGGCATGTGTTGCCTCGAGCCGGAGCGTGGATGAACGGTATTAAATATGCTTTCGGTATTATTTTATTGGCGGCGGCACTTTATATCGCCCGCCCGTTCCTGCCTTATGCAGTGGTGGTTGTGCTTTATAGTTTGTTGCTGATTATTCCGGCCGGCATGCTGCTGGTGCGGGTAATGCATACGGATGGTTTGATGCGCCAGCTTTCTGCGGTATTGGGCGGTGTGTTGCTGCTGGGCGGTTTGTGGTTTGGTTTTCAAAGTTATAGTAATAAGACGACTGCCTTGCATGAATTCCTGACGCTGTACCCCGATATGGAGAAAGGTGGCTTGCATAGTGAGAAGTTTACTAATGTAGAAGAATTGAAGGCCGCAATGAATATGGCTTTGCAGGAAAAACCGAATGAGCCGGTGTTGTTGGATTTTTATGCCGATTGGTGCGTGAGCTGCAAAGAAATGGAAGCGAAAACGTTAAATCAGCCTGAAGTGGGCAAAGCAGTGGATATGTCGCGCTTCTTCCAGATTAACGTAACCGCCAATACGCCGGAACAGCAGGAGTTGCTGAAGGAATACGGTCTTTATGGCCCGCCGGGAATTTTTGTGGTTAAGTCCGGAGGGCATCGCAGCGAAGCTTTGTTGGGTTTTGTACAGGCGGATGAGTTTATCGAATGGGTTCGCCATAACAGCTAGTTAAAGCATCAGCAATAAGAAAAGCCTGTCTGAAAATGTTTTCAGACAGGCTTTTCTTATTAAGGCCGTGTTATTCCAGAATCACTTCCACACGGCGCGCTTCGGCATCATTGCCTTTTCCGGCTTCGGTGTCAGCCGGTTTGCGCAGCTCGATTTGGTTTTCCGGTACGCCGAGGCTCAAGAGAGCGTTGCGTACGGCAAACGCGCGTTGTTTCGATAATTTTTCGTTTGCCGCCATATTGCCGGTGCTGTCGTTATAGCCGGAGATAACTGCTTTTTTGCCTTCTTTCACGCCGGCCAGCACATCGTGCAAAGCTTCGGCGGCGTTGCCAGCCAAGTCGGACTTGCCGGTGGCAAAGTAAAATTTCACTACACCGTTTTCCACCACGACATTGGCGCTGTCGGCACCATCAGTCTCGGAAGCGCTTTGCTCGGTTGCGCTTGACACAATCATGTCGGCAGGCGAACTGGCCATCGATGCGGCAGCCGAGGTGGCAGAAGCGGCAGTGCTTGGCGACTCGGAAGGTTGCGGAAGCTGAGCAGCCGTTTCTGAGGCCGCAACAGCCGAGGCGGCTGCCGGCATGGTGGCAGAAGCGGCGTGCTCATTAGCCGGAGCACCTTCGATTTTACCGTTCTCCCAGCCGTAAACTGTAAATAGCAAAACAGCTAAGGTTGTTAACGCTACCGCGCCGCCAACCAACCATAAACCGATACGTTGTTCTTTGTGATCATCGTTATTATCAGACATCATTCCGTTCCTTTATAGAGAAAGCGATAAAATACAAAATCAATAAAATTGGCCGCATTATACCGAAAAACCGTTGATATGCCAGATTATAGCGAACAAAACCGACAGCGGCACAATACAGAACGGCCGCCTTGTTTTCAATGTTTTCTGCCCAAGGAACAAATTACCGGAATACCCTAGCCTGAAATAGGCCGAAAGGCTAAAATGCACGCTTTATTTCTGTTTTTCCGGAAAGCCGCATATGCTTACCTTCCAACAAATCATTTTCAAACTGCAAACTTTTTGGGCCGAACGAGGCTGCACCGTTATCCAACCTTTTGATATGGAAGTGGGCGCCGGCACCAGCCATCCCGCAACCTGTTTGCGCGCACTCGGGCCGGAGCCTTGGTTTGCCGCTTATGTTCAGCCCAGCCGCCGCCCGAAAGACGGCCGTTACGGCGATAACCCCAACCGTTTGCAGCATTACTACCAATTTCAGGTTGCCCTCAAGCCCGCACCGGATAATATTCAAGAATTGTATCTGGATAGTTTGCGCGAGCTGGGCATCAATCCACTCGAACACGACATCCGTTTTGTGGAAGACGATTGGGAAAACCCGACGCTTGGAGCTTGGGGCTTGGGTTGGGAAGTGTGGCTCAACGGCATGGAAGTAACCCAATTCACCTATTTTCAGCAGGTCGGCGGCATCGATTGCTCGCCCGTGCTTGGTGAAATCACTTACGGCATCGAGCGTTTAGCCATGTATCTGCAAGGTGTGGAAAACGTATACGACTTGGTTTGGGCGAAAACTTTAGACGGCCAAACAGTTACCTATGGCGATGTTTACCATCAAAACGAAGTGGAGCAATCGACTTACAATTTCGAATACGCCGATGCGAGCTGGTTGCTGCAACAGTTTAACGACTACGAAGCGCAAGCCAAGCGCCTGTTGGAAGTGGAAGACGCTTCATTGGCTCTGCCGGCTTACGAGCTGGTATTGAAAGCAGGGCATACATTTAATCTGCTGGATGCGCGCGGCGCTATTTCGGTTACCGAGCGTGCAACCTACATCGGCCGCATCCGAACACTCAGCCGCATTGTGGCGCAGAAATTCGTGGAAAGCCGTGAGAAGTTGGGTTTTCCGCTGATTAAAAACAAAGCCGCATAAGCCGTAGCGTTGCAACTTTATCCGCTGCGCCGCATTCACTGATTTTCAGACAGGCATAAGTGTAATGCCTGTCTGAACCGAAATAAAACCGTCATTCAAGAAAGCAAGCACAATGACTCAAACCCTCTTAATCGAACTCCTTACCGAGGAGCTGCCGCCGAAAGCTCTGGATAATCTCGGCAAGCATCTGGCGGCTTCCGTTGCCGAAGGCTTGGAAAAAGCGCAATTAACTGAAGGCACCGCACAATATACCGCTTATGCTTCGCCGCGCCGCTTGGCCGTGCAGGTTAAAAACGTGAAACCGGAGCAGGCCGATCAGCATGTAGTTAAAAAAGGACCGGCAGTGGCCAATGCTCTGAAAGATGGCGTGCCGACCAAAGCGCTGGAAGGGTTTGCCCGCTCCTGCGGCGCTGCTGTTGCAGATTTGAAAGTCGTTAATGACGGCAAACAAGATGTTTATGCTTATGAATATACTCAACAAGGCAAAAGCCTGTCTGAATTGTTGGAAGATATTTTAAATCAATCGGTTAAGAAATTGCCGATTCCGAAAGTGATGCGCTGGGGCAGCAGCACGCACACGTTTGTGCGGCCGGTGCACGGCTTGGTGGCGTTATACGGCTCAGATGTAATTAATGTTAGCGTATTGGGGTTGGCAAGCCGCAACTGGACGCTCGGGCACCGTTTTTTGTCTGCCGGCAAAGTAGAATTGGAACATGCCGATAGCTACGCGGAGAAAATGAAAAGCGAAGGTAAAGTGATTGCCGATTTTGCTGAACGCAAAGCCGCGATTCAGGCAGGCTTGCAACAGCAGGCAAATCGCTTGAATGCTCAGGTTGCCGCCGACGAAGCCTTGCTGGAGGAAGTTACCGCATTGGTGGAATGGCCGGTTGTGCTGGAGGCCGGTTTTGAAGAGCATTTCCTGCAGGTGCCGCAAGAATGTCTGATTCTGACCATGCAGCAAAATCAGAAATATTTCCCGTTGTTGGATAAACATGGCAAGCTAATCAACCGTTTCCTTTTGGTTTCCAATTTGGAGGCGCAAGACTCGTCGCACATTGTTCATGGTAACGAACGCGTGTTGCGCGCGCGTCTTTCCGATGCCGAATTTTTCTATAAGCAAGACCAGAAAGCCACTTTGGAAAGCCGTCTGCCCAAACTGGCCAACGTGGTTTACCATAACAAAATCGGTTCGCAAGCCGAGCGCATCGAGCGCCTGCAAAGCATTGCCGCCCACATTGCCAAAGCGTTGGGAGCCGATGTTGCGGTTGCCGAGCGCGCCGCCCGTTTGGCCAAAGCGGATTTGGTTACCGAAATGGTGGGCGAGTTTCCCGAATTGCAAGGCACGATGGGTAAATACTATGCACGTTTAGATGGCGAAACCGTAGAAATTGCCGATGCTATCGAGCAGCATTACCGGCCGCGTTTTGCCGGCGATACTCTGCCGGAAAATCACACCGCCACCGCCGTGGCGCTGGCCGACAAGCTGGAAACATTAGTCGGCATCTGGGGCATCGGCCTGATTCCGACCGGCGACAAAGACCCTTACGCCTTGCGCCGTGCCGCCTTGGGCGTGTTGCGCATGCTGATGGGCAACAGCCTGGATATCAACGAGCTGCTGAACGCCGTATACCAAAGTTTCCCTCAAGGCAAGCTGGCAGCCGATACGGTGGCTGGAGTGGCCGACTTTATGCAGGCTCGCCTCGCCGTGTTGCTGCAAAACGATTACCCGCAAGATACTGTAGCGGCCGTATTGTCTAAAAAACCGAGCCAATTAAATGACTTGGCTGCCAAGCTGCAAGCCGTGGCCGCATTTAAGCAGTTGCCCGAAGCGGCAGCGCTGGCGGCGGCGAACAAGCGCGTACAAAACTTATTGAAAAAAGCCGATTCGGAATTGGGCGAAGTGAGCGAAGCTTTGTTGCAGCAAGACGAAGAACGCGCTTTATTTACCGCCGCTAAGCTTCTGCAGCCGAACATCGAAGCCGCCTTGGCACATCAAGATTTTCAAACCGCGTTAGCCGAGCTGGCCGCCATCAGACCGCAAGTCGACGCGTTTTTTGATCATGTTATGGTGATGACCGATGATGCCGCCGTGAAGCAAAATCGCTTGAACCTGCTGAATCGTTTGGCGCAATTGATGAATGCGGTGGCGGATATTGCTCTGTTGGGTGAATAGCGGGCTTGTTTTCATCATTCTGAGTTTGCAAAACCACCTGAAAGGTTTTCAGGTGGTTTTTTTATTTGAATTAAACAGTTGATATGATGTTTTATCGGGTGATTTATTGGTTCTGATTTCGGGTGTGAATAGCATGGTGGGTATGTTTCCCTCTTCGGAGTTGAAGTTCATTGCTTGGGCCGAATGCCTGTCTGAAAATGTTCAGGCAGGCATTCGGCATTTGGAATGTTGCGACTGGTATTGCGTTTGATGTATTTGCAAAGCAATAACAAAACGCAATCTTCAGTCATAATTTTAAAAATACGGGTGCTCACTTTCGCATGGCTTAATTTTTCTTATCTTCATGAAATAATATTAATATTTTGTTTATAAAAAGTTTTATTTTATTTATTTAAATAACATTTAATTTTGAATGAAAAATAATCATTTTAAAAAAAGTATGATAAATATATTTTTATTTTAAAAATTCTATCTTAATAAATAGTAATTTGATTATAAAAAGATAAATTTAAAGCCGGCTCATGCCAACGGCTTTTTTTTTATCGGCTGGTTTCGTTATTTTCAATAGCTTTTAGCTTTTGGAAATAGGGTAATGAATTGCTAATCTAAATATTCAGCCTTGAACGATTGGTAAATTTTCTGTTAAGGTAAAAAAGTGAATAAATAGCTAGAAGATTGAAATGAATGAAAAATCTACCCAAGCCAAGCTGACGGTTAAGAATCTTTATAAAATTTTCGGGCCCCACCCCAAGACGGCGCTGAAGCTGCACGGGAAGGGTTTGTCGAAAGAGGAAATCTTTGCCGAAACCGGCAGTACGGTTGCGGTAGCCGATGTGAATCTGGAGATTTACGAAGGTGAAATTTTTGTCATCATGGGTTTGTCCGGCTCGGGTAAATCGACTTTGGTGCGTTTGTTTAACCGTTTGATTGAGCCGAGCAGCGGTCAGGTGTTGATTGATGGTGAAGATGTGGTGGCTATGGATGATGCGCGTTTGCGGCAGGTGCGCCGTGAGAAGATCAGCATGGTTTTTCAGTCGTTTGCGTTGATGCCGCATCTTAACAACCGTCAGAACGTGGCCTTCGGGCTGGAGCTGGCCGGCGTGCCGGAAGCGGAGCGAAACGAGCGTGCGCAAGCAGCTTTGGATCAGGTGGGCTTGGGCGCTTACGGCGACAGTTATCCTGATGAATTGTCGGGCGGGATGCGGCAGCGGGTCGGTTTGGCGCGCGCTTTGGCGAACAATCCGGCCATCTTGCTGATGGACGAGGCTTTTTCTGCGCTCGATCCGTTAATCCGTACTGAAATGCAAGATGAATTAATTCATTTGCAGGCGCATGATAAACGCACCATTGTGTTCATTTCGCATGATTTGGATGAGGCGATGCGCATCGGTAACCGGATTGCGATTATGCAGGGCGGCGTAGTGGTGCAGGTGGGTACGCCGGATGAGATTCTGCGTCAGCCGGCCAATGATTATGTGCGTTCGTTCTTTAAGGAAGTGAATGTTTCGCAGGTGTATACCGCGGGCGACTTGGCGCGACGCACACAGCTGACTTTCCCTCATCGCGCCGGTCAGGACAATATGCGCAGCTTTTTGAAGCGGATGCGCGACAACGATCGGGATTACGGTTTTCTGCTGGATGATGAAAAACGTTTTGTCGGTGTGGTTTCCGTTGATTCGATTAAAGAGGTGCTGAATCAGCATCAGCCGTTGGAAAAAGCCGTGCTGCCCGATTTAGGTGCCGTGCCGGCTGATATGCCGATACGCGATATGCTGAATACGGCTGCTCAATTTCCTTGCCCCGTCCCTGTTGTGGATGCCAATGGCCGCCACGTCGGCTCAGTAAGTAAAGTGGCTTTGCTGGAAACGCTCAGCCCGCCCGAACCGTAGGGTCTTCAGACAGGCATGGCCTATTTGGCCGCCTAGCGCCTGCAATAATAATCTATCTGCCCGCACACCACGATACCAAAAATACCAAAAGAAAGGACAGTTTATGTCAAGCGATAACCCTTGGGGAACCGCTCAGACGGCCTCTGAAGGTGCGGCCTCTGCCGCGGCTTCCACTCCTGCTGCCGATACGGCTTCCGTGCTTTCCGCCGGCCATTCGGCCGAACAACCTTTTTCACTATTAAAACCGTTTGACCATGCGCGACTGCCGTTGGATAAATGGGTGGAGCAGTCGATTGAATGGGTGGTGCAGCATTTTCGCGGGTTTTTCACTGCGGTGAAAGCGCCCATCGATTGGACGCTCACGTCTATCGAGAGCATCTTGCAATCGGTGCCGCCTTTGCTGCTGATTGCTATTATGGCTCTGCTGGCGTGGCAGCTTTCCGGTAAGAAGCTGGCGTTGGGTACGCTGGTGGGTTTGCTGCTCATCGGTTTTATCGGCGCTTGGCCGGAAACGGTAACCACGTTGTCGCTGGTATTGACCGCCGTATTGTTCTGTATGCTCATCGGCATTCCTACCGGCATTGTGATGGCGCGCAGTGAAAGAGTCGGCAGGATATTACGCCCGTTGCTGGACGCGATGCAGACAACGCCTGCCTTCGTTTATCTGGTGCCGATTGTGATGTTGTTTGGCATCGGTAATGTACCGGGCGTGGTGGTGACCATTATTTTCGCCGTGCCGCCGGTTATCCGGCTGACCAATTTGGGTATCCGCCAAGTGCCGGAAGATTTAATCGAGGCGGCGCATTCGTTTGGTGCCGATACCAAACAAATGCTGCTCAAGGTGCAGCTGCCGCTGGCGCTGCCCACCATTATGGCGGGCGTGAACCAGACGCTGATGTTAAGCCTTTCCATGGTGGTTATCGCTTCGATGATTTCTGTAGGCGGGTTAGGGCTGATGGTGTTGCGCGGCATCGGCCGGCTGGATATCGGCTTGGCATCGGTGGGCGGCTTGGGCATTGTGATTATGGCCATCGTGCTCGACCGCATGACCCAATCGCTCGGCCGCAGCAACCGCAGTCGTGCCGACCGCTGGTATCTTACCGGCCCGGTTGGCCTGGTTATGCGCCCATTTCTTAAAAGAAAAACCGCCTGATTTTTCAGACAGGCATGGTTGAACAATCCGTTTTCCAAAGGAGTATGCAATGAACAAACCTTTAAATCTGACACTTGCCACTTTAATGGCTTTGGGCCTCGCCGCCTGCGGCCAGCAACAACAGCAACAGCAAAACGCAGGCAGCGCGGCATCTGCCGGCGCCACAACAGGTGCTTCCGATAATCAGAGCCAGCCCGGAAAAGGCGTGAGCGTGCAGGCGCTGCAAAGCTCGCTTTCTGAGGAGACTTTCCAAACTCTGGTTGTCAACAGTTTGCTGAAAGAATTGGGGTATGAAGTTAAGCCGCCTAAAGAGGTGGACTACAGCGCCGCGTATACCGCCGTTGCCAGCGGCGATGCCACTTTCCTTGCGGTCAACTGGGATCCGCTGCATAACGAAATGTATAAAAATGCCGGCGGCGATAACAAATTTTACCGTCAAGGCAACTACATTACCGGTGCCGCCCAAGGTTATCTGATTGATAAGAAAACCGCCGATCAATATAAAATTACCAATATCGAGCAATTTAAAGATCCGAAGATTGCCAAACTGTTCGATACCGACGGCGACGGCAAGGCCGACCTGACCGGCTGCCAGGCCGGCTGGGGTTGCGAAGCGGCTATCGAATACCAGCTTGATGCCTACAAACTGCGCGACCATATCACGCATAAACAAGGCCAGTATGCCGCGATTATTTCCGATACGATTACCCGCTATAAAGAAGGCAAGCCCGTGTTCTATTACACTTGGACGCCATATTGGGTATCCGGCAAACTGGTGCCCGGAAAAGATGTGGTTTGGTTGCAAGTACCTTTCAGCGCCAATCCTGAAAAACAGGATACGACCGCGCCCGATGGTAAAAACTACGGCTTTGCCATCAACAACGAGCGCATCGTAGCCAATAAGGCTTTTGCCGAAGCCAACCCTGCCGCGGCCAAACTGTTTGCCGTAGCCCAAGTGCCGGTGGCAGACGTTAATGCCGAGAATACCTTAATCAGCGACGGCGAAAACAAACCAGATCAAATCCAGCAACATGCCGACAACTGGATTAAAGCCAATCGGGCCACCGTAGACAAATGGCTCGCCGAAGCACGCGCCGCCGTGAAATAAAGCACGCCGCTATTGCAAAGCCTGTCTGAATTATTTTCAGACAGGCTTTAGTTGCAATAAGCAATGTTATAATCCCCGCCGAAGCCGCCAGACAAAGGGCAATCATGTACGACCACATCACGTTTCACCTTAACGAAGACTATCCCGATAATTTGCCCGAACCTTATGCGGCGCACCATATCGGCTATTACTATGCCTGGGCTGTTTCCCAAAATCTGCACAGTGAATCCGCCGCCGCATTGCCCGGTTTTGACGAGTTGCGAAGCGGTGCGGTGTCCGGCGCCGAATTTGTATTGGCACAATTGGGCGGCGGCATCGATGAAACCTGTTTCAACGAACTGGGCAACCGATTCACTCGCTTTTATTATGTCGACGAAGAAGAGGGCTACGGTCTTTTTATGGAAGATTATTTCACCGCACTGGGTATTGAAAACGAAAGCGGCTTTTACCATATTGAAAACAGCCCCGAAATCCAAAGTCGCCTGAATCCTGTTTTTCAGACAGGCTTTGAGCGTTGGAAAAACAGTTTGAAATAGAAAGCCTGTCTGAAAATGAAACAAACCATTGCCCTCAGCGCCAACCAGTTTACCCACGGCGGCGGTATCGAAAGCTACACCTTCGATTTGGTTCGCCAGCTGGCCGACGAGCCGCAAACCGTTGTTAAAGTATACGCAACCAAATTCGACACAACTCTACCGGAATACAGTTTGATTAAGCCCGAGCTTATCAACCAAAAGCGCATTCCGAAAAAGCTGAGGCCGTTTTTTTTCGCCCCGCAGCTAAAACGGCGGCGCGGCGCAAACGAGCGCCTGATTGCCTGCAATCCGGCCGACGATGCCGACGTATTTATCTGCGGCGGCAACCATCTGGGCTATTTGCGTGCGATGGGGCTGCGGGCCAATTTTATCGACAAACTCGCCGTGCGGCGCAACCGTAGCAACTATGCCAGCGCCAAAACCATCATGGCGCATTCCGGCATGATGCAACGCGAACTGGTTGATTTATACGGCGTACCGCCGGAAAAAATCCGCACCGTACATCCTCCCGCCGATACCGAGCGTTTCTATCCGAACCCCGAAGAAATCGAAGCCACCCGCATCCGCCTAGGTTGGCGGGACGACGAAACCATTTTTCTGTTTCCTTCAACCGGACACAAGCGTAAAGGCCTTGACTTACTGGCCGCGTTTTTCGAGCAAACCGGCCTGCCGGTTAGATTGGCGGTTGCCGGCTCGCCGTTGCCACGGCCGATGCGCAACGTTCAGGCGCTGGGTTTTTGTAAAAACATGCCCGAGCTTTACCGCGCCGCCGATTACACCATCATGGCCTCTTTGTTCGAACCGTTTGGTTTGGTCGGCGTAGAATCCGTATTGTGCGGCACGCGCGTTTTATTGGCCGACAATATGGGTTGCTGCGAAGTGATGAACGAGCAGGCGGGTTTTTTCTTTCCGCGTGAAAACGCTTCGCTGCTGGCCGCCGCAGTGGCCAAAGCGGTTGCCCTGAAGCAATCCGGCGAGCATAAAATCATCGAACCGATGCAGGCCTTAACGTATAATCCGACACTCGAGCACCACATCAACCAGCTGTTCGAGATGCTGGATATTTGAAACCGATAAGCCCGAAAAGAGAAGCCGATGACTTTCAGCCAAGAAGCATGGCAGCGTAATCTGGCCTTGTATCAAGCCACCTTGAATCTGCCGTTTAACCAAGAGCTGGCACGAGGTATTCTGAACAGGGAAGCCTTTTGCCATTATGTGATTCAAGACGCGCATTATCTTGAAGCCTACGGCCGTGCGTTGGCCGTATGCGGTGCCAAAGCTTTTGATGCCGAGGGCATTTTACAGTTTGCCGCTGCCGCGCAGGAAGCGATTGTAGTGGAGCGCAGCCTGCACAACGGTTTTATGCAAAAATTCGGCATTTCCACCGAGCAATTCGCGCAAACGCCGCTTACCGCCGCCTGCCACCATTACACATCTTATTTGATTTCGGTGGCGTGGTCGGAAAGTTATCCGGTGGTATTGGCCGTTCTGTTGCCTTGCTTCTGGATTTATGCCGAAGTAGGTAAAAATATTGTCAGCCGGTCTGCTCCAGACAACCCTTATCAGGCTTGGATTGATACTTATGCCGGCGAAGAATTTCACGAGTCGGTGCGCCGAGTGATTGCCACGGTTGACCACACGGCAGCAGGTTGCAGCGCAGATACGTTACAAAAAATGCATCATGCCTACACAACCGCCGCCAAGCTGGAATGGCTGTTTTGGGATAGTGCTTACCGTCGACAGACATGGCCGGGGTTGGAAAAGTATCAGCCCGAATCGTAGTGAACCCGCCGGCGTATGGCTGCCGTGATACGGATGAAGGTTTTAGCGACTAGAAATGTAAGCAGCGCCGTATTGTCTGTTTTCAGACAGGCATGGCGTATTGAAAGCGAAGATTTATGAAACTGATTATTCTTGACCGTGACGGCGTTATCAACCAAGACCGCGACGATTTTGTGAAATCGGCAGATGAATGGGTGCCGATAGAAGGCAGCATGGATGCGATTGCGTTTCTCTCTGAGGCGGGTTACACCGTTGCCGTGGCAACCAACCAATCCGGCATCGGCCGCAAATATTTTACCGTGCAGGAATTAACCGAAATGCACAATAAAATGCACCGGCTGGTGCAGCAGGCCGGCGGCCAGATTGACGGCATTTGGTTTTGCCCGCATACGGCGGTCGACGAATGCGACTGCCGCAAGCCGAAGCCCGGCATGGTTTACGATATTATCGACCGTTTCAGCGCCAAAGCCGAAGAAACCTATATGGTAGGCGACAGCTTGCGCGATTTGCAGGCCATTGATGCTGCGGGCGGCAAGCCGGTGCTGGTGTTGACCGGAAAAGGCAAAAAAACGCTTGCCACGGAAGGCGACAATCTGCCCGA
Organism: Neisseria sp.; assembly: GCF_030527965.1. GTDB lineage: Bacteria > Pseudomonadota > Gammaproteobacteria > Burkholderiales > Neisseriaceae > Neisseria. Next base: position 32,050 of record NZ_JAUMZU010000022.1, read on the forward strand.
GCAAACCCAAATATTTGACGATTTGATGGCGTTTTCACAATACATGATGCAGTTGGAATCTGAAAAAGCGTAAAGGAATATGATGCTGCTTATCCGCAACCTGATTTATTGGCTGGTTCTGTCTGTTAGTGCCATTATTCTTTTCATATTGGTGCTTCCGGCTGCTTTGATTCCGCGCGGCGCTAACATAATCGGTAAAACGTGGGCTTTGATTTTGCTGTGGTCGTTGAAAAACATCGTTGGCCTGAAGTATGAAGTAACAGGGCGGGAAAACATTTCAGACAGGCCTTCCATTATTTGCTGTAAACACCAAAGCGGCTGGGAAACGCTGGCCTTGCAGGAAGTTTTTCCGCTGCAGGTTTACGTGGCGAAAAAAGAGCTGTTCAGAATACCGTTTTTCGGCTGGGGGCTGAAAATCGCCAAAACCATCGGCATCGATCGCAAATCGGGCAGTAAAGCCGTGGCCGATATGATGCGGCAGGGGCGGGCGCGAAAGGCCGAAGGTTTCTGGATTGCCATTTTCCCAGAAGGCACGCGCATCCGGCCGGGCGAGCGCGGCAAATACAAACAAGGTGCTGCAAGAATGGCCAAAATGTTGGAAATGGATATCGTGCCGGTTGCCGTAAACAGCGGCGAATATTGGCCGCGCAATTCGTTTTTAAAATATCCGGGCACCATCAAAATGGTTATCGGCAAGCCGATTTCTTATGAGGAAGGCTCGGTGGAAGAATTGATTACTGAGTGCGAAAGCTGGATTGAAAGCCAGATGCAGGTTATCTCGGGCCAAGGGCCGTTTGCTGCGAAAGCGGTAAAACAGGCGGATTAGGCGGAAGTTGAGAAATCCGTTTTTGACTGTTAAGCGGCCATTGTTGGCCGAGTGTGTTATCGTGATTTACAGCTATTGAATCGAACCTGTTATCGGGTATTTGAATGCCTGTCTGAAAAAATGTTTCAGACAGGCATTTTCTATTTTCGGCTAGCGCTTGCCGTTGCTCAAGCAGCCGTCATGTTTCCACCCAGCGCGGTTGATAAGCGGTTTGATAGTTTTTTCAACCCGGCCACCAATTGCCTGCATGTGGCTTCGTTGGCTTCCTGCTGAATCAAACTGGCCGCAATGCCGAAGCGGGCTTGCCGTGTATGGTCGGTAACCGCTACACCGAAGCAATGCATGCCGAGCCTTAACTGACCGTTATCAACCGCATAGCCTTGCCGGCGGATTTGCGCCAGTTCGCGTGCCAACTCGCTATGGTTGCGGACGCTGTTGGCCGTGTAAGGCGGCGGGAAACGAGTAATCAAGCTGGCCAATTCTTCATCGCTCAAATAACTGAGCATGATTTTGCCGGTGGCAGTCAATACGGCGGGCAGCTGCATGCCCATGCGAAATTCAAAACCGAGCGGCGATTTGCTGTTGCGGCAGGCCAGATAAATCACTTGGTCGTTGCTTAGGGTCGAAAGGGTCAGCGTATAGGGCTCCAGTTCGGAGATATGCTGGATGGCTTGATAGAACTCTGCAATCACGTCTTGCTGCTCAAGAAAGCCGTTGGCCCAATACATCAAACGGGCGCCCAAAGCGAAGTGCCGCTCGTCGGTTTTTCTGATTAAACCGGCGGCGGCAAGATGGTTGAGCAGGCCGTGAGCCGTGCTGCGCGGCAAGTCCAGTGTTTTGGTAATTTCGGCGCCGGTCAGGGGCTGCTGGGCTTGTGTTAATAAATCGAGAATGCGGATGGTGCGTTCTAATGCGGGAATCGACATGGTTGTTTTCATGATAAATGATTGACAAGCCTAAAATAGGCATTTTATTATTTGTTCAGTATATTGGATTTTTGTTCAATATACTGAACATAATAACTTTTAGCAAGTACGGGCAGCCAACCCGATTTTTCGCAAAGGAGAGTAACATGGATAACTTGATTGCCAGAATGCGCGACGCAATTCCCGGCGGTGCGTCGGTTATGTGCGGCTGGTTTGCGCAACAAGCGCAAAACGCTACGATTAAAACAACCGACGGTCGGGAATTTATCGATTTTGCAGGCGGTATCGGCGTATTGAATACCGGGCACCGCCACCCGAAAGTGGTGGCCGCGGTGCAGAAGCAGCTTGACGCGTTCACGCATACGGCGTTTCAGATTGTGCCTTATGAGAGCTATGTGGTTTTGGCAGAGCGTATCAATCGGTTGGTTCCGATAGCGGGCAAAGTGAAAAGCCAATTTTTCTGCAGTGGTGCGGAAGCGGTGGAAAATGCAGTTAAAATCGCCCGCGCTTATACCAAGCGCAACGGAATTATCGCATTCGGCGGAGCCTTTCACGGCCGCACGCTGATGACCTTGGCGCTAACAGGCAAGGTGTTGCCTTATCAGGCGGATTTCGGTGCGATGCCGGCGGGCGTGTACCATGCGCTTTATCCGGTGGCGACACAAAATATCAGCGTGGCCGATGCGGTGAAAAGCATCAAGCGCATTTTCAAAAGCGATATTGCGCCGCACGATGTGGCGGCGATTATTCTTGAGCCGGTGCAAGGAGAGGGCGGTTTTAATGTTTGCCCGCCGGAATTTATGCGTGCGGTGCGTGAAATATGCGATGAACACGGCATTCTTTTGATTGCCGACGAAGTGCAATCCGGTTTTGGCCGTACCGGCAAATTGTTTGCGATGGAACATTACGATGTGAGGCCCGATTTGATGACGATGGCGAAAAGCATCGCAGGCGGTTTTGTGTTGAGCGGTGTGGCGGGGCGTGCGGAGATAATGGATGCGCCGCGCCGTGGCGGGTTGGGTGGCACTTATGCCGGCAATCCTTTGAGCGTGGCGGCGGCATTGGCGGTGTTGGATGTGATGGAAGAGGAAAATCTGTGCCAGCGTTCCGAGCAATTGGGGCGGCGTTTGCAAGATTTTTTGCGGTCGTTGAGTGCGCCGGAGATAACGGAAATTCGCGGCTTGGGCTCGATGGTGGCGGTGGAATTCGGCGATGATGACAATCCGAATGCGGCTTTTGCCGCCAAAGTGCAGAAAATCGCCATGGAAAACCAGCTGTTGTTGCTGACTTGCGGCGCACACGGAAATGTCATCCGCTTTCTGTATCCGCTAACGATTGAAGACGCTGATTTTGAACGCGCCATGGCCGTGCTGAAACTGGCAATCGAACAGGCGCGGGTTTAATTTTATTGACTGAAAAACGGGCGGCATTTGCCGCCTTAGGGGAATGTGTTATGAAATCAATCGAATCTTTATTGCAACATCCTGATGTGCGGTTTGCACCGTTTGAGGGTGGTTTGGCGGTTAATAATCCGGCCAGCGGCGAGACAATTGCTTATGTGCAAACCACATCGGCGGATGAGCTGGCCGCGATTATCGGCAAAGCGCAGGCAGCCCAGCAGGCTTGGGCGGCCAAAACTGCGCTGGAGCGTGCGGATATTTTGTGGTGTTGGTATCGGCTTTTGAAAGAGCATAAGGAAAATCTCGCCCGCATTATGACGATGGAGCAGGGCAAGTGCCTGTCTGAATCGCGCGGTGAAATCGATTATGCTGCCAGCTTCGTACGTTGGTTTGCCGAAGAGGCGCGCCGTATTGACGGGGATATTCTGACCAGTGTGAAGCCGTCGCAGAAGCTGCTGGTGATTAAGCAGCCGGTCGGTGTTACTGCCGCCATTACGCCGTGGAATTTTCCTGCCGCGATGATTACGCGCAAGGCGGCACCTGCGCTGGCGGCAGGCTGTGCTATGATTGTGAAGCCGGCCAGCCAGACGCCTTTGAGCGCTTATGCACAAGCGGTGCTGGCGTATGAGGCGGGCGTGCCGCAGGATTTGTTTGTGATTGTGAACGGGAAGGCTTCGGCCATCAGCGAGGCGTTTACCACCAATCCGATTGTGCGGAAAATCAGCTTTACCGGTTCTACCGAGGTGGGGGTTCAGATTTTCCGTAATAGTGCCGACCATATTAAAAAGCTCAGTTTGGAATTGGGCGGCAATGCGCCGTTTATCGTGTTTGACGATGCGGATTTGGAAAAGGCGGCCGAAGGCTTGCTGCAAAGCAAATTCCGCAACAGCGGGCAAACTTGCGTTTGCACCAACCGCGTTTATGTTCAGACAGGCATTTATGATGCGTTTTGCCGCTTGGTGGCGGAGAAAGTGCGCGGCTTGAAACTGGGTAACGGTTTGGAGGAAGGCGTACAGCAGGGCCCGCTGATTGATGAGAAGGCGGTGGCTAAAGTGGAGGAGCATATCGCCGATGCTTTGGGCAAAGGTGCTCAGTGTTTGGTTGGTGGAAAACGCAGCGGTTTGGGCGGAACATTTTTCGAGCCGACGGTGCTGGCTGGTGTGACCGAGCAAATGCTGGTGGCTGAAGAGGAAACGTTTGGCCCGCTTTGCCCGATGTTCCGTTTCGACAGCGAGGAAGCGGCTATTGAGCAGGCCAATAATACCGGTTTTGGCTTGGCCGCTTATGTGTTTACCCGTGATACCGGCCGCCAATGGCGTATCGGCGAGGCGCTGGAATACGGTATGGTGGGCGTCAATACGGGGCTGATTAGCAATGAGGTGGCGCCGTTTGGTGGGGTGAAGCTGAGCGGGCTTGGCCGGGAAGGCAGCAAATATGGGATAGACGAATATTTGGAATTGAAATATCTGTGTCTGGATGTGGGTTGATGAGTTTAATGCCTGTCTGAAAAATATTTTCAGACAGGCATTAAAGCTATTGGAGGGCATACAGTGCTGCCCGAAATATAAAGCCGGCAAACGGCTGCATTACAAAGGAGAGAGAAGATGTCGGATGTTTTGAAAGCGGAGAAAATTACTTTTACGGAAGGCGTTGCTATGATTATCGGCACCAATATCGGTGCGGGTATTTTGTCGATTTCTTATGCTTCGCGTAAAGCGGGTTATATGCCGCTGTTGTTTTGGCTGGTGGTGGTTGGCGTGGTTACGACGATTACGATGCTTTATGTGGCGGAGGCAACGTTGCGTACCAGCCGGCATGAGCAGCTAAGCGGTTTGGCCAAGCGCTATGTCGGCGGTTTCGGCTCTTGGCTGATGTTTGCTTCGGTGGCGGTCAACGCACTGGGCGCTTTGATTGCTTATATGAGCGGCAGCGGTGATTTGATGCAGTCGCTGTTCGGCATCGACAAGCACTTGGGCAGCATTTTGTTTTTGGGGCTGTCCTAGATAACTAGTACAAATCATGCTTTACTAATTGTTTTAAA
>NZ_JAUMZU010000023.1 GCF_030527965.1 Neisseria sp.
AGGGATAATTCTAACTTAAATTTGAATTTCCCTAGTTATCTAGGACAGCCCCTTTTTAAATTTTTTGCTAGGCCTTAACATATTGATTTTGCCATAAATTATAAATTTGGCATTTAACGGGATTCTAGCTAATTTCAATTTTTTTTAATATGAAGGAGCTTAATATGAAAAAAGAATGTTTGAATAGTTGATTTAGAAGCTTTAGAGGGCATCAGCGGTGGTAGTGCTGTTTATACTCGGGATTACTTTGTGGCTGTAAATTCCTAGAAGTGATTAAATGAGAATGAGCTGAATCAGGTTGCCGGAGGTTGGATTGGTGATCCGCACCCCCGGCCCCTGAATTGAGATGCGATGCCCTATCTAAATTATCTCATACATTGCGTTTTTTAACCGATTGATTAGCACAATTCATAAATCTGTTTCGACTCCCGATAAACCTATTTTAAATTTCTTAGAAATTTAATTTTTTTTTGGAGGCTTATCTCGAATAAATTACAAAGTTATCTATTTCATATATTATTAATAGTAACTCTGTTAAACTTGTTTTGAGAGGTTTGGGGATAAAAAAAGGAAACCTTTAGGTTTCCTTTTTTTATCATATCTGTTGTGTAGCCGTTAAGCCAATGCTGTTTTGGCTTTTTCTACCAATTGGGCAAATGCAGCTTTGTCGAATACAGCCAAATCGGCCAATACCTTACGATCAATTTCAATGGCAGCGCGTTTCAGGCCGTTCATGAATTTGCTGTAAGACAAACCGTTTTGACGGGCCCCTGCATTGATACGCACGATCCAAAGTTGACGAAATTGGCGTTTACGTTGGCGACGGTCACGATAGGCATACTGACCGGCTTTCATAACGGCCTGTTTGGCTACACGATAGACGTTTTTACGACGACCGCGGTAGCCTTTGGCTAGCGCTAATACTTTTTTATGGCGGGCACGTGCGGTCACACCGCGTTTTACGCGTGGCATATTCTAACTCCTTAAGCGTAGGGTAACATTTTGGCAACAGAAGCCAAATCGCGATCGTTCACCATAGAAGTGCCGCGCAGTTGGCGTTTGTTTTTAGTGGTTTTTTTGGTTAAGATGTGACGTTTGAACGCGTGGGCGCGTTTCACACCACCATTACCCAGTACTTTGAAGCGTTTTTTTGCGCTCGACTTGGTTTTCATTTTAGGCATGGGAAACTCCATTATTTATTAGATAAGGTATAAGGGGATTTTGATATCAAAATACTTGAAACCCGAATACCACGATTTTTGCCGCTTAAGTACATGTTTTGCTGCGGCTCGGCAAAACAAGCTAATTATTATAATCTTATTTTTTCTTTGGCGCAATCATCATAACCATTTGCCGACCTTCCATTTTAGGGAAGGATTCTATGCTGCTCACGTCGGCCAAATCTTCTTTTACCCGTTCAAGCAGCTGTGCGCCGAATTCTTGGTGCGCCATTTCTCTGCCGCGAAAACGCAACGTTACTTTAACTTTATCTCCGTCGGCTAAAAAGCGGTTGATATTGCGCATTTTGATTTGATAATCGCCTTCGTCAGTACCCGGGCGGAATTTGATTTCCTTAATTTGTACTTGTTTTTGCTTTTTCTTGGCTTCATCACGCTTTTTGGACTGCTCGTATTTATATTTGCCGAAGTCCATTAATTTGCAGACTGGTGGTTTGGCAGTAGGTGAAATCTCTACCAAATCAATGTCTTGTTCTTCTGCCATGGCTAAAGCTTCTTTTACCGATACAACACCGAGCTGCTCGCCGGTGCTACTGATTAAACGCACTTCCTTGGCCGTAATCTCGCCATTGATCCGTGCTTCGCGTTCTTGTGCGATGGTAGATACTCCTATAAAAGTTAATAAATAAGGGCTTGCTTTGTTGCAATGCACCATTTTTCAGACAGCCTAAGAATTATATTACAAGCAACATATTCTTGTTTAACTGTTTTGATTGTTCCGATAAAGTTTTAATGCTTCGATATAAATTTGTAAGTGTTTATTTAATTTTGTTCTGTTTTCAATAGTTTAATAAATTCATCGAGCTCCATGCTGCCTAAGTCTTCTGCCTTACGGCGTACAGCAACCTGATTGTTCTCTTTTTCCTTCTCACCGACTACTATCTGATAAGGATAACGGTATTGGCTGTTATCGCGGATTTTATAACCGATTTTCTCGTTACGTAAATCCAATTCGGCGCGGAAGCCTGCAGCTTTCAATTTTTCCACAACGTCTCGACAATAATTAGCCTGTTTTTCGGTGATATTCATGACAACCATTTGTATGGGTGCCAGCCATAAAGGGAAAGAACCGGCATGCTCTTCAATAAGAATGCCGATAAAGCGTTCCATTGAGCCAAGTATCGCACGGTGCAACATCACGGGGCGGGCACGGCCGTTTTCTTCGGTAACGTATTCAGCACCCAATCTTTCAGGCAAGACAAAATCAAGCTGAATGGTGCCGCATTGCCAAGAACGACCCAACGCATCTTTAATGTGATATTCCACTTTCGGGCCATAGAACGCGCCTTCTCCGGGTAACTCTCCCCATTCTACGCCACAAGCCGTCAGTGCTTCACGAAGACCTTGTTCTGCCTTATCCCAGATTTCATCGCTTCCTGCGCGCTTTTCAGGGCGCAGCGACAGTTTTACATTGACATTCTCAAAACCGAATTGGCGGTAAACTTTCATGACCAACTGATTGAATGCTTTGGCTTCTTCTGTGATTTGCTCTTCAGTACAGAAAATATGCGCATCGTCTTGCACAAAACCGCGTACACGCATAAGCCCGTGTAGTGCGCCGCTCGGTTCGTTGCGATGACACGAGCCGAACTCTGCCAGACGCATCGGTAAATCTCGGTAGGAACGCAGGCCGTGGTTAAAAATCTGTACATGGCCGGGGCAATTCATCGGTTTAACGGCGTAATCGCGCTTTTCCGAATGAGTGGTAAACATATTGTCTTTATAGTTTTCCCAGTGCCCGGATTTTTCCCAGAACGTTTTATCCAGAATCTGCGGTGTTTTCACTTCTTGGTAACCGGCGGCTTCTAATTCGCGACGCATGTGTTGTTCGATAATTTGCCATAATGTCCAGCCGCGGGGATGCCAGAATACCATACCCGGTGCTTCGTCTTGCAGATGGAATAAATCCAGCTGTTTGCCCAATTTTCGATGATCGCGTTTTTCGGCTTCTTCAATGCGCTGGATATAGGCTTTAAGCTCTTCTTTACTGGCCCAAGCCGTGCCGTAAATGCGTTGCAACATTTCGTTGTTGCTGTCGCCGCGCCAGTATGCTCCTGCCAGTTTGGTAAGCTTGAAGTTTTTTAGAAAGCGGGTGTTCGGTACGTGCGGGCCACGGCACATATCTACGTATTCCTGATGATGGTATAAGCCCATCGATTCGACATCGGGCATATCTTCAATCAGGCGTAGCTTGTATTCTTCGCCTCGCTCTTGGAAGGTTTTGATGGTTTCGGAGCGGGGCGTCATAACTTTGATTACATCATAATCTTGCGAGATAAGCTCTTTCATTCGGGTTTCGATGGCAGAGATATCTTCCGGCGTAAACGGTTTTTCCGTTGCAATATCATAATAAAAACCGTCTTCAATGACGGGGCCAATAACCATTTTGGCGTCGGGGTACAGCTGCTTTACGGCATGGCCTACCAAGTGGGCGCATGAGTGTCGGATGATTTCGACGCCTTCGGGGTCTTTGGGTGTAATGATTTGTACGGTGGCATTTTCGTTGATTGGATCGGAAGCATCTACCAAACGTCCGTTTACTTTGCCTGCGACCGTTGCTTTCGCCAAACCAGAACCGATGCTTGAGGCAATTTGCGCCACGGTTACGGGGGCTTCATATTGGCGGACTGAACCGTCGGGCAGGGTAATGTCAATCATCGGAAAATGCTCCAAACGCAAGATATTATCGAGGCTTATCTGAAATAGCCTCTAACTTATAATGTAAATAAACAACAAAAGCTATGCCGCTTTTGTTGTTTGGAAAACTGGTAGGCACGATTGGATTCGAACCAACGACCCCCACCATGTCAAGGTGGTGCTCTAACCAACTGAGCTACGTGCCTGTTTAAAGCATCTATTTTAGCATTACGCGCGAGCTTTTTTCAAGATTACCCGCACTTCTGCTGATAACGGAAATTTGCGATGGCTGAAATCAGAACCGTGCTATCTATCAGCCGTTTTTATTGTCAACGTTCATTAGAAACTTATTGTATCTAAGTGTCGTTTGCCTGTTTGTGTTGAAGATTAAATGAAAAAGAACAGTTTATGCCTGTCTGAAAAACCTTTAATTCACACCTCGGGCACGATTTTTATGGAATTGGGCTTGCCAATCGTTGAAACGGCGTTCTTCAATTGCATCACGCATTTCCGCCATAATAACCTGATAAAAATGTAAATTATGAATGGTATTTAATTGAGCACCTAAGATTTCGCCTGCCTTGTGTAAATGGTGCAGATAGGCACGGCTGAAGTTTTGACAAGCGTAACAGGTGCAGCTTTCGTCTATTGGTCGGGTATCGTGCTTATGAGCGGTATTTTTAATTTTCAAATCGCCGAAGCGGGTAAAGAGCCAACCGTTGCGGGCATTGCGGGTGGGCATGACGCAATCGAACATGTCCACGCCGTGTGCAACGCCATAAACCAAATCTTCCGGTGTGCCGACACCCATTAGGTAATGCGGTTTGTGCTCAGGCAATATGGGGCCGACGGCCCGTAGCATACGGTACATTTCGGGTTTGGGTTCGCCCACCGACAAACCACCGATGGCTAATCCGGGAAAGTCGAATTGCTCTAAACCTTTTAACGATTCCTCGCGCAAGTCTTCATACATGGCGCCTTGCACGATGCCGAACAAGGCATTGGGGTTGTTGAGTTTTTCAAATGCGGTTTTTGAGCGTTCGGCCCAGCGCAAACTCATTTGAAGCGATGATTTCGCTTGCTGATAAGAAGCTTCGCCCGGTGTGCATTCATCGAGCTGCATCACGATATCTGAATTTAATACCGTTTGGATTTTCATAGAGATTTCCGGAGATAAAAACAATTTATCTCCGTTAACCGGGCTTTTAAAGGTACAGCCTTCTTCGGTAAGTTTTCTCATATCGGAAAGCGAGAATACTTGGAAACCGCCGGAATCAGTCAGAATCGGTTTGTTCCAGCCGATAAATTGGTGTAAGCCGCCGAATTTTTCAATAACTTCAAGTCCGGGTCGCAACCATAGGTGATACGTGTTGCCGAGTATGATTTGTGCTTTGATGTCGTTGAGATTCTGCGGCGTCATCGCTTTAACCGAACCGTATGTTCCGACGGGCATGAAAACGGGCGTTTCGATTTTTCCGTGGTTGAGTTCCAGTGTGCCGCGACGAGCATGGCCGTCAGTTTGATGCAAGGTGAATTTCAGCATGGCGTCTTCGAAATTTTGAAATGGGCGATTATACCGCGATTTTTCTTATTTCTTTGTGTATATGCCTCGAAATAAGACGGCTTGGCTGTTGAGGGAAAGATAAGATGCCTGTCTGAAAATGTTTTCAGACAGGCATTCATTTAAATTCAAACGTGTTTGCTGAAAAAAGTAGTGGCAAGTAGTTTTTTATTTGTTAATCGATTATTGATTGGTCATTATGTTAGCCTATTGAGACCAATATTAAAGCTCCTCTTCGAAGCTGTGTATTTGTCAACAATGCTTGGATTTGCTTAGAAATATAGGTTTTAGATGACTTACACCATCTGATTTCGGTAAGAAATTTGGGGAGAGTTACCTAGTATGATTTATTTTTGAATAGTTGATGAAAAAAATGATGCTTTAAAGCGACAGAGCAAAGTATTTTCAGTGATTATTAAAAGCACTAACGCGGCGATGTTATTGCCTGTTATTAAAAAGAAAATAAAGCTCGATAGTATGTTTGCATAAGCGTAGGGTGCTTGATGCGAGTGAATTTTGCCATGTACGGATTGACTGTTGAAGATCGTTAGCAGTAAAGTGTGAGCATATTAATGATATTGAAAAATTTCGGCACCAACATGAATGTATGTGCCGAGAATGCAATGGTATTGGCTAAAAAAATTTTTATTTATATTTAAAAGAATATGAGAATTAGTTTGGTGCCGAAAGACCAAATCGCAATTGAAAATCTTGCGAAAATGGTGTGTTGTTTAAACCAATCTACTTCATCTTGACTTTAAATATTTAGTTAGTGCAGTTCGTTGTTTATTCAGTTCCTACATTTTAAATTAGGAGATTTATCATGAAATATCTAAAAATTGCAGTCAGTCCTTCTGTGCAAGCAGGTTTTATTACCGATTATGAAACTGTAGATTTGCAGCAAACCGACTTTACCAATGTGGGAGCGGTTGTCGTTTCTGCAGAGCAAGCAGTCGAAACGATCGCTAGAGTTCGGAATACCGGTTTCAATATTCCTATCTTTATAGGATTGCAACCTGACGAGCAAATTCCTGATGGTGTGTTGTCGGAATTAAGCGGCGTATTACAATTGGGATTTGGTAGCCGCCATTATTACGGTAAACAAGTAGAAGCCGCGGCAGACGGATACGCTGAAACTTTAGCACCACCATTCTTTAAAGTATTAAAACAATATACCAAACGCGGTTATTCTGAATTTGACTGCCCCGGACACCAAGGCGGGCAGTTCTTCTCAAAACATCCCTCCGGACGTGAGTTCTTCCATTTCTTTGGCGAAACCTTATTCCGTGCCGACTTGTGTAATGCCGACGTGCGTTTAGGCGACTTGCTTATCCACGAAGGCCCTGCTTGCGAAGCGCAAAAACATGCGGCCAAAGTTTATAACGCGGATAAAACCTATTTCGTGTTAAATGGTACGTCAATGTCCAACAAAGTGGTAACCAGTGCTTTGCTGGCTAAAGATGATTTGATCTTATTTGACCGCAATAACCATAAATCGATTCACTTGGGCGCTTTGATGATGAACGGTGCCAAACCTGTTTATCTGCAAACCGCACGTAACCCTTACGGCTTTATCGGCGGTATCGATGAAGCATGCTTTGACGAAAAATATATCCGCGAGCAAATCCGCAAAGTTGATCCTAAACGTGCAGATGAAGCGCGTCCTTTCCGCTTGGCTGTAATTCAGCTCGGCACTTACGACGGTACGATTTACAACGCCAGACAAGTGGTCGACAGAATCGGTCATCTATGCGATTACATCTTGTTCGACTCGGCATGGGTTGGCTATGAACAATTTATTCCGATGATGCGCGATTGCTCGCCTCTGTTGCTCGAACTCAATGAGAACGACCCCGGTATCATTGTTACTCAATCAGTACACAAACAACAATCCGGTTTCTCTCAGGCTTCTCAGATTCACAAAAAAGACAGCCATATCAAAGGGCAAAAACGTTATTGCAACCACAAACGTTTCAATAACGCTTTCATGATGCATGCATCAACCAGCCCGTTCTATCCTATGTTTGCCGCCTTGGATGTCAACGCCAAAATGCATGACGGCGAAGCCGGTAAAAAAATGTGGCGCGACTGCGTACGCGTAGGTATAGAAGCACGCAAATTGATATTGAACAATTGCTCTTTGGTCAAACCGTTTATTCCTACTGAAGTAGATGGCAAACCTTGGCAGGATTATCCTACCGAAACCATTCTGGACGATCTGCGGTTCTTCAAATTCGAACCGGGTGCAAAATGGCATGCTTTCCCAAACTACGCCAAAGATCAATATTTTGTTGACCCTTGCAAATTCATGCTGACCACTCCCGGTATTAAAGTGGAAACCGGCGAATACGACTCCTTCGGCGTACCGGCCACTATTTTGGCCAACTTCTTGCGCGATAACGGTATCGTGCCGGAAAAATGTGACCTGAATTCGATTCTATTCCTGTTAACACCGTCTGAAAACTTGGCCAAGCTGCAACATTTGGTAGCGCTGATTACCCGCTTTGAGCAGCATATCATCAACGATAGCCCGATGAGCGAAGTATTGCCAACAGTTTACGGCAAACATGCAGACTACTATAAAGGTTACACCATCCGACGTTTATGCCAAGAAATGCACGATTTTTACGCCCGCAACAATATGAAAGAGTTGCAACGCGAAATGTTCCGTGCAGACGGTTGGCCGAAACAAGCGATGAGTCCTTATGATGCACAGCAAGCTCTGATCCGCAATCAGGTCAAACTGGTTAAACTCAGCGAGATTGCCGGCGAAGTCGCGGCAGAAGGTGCATTGCCTTATCCTCCCGGCGTGTTGTGTACTGTTCCCGGTGAAATATGGGGCGGTGCGGTGCAGAAATACTTCCTGGCCTTAGAAGAAGGTATCAACTGCCTGCCGGGCTTCGAGCCGGAAATTCAAGGTGTTTATCTGCAAGAGCAGCCAGACGGCAGCCGCCGAGCATTCGGTCATGTTGTAGATAAAGATGCATAAGCTGTATGAATAACTCACTAACATGAGTTCATTGCAGTGGTTTTGAATACACACTTTTGAAGGCTCAAAACCACTGCAGCATCAGAATTAATAGGATCTTTTTGAATTAATTGGTCTTATGATAATAAGGAAGAAAATCATGGCAGCATCTAAAAATAAAATGAGCGTTGTCCAATTGACCATTCTGACAGTCGTCAATATGATGGGTTCGGGCATTATCATGCTACCTGGCAAACTGGCTCAGGTAGGTACAATATCTATTTTATCGTGGCTGGTAACAGCCGTTGGTTCCATGTGTTTGGCCTACGCTTTCGCCAAATGCGGACGGTTCAGCAAAAAAAGTGGTGGTATGGGCGGTTATGCCGAGTACTCTTTCGGCAAAGGCGGTAACTTCATGGCCAACTACACTTATGCCGTTTCGCTATTGATTGCAAACGTTGCCATTGCCATTTCGGCCGTGGGCTATCTTAAAGTGTTAATGGGCTGGGATTTGTCACCATTGCATGTTGCGATTGGTACTATCCTATTTGTATGGGCAACCATGGTGGCCAACTTTGGTGGTGCTTCTATTACAGGTAAAATCAGTAGTTTTACCGTTTGGGGTGTTGTTATCCCTGTTGTTGGTGTTTCAGTGATTGGTTGGTTCTGGTTCAATCCAAGCATGTATGCCGGCGCATGGAATCCACATAATATGTCGTTGGGTGAAGCTGTTCCTGCTTCTATTGCCATCACCCTGTGGGCTTTCTTAGGCTTGGAATCTGCCTGTGCCAACTCCGAAGCAGTTGACAATCCTGAGAAAAACGTACCTATCGCCGTATTATGGGGCACGCTGATTACTGCAATCATCTATATCGTATCAACTAACGTTGTGGCTGGTATCGTACCGAATGCCGAATTGGCTTCCTCTGACGCACCGTTTGGTATTTTGTTTGCCACTATGTTTAACAATCCGCTCATCGGTAAAATTATTATGGGCCTTATGGTTATCTCTTGTACCGGTTCATTGTTGGGTTGGCAGTTTACAATTGCCCAAGTATTCAAAACCGGTGCTGATGAAGGTTACTTCGTTAAACCATTCGGTATTGCCACTAAAAACAATACTCCTCTCGTTGGTATGGTTATCATTGGTGTAATACAAACCGCTTTGGCATTGATGACCATCAGCCCGAGCTTGAGCAAACAATTTGATATTTTGGTTAATTTGGCAGTAGTGACCAACTTGATTCCATATATCTTATCGATGTCTGCCATTATTGTGTTGCAAAAAGCATCTAATGTACCTCATAAAGAAATGGTGTTTACCAGCATCATCGCCTTCCTTGGTAACTTATATAGCTTCTATGCACTTTACGGTGCCGGTATGGAAGCCATGTATTGGGGTAGTATGGTTGTCTTTGCAGGCTGGGTACTCTACGGTAAGGTTGTTTCCAAAAAATATGACCTTCATGAGCCTTTCTAAGATTTTGTGTTCAAGAATTAAAAACACCATTGCTGTGTATTCATGGCAATGGTGTTTTTAATTGTTTGTTTAAGCCCGCTTTGCCGGTTCTAGATCATAACCGGCAAAGTAAGCTTAAAATACCAATACGGGCTTTTACACAATGCCTGCCTGAAACTTTTTCCGTTCTCCCGTTGAATGTTCAAACAATAAAGCCTTGCGCTTCTCATAAGGCAAGCCTTGGCCGATTAAGGCTGCATTACGAGCTTCCAAACGTATCAGCATGGTAAGGGCTGCTTTATTCAACCGGTTACGCTTTACAGGTTTGAATTGCCCAGTTAAAGCGGCGTTGCACAATAACGCCTCATTGCTGTAATGATAGGGTTTGGTATCTTTACCCGAAGCTTGGCGGGAGGCCTTTATGATTTCAGCCATGACTTGAAAGCCCAATTTACTTTCAGCTCTTGCAGCATGCCAGTCTTTACCATTTGCAATCAGGGTTTCTATTTGCTCGTCGCACCATAGGGCAAAATCAATATCACACCAGCGGGCAAAGGCTGAAGCTAGTTTGGGGTGCAGCCATATGTCTTTAGTGAAAGACTTTGAATGATCTTTTCTTGTTTTGATGAAATGGGCTTTTGTGATACGGGAAAATCTTTTATCACTTGCTGATTGTTTTTCTGTTTCACGTTTTAATAAGGCTTCTATATACCGTTCTGTTTCAGGGAGCTGCAGCCACTCGTAGAGTTGTTTACTGAACATGGCGGCAATCTCGGTAGCGTTAAACCATGCTTCACGGGTGGAGTAAACGGCCGAACCTTGATAATCAAGTGTGATCGTTTTCATTTTTCCGCTCCTTTTTGAGATGCCAGTGAATAAATACCGATACGGTGCTTTACTCCTGTGCTGCTGGTTTCTTCACACCATGTTGGGGTAATGTGGTGGCCACGTTTGAGCAGTGCCAAGGCACGAGGAGTAGGGCAGCAAATACGCATTGCTCGAAGCTCAAGCATACTGTGCGGCCGTTCTTGATGGCGTTGAGTATGATTGCCAGTAAAACGAATCGGAGCATAATTCGTTTGCGATTGGAATTGGCCGCTTTGTGCGGTCGTTTCTGTTTTCATGGTCAGCTCCCTTATGCGTTGACTTGATTGTGCAGCCATTGCTTGATTCTGCTTGTCACATGCAAATGGCATTTGGCGCCTTGTGCTTTTCGGTTTTGCGGGAAAAATCTTGCTGTTTCTAATCGCTGTATTTGAAAGCCGGATCAATGGGGTAATGCCTTCGTGATGGCGTGCTTTGATTGTTTCTAGTTCAGCCATAGTTGGCCGGGCGTTATCGAGTAAGTTTGATAAGTTGACTTGCTGCATGGTTTTATATCTCCATTTGTAACAGCCAGCGGATTGCTGGTGTTTTCATACGGCAATTTTGCGGGTTATATATGGGTTATACGCAATAGAAAAACGGTTAAACCAATTGAATGAAATCAGGGTTTAACCGTTCTGTAAGTTAGATATAGTAAGGGTTTCAGCGTTTAACCATTAACTTTATTGTTTTTTTGCCTGTTTTTAAATTGTTGGGGACGGGTAAGGGTATCTACACGAGTAATTGCGGCTTGTGATGGTTTACAACCTAAGTGTTTTTCTAGGGTTTTTGCAATAAAATCCTGAATTTCTGCCTCCTTAGGCGGCTTTTTTCCTTTTTCTAGTTTATTCCAATATTCTTTAACAACAGTGCAAGCGACTTCAAATTCAGGGGTTGGATAAGAAGGTTGAAGCGGCTTAGATTCAATTTTTAAAGTAGTTTCAGGCTGTGTAATGGTTTCGGTTTTTACTTGTGGTGTTTTATTTTTCGACAGTGTCTGGCGTAACGTATAACATTGTTCGCGTTTGGCCCATTCTATGAGTACGTCCCGCATTACTAATGTTTGAGAAATACAAACTTCATCAATACTGAAACTATCGGTTTTTTGATTTGCTGGATATAAGGAGCCGTTAAAATCATTAACTAAAAACAGTTGTTGTACTGTAAGGGTTCTCAAAATGATTCCGCTTAAGAATGCCTGTCGTGCAATACAAGCACGACGGTATTGTGCCGGATGAGCTATTTTTTCGGCCTCTTGAAAATTGGATATTGTGCTTGGATCAATTCCTCCCCATAGCAAGGCAGCTTGCTCTATAGTGTATAGTGGTGGTAATTTCCAATCAGATAAATCAGGTAATTCTACCGATGTTAATTGCGCTTCCATCTTCTTAAACTCCTCTTAAACAATCGCTTTAACGCCCTTATGCTTAACCAGCGGTAGTAGTTTCACGACCGTAGTTTGATGTCTTAATATCAATAAGCTCCTAATTTGAAACCTAATTGTACCCAATGTTCAGATAAACGACAGGGCGGCTTAATGTAGGTATGCAACAGATATTAAAAAAACTCCTAGATTTTTGATTTTCTAGGAGTTTTGTTGGTGTTTCAACATATTGCTGAAAACATAATTTGGTGGAGGCGGGGGGAATTGAACCCCCGTCCGAAAGTCCTCTACAAAGCGTTCTACATACTTAGTCTTGTCAACTTAGTGTCTTATTCCCCTTGCGCCGACAGACAGGCTCGCGGGAAACCAGTTACCTTAAATCTTATTCCCTGCCAAGTAACCCGACAGGAAACCAGTCAATGTGAAATGACGTTGCGGTAGCTTGCGCTACACAGCCCATTGACCAACTGCTGCAACGGCTAGCCTTAAGCGGCTAAAGCGTAAGTTTCGTCGTTTGCGACTATTTTCGTTCAGTGTTTTACGGGAATCTGAGACCCCGGTATGCCCGCATCTGCTTCGCAACCCCCGTCGAAACCAAGATCGCCCCCAGATTGGGAGTCTGATTATACGTGAGATGGCTTTGAATTACCAGTTTGTCGTTTGCGGGTATAATGCCTGTCTGAAAATGAATATTTGAGAAAAGGGCTGGGATGTATGTATGACGTGAACACGCATGACGTGCGTCGTTTTTTTGCGCAAGTATGGCAGCACCGATTGGCGCCTTTGCAATTGGATGCGTTGCAGCAAAAGGCGTTGCGCATCATTGAAGCGCACCCTGAATACGGTCGTTATCTGGAAAATATTGAGGATTATCTGGATAAAACTTGGACGCCTAAGGAAGGGGAAAGTAATCCGTTTCTGCATATGTCGCTCCATCTTTCGATACAGGAGCAGGCAGGCATTGATCAGCCGCCGGGCATACGCTCGATTCATGAGCAATTATGTGCCAAATATCATGGCGACTGGGTGAAGGCCGAGCACGATATGATGGAAGCGTTGGCTGAAACTTTGTGGGAGGCGCAACGTTTCGGGCGCGGTTTGGATGTGAATGCTTATATGACGCGCTTGCGTAAGTTGGTGGGATTGGGGCAGGAGGACAATGCTCGAATCAATCCGCATGAAGTGGGGCTGTCTGATAAAATCAGCGGGCGTTGATCGGATGTGAATTTGATTTGTTTTCGTGAGCAATGGTTTGGGTTTGGTATTGGCCTTAAGCTTGCCGAGTTATTTGAATGTAAGAAAGCCTGTCTGAAAATTTTCAGACAGGCTTTTGTTTATTCTGCTTCGTCTATCCACGCTTGCTGTACGGCTTCGAGAATTTTTTCTCCGCAGCGTGCGGGGTCGTCGTCAAAATCGGGCAGGGCAAGAATCAGTTCGCGTAATTGGGTAAAACGAACGGTTTTCGGATCGGTATCGGAGTGGCTATCATAGAGTTCTTCTGCGATACGTTGTGTGTCGGTCCATTTCATGGTGCTGTTCCTTTGATATTTTTCGATTGGGCTTTATTGTTTATTTTTCAGCCGGTTGCTGTGTTGGTTTAGTGGTGTTCGCGGGCATGGTTGATGGTGTATTTCGGAATTTCCACAACCAAATCTTCATCCGATACTTTGGCCTGGCAACTTAGGCGGGATTCGGCTTCTAAGCCCCAAGCCTGATCCAGCAGGTCTTCTTCGATTTCGCTCGGTTCTTCCAAGCTGTCGAAACCTTTGCGCACGATAACGTGACAAGTGGTGCAGGCGCAGGATTTTTCGCAGGCATGGTCAATTTCGATATCGTTATCCAATAATAAATCGCAGATGGTTTGACCTTCGGGGGCGTTTTCAATGGTTTTCCCTTCGGGGCAGAGGTCTGCGTGGGGCAGTACGGTAACTTTCGGCATGTGTGTGTTTCCTATATGTTTGTTTTCAGACAGGCATTGTACCTGATTTGCTAGTGCTTGGCCGTAGGTTTACGACGCTTTGAACAGCCCTAAATGTTCGACCAAAATGGATGAGCCAATGATAATCAAAACGATGCCGCCGAAGATTTCGGCGCGTTTGCCGACGGCGGCGCCGAGGAAGCGGCCTAAAACAACACCGATGGCCGACATCAAAGTTGTGGCGGCGCCGATGGCGATGGCGGTAACGGTAATGTTGACATCGAGAAACGCCAGCCCGACGCCGACAATCATGGAATCGATGCTGGTGGCTATCGCAGTGGTCAGGAGCAAAAGGTAACTGTTTTTTTTCTTACACTCTTGTTGTGTTTCATCGTCGTTATTGTGGGTGATGCCTTCGTGTATCATTTTGCAACCGAGCAGCAGCAGGGTGAAAGCCACCCAATGATCCCAGTCGGCGATAAATTGTTGGGCGACCGAGCCGCCGACCCAACCGATTAAGGGCGTAATGGTTTCGACGATGCCGAAAAGAAGGGCAATTTTTAAAACTTCTTTAGGGCTGGGTTGGTTGATGACCGCACCTTTTACAACGGAGGCGGCGAAAGCGTCCATCGACATGGCGAATGCTAATATGATTATTGCATATGCACTCATGTTTAAGGTTCCTTGAATTGTTTTTATTGTTAGCGGTTTCCGAACTGGTTGAGAAGAAACGGAAACGGTTTGTTTAAGCAGGCTTGATTAGATTTCTTCTATTTTTTGCCCAGTCAGCGCCCGCTGGATATTGCGGTTCATCCGCTTGGCGGCAAAATCATCGGTCGCATGGCCGAGTGCCGCAACGGCGTTGCGGATGGCTTCGGCTTCGCTTGTCTGAACCAAGTTTTCCAAAGCGGCTATGGCCGTTCGGATGTCATGTTGCTCCGTTTCGTTCAGCAAATCGCCGTCCAATTCCAATGCGGCTTGTACGGCGCTGGTTAGGCCTTCCGCTTCGACAATCGCTTCGGCGCGGGCGCGGGCTGCCATATCTTCGGAAGCGTTGGACATGCTTTCTTTCAGCATGCGGGTAATGGTTTCATCGTCGAGGCCATAAGAAGGTTTGACTTCGATTTGGGCTTGTATGCCGGTGGATTGCTCGCGGGCGGATACGGAAAGCAGGCCGTCTGCATCGACTTGGAAGGTAACGCGAATGCGCGCGGCACCTGCGGCCATCGGCGGAATGCCGCGCAGGGTAAATTTGGCGAGGCTGCGGCAATCGGCCACCAATTCGCGTTCCCCCTGAACGACATGGATGGTCATGGCGGTTTGGCCGTCTTTAAAGGTAGTGAAATCTTGCGCGCGCGCGGTGGGCAAGGTTGAATTGCGCGGGATGATTTTTTCAACCAATCCACCGTAGGTTTCCAGACCGAGCGAGAGCGGGGTTACATCGAGCAAAAGCCATTCGCTGTCGTTTTTGTTGCCGGCCAGTACGTTGGCTTGCATGGCGGCACCGAGGGCGACGACTTCGTCGGGGTTCAGGTTGTTTAACGGCGTTTGGCCGAAAAAGGTGGCAACGGCTTGCTGTACGTGCGGCATACGGGTGGCGCCGCCGACCATAATCACGCCGTTGATATCGGCTTTGGTAACGCCGGCATCTTTGAGCGCTTGTTTAACCGGCTCTATGGTTTTGGCAACCAGCGGCTGGGTCAGGTTTTGAAATTCTTGGCGGGTAACGGTGCTGTTGACCGAGCGGCCGTCGGAAAGAGTGGCTCGGATGGTGGCGCTGGTGTTCTTGGTAAGCGTTTCTTTGGCTTCGCGGGTTAGGCTTAACAGAAGTTGATTGTCTTGTTCGTTAAGCTGGGAAAGGTTGTTTTGTTCAAGCAGATGGCAAAACAGGCGGTGGTCGAAATCGTCGCCGCCCAGCGCGCTGTTGCCGCCGGTGGCTTTGACTTCAAACAGGCCTTGGGAAAGCTGTAATACGGAAACGTCAAAAGTGCCGCCGCCGAGGTCGTATACGACGAAAATGCCTTCGGAAGCGTTGTCGAGACCGTAGGCGATGGCTGCTGCCGTCGGTTCGTTAAGCAGGCGGAGTACGTTGATACCTGCCAGCCGCGCGGCATCTTTGGTGGCTTGGCGTTGGGCATCGTCGAAGTAGGCCGGTACGGTTATCACGGCACCGACCAAATCGCCGCCGAGGTTAGCTTCGGCGCGGGCCTTCAGGGTGCGCAGGATTTCGGCGGAAACGTCTATCGGGGTTTTGGCGCCTTGGCGCGTTTGTAACTCGATAATGCGCTTGTTTTCGCCGAAACGGTAGGGCAGGTAACGGTCGTCTTGGTGTAGGTCGTTTAAGGTGCGGCCGATCAGGCGCTTGGCTGAGGAGATGGTGTTGAGCGGATCGGTTTTCTGGGCTTTGAGTGCGTCGTAGCCGATTTCGATGCGTGTGCTTTCGCAATAACGGACGATGGACGGCAGGGTAACCCGGCCTTGTTCGTCGGCAATGCAGACGGCGCTGCCGCTTTTTACGGAGGCGACCAGGCTGTTGGTGGTGCCTAAATCGATGCCTGCGGCCAAGCGGTGCGCGTGCGGCGCGGCGGAAAGGCCGGGTTCGGCGATTTGTAGGAGAGCCATGGTTTGTGTGCCTTTGAAGGTTTATTTTTAATCGGCGGTATTTTATCAGATTCGCTATAGTTGAGTAAATCACTCAGGAATAAAATATGCCTATCTGAAAGGTTGAGAAATGTTTCAGACAGGCATTAGGGACGGTGGGCGAGGGATTTATTTGCCGCCGTATTGGTTGAGCGTTTCCAATTCCGATACGGCTTTTTGGTAATCGGTGTCGTTGAGCTGGGTCAGGCGGATTTGGTAAACGGTTTTGCCTTCGCGCTCTTCGGGGAAAATCTGCCAGAGGCCTTCGGTGTGATAACGATCGAGAATGGCGCGGACGATGGTTTTCATTTCGGCGTTTTTATTGGCGTCACCGATGCCGCGGCCGATGGCGTTGTTGCGCAGGTCTACGCTTTCGTCGGCGTCATAAAGTTTGTTGAATTCGGTTTTATTCGGATCGGGCGGGGTATTGTCTTTTTCATAGGCGTCGCCTGCTTCTTTGGCGACGGTGGCGCTGAAGCGCGAGGTAATGGTGGCTTGCCACAGGGTGTGGCGTACGGCGTTGACTTGGGTGCCGCGACCATCTGGATTGAAGGTGTCGTTCAGGCCCAGATGGATGGAGAAGCGCACGGAATTGGTGGTGATGTTGCGGGCGCGGTCGGCTTTCATACCGATTTTGAAGGCGGCAATCGGGTGGCTGATGATGAAGCGCAGGGCTTTTTCTTTGCGTCCGGCGTTGTGTGCGGCCGGTTGGCAGGCGCTGAGGGCTAGGATGGTAACTAAAGGAATAAGCAGGTGTTTCTTCATTTTGGCATACTTTTGTTGTGTGGTTTGGCCGGATTCTAAAGAATGCGGCTTGAAGATGCAGCCGGATTTATCTCGGCGGGCGTTTTCAGGTTTAAATGTATGTTTATCGACCAATTCGGCCGAAGCCGTATTGCGGTGCATGGGCTTTGGCTTACACTGTGTTCCGGCTTGGGGAAACGGGATTGTGCGACGGCTAAGGCTGGCCTGAAAGCGGTTTTACTTTTTCAGGCAGGCATTTACATTTCGGAACTTGTGTAAGCCGCTGTTATGACAAGGCATTGTGAATTTCCTGATGTAGTTTGTTTAGGAAGCGGCCTTGGCGTACCAATAGGGCGGCAGATTCGTATTCGGCGGCGGAAAATGCGGTGGCCAGCTTGGAATAAAGCTCGGTTTGATGGGATAGGATTTCTTGTTCCAATGCATTAAGGGCGGCTTCGTCGGATTCGGCGCGGGCGTCTTCCAGCGTTTCCCGCCATTCCATTTGCTGCATTAGAAATTCGGGTGCGTAAGCGGTGTGCTCGGGTGCGTCGGCGTCGATGCCTTGTGCTTTAAGCAGATAGGCGGCGCGGTCGATGGGCGATTTGAGCGTGCGGTAGGCTTCGTTTACGGTGGAGGCCATCATCATGGCTTCGCGCTGCTCGAATGATGAGGCGGCGGCGTATTTGTCGGGGTGGAAGCGGGCAGCCAGTTGGCGGTAAGTTTGCTCCAGCGCGGCTTCGTCGAGTTGGAATGCGGGCGTTAGATTGAACAGTTCGAAATAGTGCATGACGGTATGTATCGGCTTTTTTCAGACAGGCATTAGTGTAGGATGCTTATGGCTAATCGGCAAGTATCCTATGCGCTGCCTTGGCGGTAGAGCTGTTGCAACGGCTTGATTCGAGCCAGTCGGGCGGCATCGATGGCGGCGGCGGTTTTTTGCGGTTCGCCTGCATGGGCGGCGGCAATGGCGGCGGTGTCGATGTTGCGGGCGGCGGCCAATAGGGAAAGCCAGTGTTCCCGCTGCGGATAGGGTGCGTTTTGCAAACCGAGCCGGCCTTGCGCATCGGCTTGGCAGACGTTAAGCGCTTGCTCGAAGCGTTCGCTGCGCCTAAAGGCGTCGGTTTGCTTGAGGACTTTTAACACGGTGGCGGGTTTGAGCTGGGCGGCGCTGTGCAGCAGGATGTGCCAACGGCTCACCAATAGGGCCAGTTCGCCGCAGGCTTTGGGCACGCGCCAGCGTGCGTTGACGGCCTGTATCGGTTTGACGCCGGCGATGTCGTGACCGTGGTGTGAAGGCAGGATATTCGGCGGGGTGAGGGCTTTGCCTAAATCATGTACCAATGCGGCGTAGCGTTCGGGCAGGGTCAGTTGCAGATCGGCGGCGCGTTGCAATACCAGTAGAGTATGGATGCCGCTGTCGGCTTCGGGATGATAGTCGATGCGCTCGGGTACGCCGAACAGGGCGTCGACTTCGGGCAGAATCACTTTCAATGCGCCGCATTCGCGCAAGGTTTCAATCATGCGGCCGGGTTGCGGCTCCATCAACCCTTTGGCCAGCTCCTGCCACACACGTTCGGCTACCAGCGCATCGGCCTCGCCGGCTGCCACCATTTGCCGCATCAGCGCCATGGTTTCGGGGGCGATGCTGAAATCGTAGCGTGCGGCGAAACGGGCGGTACGCAGGATGCGCACCGGGTCTTCGGCGAAAGCGGGGGAAACGTGGCGCAGGATGCGGTTGCGCAGGTCGGCTTGGCCGCCGTAGGGGTCGATGAGCTTGCCGTTGCTGTCTTGGGCGATGGCGTTGATGGTGAGGTCGCGGCGCAGCAAGTCTTGCTCTAGGGTGATGCTTTTGTCGGCGTGAAAGGTAAAACCGGCATAGCCTTTGGCGGTTTTGCGCTCGGTGCGGGCGAGGGCGTATTCTTCGCGGCTTTCGGGATGGAGGAATACGGGGAAGTCTTTGCCGACGGGGTGGTAGCCCAAATCCAGCATGGTTTGTGCGTCGGCTCCGACCACGACCCAGTCGCGGTCTTGGGTTTCTAATCCGAGCAGGCGGTCGCGTACGGCGCCGCCGACGAGATAGGTTTGCATGGTGTTAATGCCTGTCTGAAAAAATTATTCGAACCATTCGTCTTGCCGGCTGAAAAAATCGATGGCTTGGGCGAGCTTTTCTTCATCCAGGCTGGCTTTCAGATTGCGGGCGATTTCGCGCAGAGCGTCTTCGCGCAGTGCTTTTTGCAGGCGTGCTTCGGCATTGTCTGAAGCCAGTTTCATTTGTACGTTGAGGCGGGCTTGCAGCGGCAGATAGAGGGTTTCATCGGTAAAAAAGAAAGTTTCGCCCGGCGGCAGCTCCCAACGGTCTTCGTTAATCGGATACCATTGATTACGGCCTTGCGGCTTGATGAATTGGTAGCCTATGCCGTAAATGTGCTGATATTGGCGCGGGGTGTATTTTTTCATGTATTCCGAAGCTATGCCTGTCTGAAAAAAACGTTGGTTTCAGGCAGGCATTATATAGCGGTTGTGTATCTGCCGTTTATTTTTCCTGCTGCCAGGTCAGCCAACCGGCTTTTTGGATCAGTTCGAGGTTTTCGGGCGCGTAAGGGCGGCTGTAGTAACGGGCGAATTTTTCGCGATAGGGCAGCGTTTCGCGCGCTTCGGCAAATTGGCGTAGGGTTTCTTCGTATGCGGCGAGGCTTTCAGACAGGCTTTGGTCGGTCGGATATTGGTTTTCTGCATAGGCGGCTGCCTGCGGCAGGCGGGGCTTAATGCGCATTTCGACGTCGGGGGTGCCGATACACAGGCCGGTAACGGGGAAGGTGTGTTGCGGCAGCTTAAGCCATTCGATTAATTGTGTGGCAATTTGGCGGATGCCACCGGTGTAACAGGTGGCATAACCGAGGCTTTCGGCGGCGGTTACGGCATTTTGTGCGGCGAGCGCCGTGTCGGTTATGGCAGTCATAAATGCGTCGGGGGTGCCGGCCGCTGAAAAATTGCCTTCATAGGCTTGGCAGCAGAGGTCGGCCTTGTGCAAGTCGGCAATAAAAATAAGGTAAACGGCACATTCGCTGATTTGCGGGTTGGCCGGTTGCAGTTGGCTGATGCGGGCGCGCAATTCGGGGGAAGTGATATTGATGATGGTGTAATGTTGACCGTTCATCCACGAGGGGGCTTGGCGCGCGCAGTCGATGATGGCTTGCAGATTTTCCGGCGGGATGGTTTCGCCGGCTTTGAAGCGGCGGTAGGTGCGGTGATTTTTCAACAAGTTGATAGTCGGATTCATGCGATGTTCCTGATGTGCGGGCGGTTATAAACAGGCCTGATTTTATGCCTGTTTCCGGCTTTGCGGTAGGTCAAGCGCGGCTAAAAATGTCGTGTCATGAAAGATTGCGTTTGTTATAATAAAAATGAAAGTTACAGGGAGGCCGTTGGGTTTCTTGCTTTAAATATTGTTCAACCAAGAGGATTTAAATATGTTTCCTGAATATCGTGATTTGATTTCAAAATTAAAACAAGAAGATGCACACTTTGCCCGTTTGTTTGACGAGCATAACGAGTTGGACGATAAAATTGCCAGCTTGGAAAATAACGAGGTAACTGCTGTTTCGGCTGCTGAGGAAATTGAAAATCTGAAAATGAAAAAATTGGCGTTGAAAGACGAATTGTATCAATTGCTGAAAAATGCAGAGGCAAAAAAAGCCCAAGTGAAAATTTAATCGGGTAATCGAATATTAAATGCCTGTCTGAACATTCAGACAGGCATTTTTACAACTCGCGGTTACGGCTTATCAGATTTTACGTCGATAATCCACACTTCGGATTGCGAGCCTAAGCGAAACGGTATGCCCCAGAAACCGTAGCCTGAAGTAACGACATAATGACCCATGCCTATTTTTTCATAGCCGTAGGCGAGGCGGTTGAGGAATTTCACGATGATGTTGGCGGGGAAAACCTGCCCATTGTGCACATGGCCGGAAACTTGCAAGTCAATCGGCAGTTTGGCGTGTTTTTCGATTTCCGACGGGCGGTGGTCGAGCAGGAATACGGGCTGGTTGGCATCGGCTTTGAGCAGCAGGCTTTCGGTGCTTTGGCGGCTGCGCATATTGTCGTCGGGGCGGCCGATTAGCCAGAAGCGATTGTCGATTTTGATAACGTCATCGCTGAGTACCTTGATTCCGGCTGAGGTCAGAGCTTGATGGATGTCCCGTTCGTGGCCAAGCAAATCGTGATTGCCCATGGTGGCGTAAACGCCCAGCGGCGCGCGCAGCTTCATCAGGTCGGGCTGCATGTGCAAGGCTTGGTAGGCATCGGTGTCGTCATCCATAATGTCGCCGGGCAGCAGGATGATATCGACTTTTTCTTTATCCATAATGGCAGCCAATTCGTCAAGCTGCCGGTTGCGGAAGAGATAGCCCAAATGCAAGTCGCTGGCCATGCCGATGCGTAGCGGCTTGTCTAACGGTTTGTCTATAGTAATGCTTAGATGCCTGATCACTGGCGTGTAAGCGTTGTAAATTGCGCAGGCGATGATGCCGCACAAAAACAATGCGCCGAATGCGCGCAACCATATGTCCAGCTTGGGCTTGGCTACCGATTTTTTCAGCGCCAGCCATAATAATGCTACGGCGATGGCGGCAAACAGGGTAAACAGCATGATTAATATCCACCCTGCGCTGATGCGAAACATAACGTGCCAATGGCGCAGCATAGTTAAAACCAGAATGCCGTTGCTGAAAACGAAAGTGCCGATAAGCAGCAGGCGGTGCTTGGCGCTGCCTTTTGGCGTTTTGAAAAACCATTGCCCGCATTTGGCAAAACAGAAAGTAAGCGCTTGAATGATGATAAAAATGAATGCGAAAAACATGAGCTTTCCAGCAAAAAAAAGAGTGCGGATTTTAGCAGCCTTATTTTCACAGAGGCCTGTCTGAAAACGTAAAGAAAAGCAAGAACTTGTTGTTTGTTGCTTTGGTGTGAATTGGGTATATTTAACCTGTTTATTATTGTATTTGAAAATGCCTGTCTGAAAAATTTTGATATTTCAGACAGGCATTTTATGCTTAAAAGCGGCGCTTCAAATTACAGGCTTGCATGATGCTGACTGCCAGCTCCTCCACCGATTTGTGGGTCGTATTGGTAAACGCGATATTATGCCGTCGAAACATAGCCTGTGCATCCGCCACTTCGCTTTTGCAGGTGTTAAGGTGGGCGTATTTCGAATCGGGGCGCCGCTCTTGGCGGATTTCCTGTAAACGTTCGGGCTGAATGGTCAGGCCGAATAATTTGTTTTTAAACGGTTTGACCATACGCGGCAAATCAGGGCTTTCCAAGTCGTCCGGCGTGAGAGGGTAGTTTGCCGCACGGATGCCGTATTGCAGGGCAAGATAAAGGCAGGTCGGCGTTTTGCCGCTGCGGGATACCCCCATCAGAATCACATCGGCGGTTTGCAAGTCTTTGGCGCTGATGCCGTCGTCGTGGTTCAACGAAAAATTGACCGCTTCCATTCGCGCATCATAACGGTCGGCATCGACGATGCCGTGCAATTTGCCGATGGAATGGCGCGCTTTCACACCTAATTCCTGCTCCAACGTATTGAGAAACGCATCGAAAAAGCTCAGATTCAATCCCGCACTGCTTTGCACGATTTTTCGGATATCCGGGTTGATTATGCTGGTGAATACCAATGGTCGCAGCATATCTTGCTCGGCCGAATTATTGATAATCTGCACCATAGCGTGAGCTTTTTCTACAGTGTCGACAAAAGGATAAGTTGCGCGTTTAAATTGAATGCCTTCAAATTGATCCAGCAGGGCTTCACCCATGCTTTCGGATGTAAGGCCCGTTCTATCGGAAATAAAAAATGCTCTGCGACGCGACATAATTGCTCACTTTGTATTTGGCAAGTTGGGGAAATAAAAAGCATCATAGCAATCTGAAAGCATTATTGGAAGCGGGTTTTCTTGGGTTACTTCAAATTACACAAAATAAATTCATACTGATAAATAAAAATTAAATTTTAAAAGATTTATTGTTGTGAAATTATATTGCGATTAAGAATTTATTTTTCTCATGAGTTGTGGCTTGCCGCTTCTTTTTAATCTTATATATTACATGTAATTACAGGTTTGATTACAAATAAAACTATTCTGATTCGGGCGTTTGCTAAAGGTCGGTTTCCGCAATATTTCGGCCTTGCCGGCGTTTTATCCGATTCCGAAAAAGCATGACAGGCTACGTTTGACTGGTTAGAATGACATCGCAAAAATTTTTATTTCCCTATAACCCCTGCAAATTGGATTGAAACAATGTCTGAAAATTACGTTATCTGGTTTGAAAACCTGCGTATGACCGACGTGGAAAGCGTTGGCGGTAAAAATGCCTCTTTGGGCGAAATGATCAGTCAGCTTACGGAAAAAGGCGTTCGTGTTCCGGGCGGTTTTGCAACGACGGCGGAAGCATACCGCGCATTCTTGGCGCACAACGGGCTGAACGAGCGTATTTCCGCTGCCTTGGCTGCTTTGGATGTGGAAGACGTTACCGAATTGGCGCGGGTGGGTAAAGACATCCGCCAATGGATTTTGGATACGCCGTTTCCCGAGCAATTAGATAAAGAAATCGAAACGGCATGGAATAAAATGGTGGCCGACGCGGGCACCGACCAGATTTCGGTTGCCGTACGCTCCTCGGCCACGGCGGAAGATCTGCCGGATGCCTCTTTTGCCGGTCAACAAGAAACTTTCTTGAATATTAATGGCTTGGATAATGTTAAAGAAGCGATGCACCATGTGTTTGCTTCTCTTTATAACGATCGCGCCATCTCTTATCGGGTACACAAAGGCTTTGCCCACGATATCGTTGCCTTGTCGGCAGGTGTGCAGCGCATGGTTCGCTCCGATAGCGGAGCCGCCGGTGTGATGTTCTCGATTGATACCGAATCCGGCTTTGAAGATGTTGTATTTGTTACGTCTTCTTATGGCTTAGGTGAAACAGTTGTGCAAGGCGCGGTTAACCCCGATGAGTTTTATGTGCATAAGCCTACGCTGAAAGCAGGTAAGCCGGCAATTCTGCGCAAAACAATGGGTTCCAAACTCATCAAAATGACCTTTACCGACAGCGCACAAGCCGGTAAATCAGTGCAAACGGTAGACGTGCCCGAAGCCGATCGCAAACGTTTTTCCATTACCAGCGAAGAAATTACCGAATTGGCTAAATATGCGCTGACTATTGAAGAGCATTATGGACGCCCGATGGACATCGAATGGGGCAGAGACGGTTTGGATGGCAAACTGTATATTCTGCAGGCTCGTCCGGAAACTGTGAAATCGCAAGAAGCGGGCAGCCGTGTATTGCGCCGTTACAATATCAGCAATAAAGGCGCAGTTTTATGCGAGGGTCGTGCCATCGGCCAGAAAGTAGGCCAAGGTAAAGTGCGTTTGGTTAAAGATGCGTCGCAGATGGATGTGGTTCAGGTGGGAGACATTCTGGTTACCGATATGACCGACCCGGATTGGGAGCCGGTAATGAAACGGGCTTCGGCCATCGTTACTAATCGAGGTGGCCGTACTTGCCACGCTGCGATTATCGCGCGTGAATTGGGTATTCCCGCTGTTGTGGGTTGCGGCAACGCATCCGAATTGTTGCAGGAAGAGCAGGAAGTTACCGTATCTTGCGCGGAAGGCGATACCGGTTTGATTTACGAAGGTCTGGCTAATGTTGAAGTAAGCGAAATTCCGCTTGATAACATGCCCGAGCCGCCTACTAAAATTATGATGAACGTGGGCAATCCCGAATTGGCCTTCTCGTTCTCCGGTTTGCCGAGCGAAGGCATCGGTTTGGCGCGCATGGAATTTATCATCAACCGCCAGATCGGTATTCACCCGAAAGCCCTGCTGGAGTTTGACCGTCAAGATACCGATATCAAAGCGGAAATCACAGATCGCATCGCAGGCTACGCCTCGCCGGTTGATTTTTATGTAGATAAAATCGCCGAAGGGGTGGCAACATTGGCGGCATCGGTTTATCCGCGTAAAGTCATTGTGCGCATGTCTGATTTCAAATCCAACGAATATGCGGGCTTAATCGGCGGCAACCGTTACGAGCCACATGAAGAAAATCCCATGTTGGGCTTCCGCGGCGCGGCGCGTTATGTGTCTGACGATTTCAAAGAATGCTTTGCTTTGGAATGTAAGGCGTTGAAATATGTGCGCGACGAAATGGGTCTGACCAATGTGGAAATCATGATTCCGTTTGTGCGCACGTTGAGCGAAGCCGAGCAAGTGGTTAAGGCTTTGAAAGAGAACGGTCTGGAGCGTGGTAAAAACGGCTTGCGTCTAATTATGATGTGCGAAGTGCCGAGCAATGCTTTGTTGGCCGAGCAGTTCTTGCAATATTTCGACGGCTTCTCCATCGGTTCCAACGATATGACCCAGCTTACTTTAGGCGTGGATCGCGATAGCGGCGGTTCGATTGCGGCTACGTTTGACGAGCGTAATGCTGCGGTTAAAGTGATGCTGCATCTGGCCATTTCAGCGTGCCGCAAACATAACAAATACGTTGGTATCTGCGGGCAAGGGCCTTCGGATCATAAAGATTTCGCCAAATGGTTGGTGGAAGAAGGCATCGGAAGCGTTTCGCTGAACCCCGATACCGTGATTGAAACTTGGCTGTATTTGGCTAATGAATTGAAGAAATAATGCCTGTCTGAAAAAAAGCGCCGCTTGAGAGATTAAGCGGCGCTTTTTTTCAGATAGACATTGACATGATTCGGATTTTTTATGTGGTTATTAGTAAAACACCCTTCAGCATCATGAAAATGCTAAAGGGTGTTACAGGGAATTGGTGCCCAGGGTCGGACTCGAACCGACACACCTTTCGGCGGGGGATTTTGAGTCCCCTGCGTCTACCAATTTCGCCACCTGGGCGGGATAAACTATTTTTGTGGCTGGAACCGATTTGATTTATCGGCTATTGCTATCTGGTGCCCGGGGTCGGACTCGAACCGACACACCTTTCGGCGGGGGATTTTGAGTCCCCTGCGTCTACCAATTTCGCCACCCGGGCTGGAGAAGTTGGCTATTATAGCAGCTAAATAAATCTTGTAAACCATTACGATTGGTTTGATAAGCTTGCTTATGCAAGTTTTTGATTCACCTTAAAACATTTTATAAACACATAATGATGGGAAAACGCGGTAATATATAAAGCTTCCAATCTTTTTAAAAGTAGATGAATCATGAGGCTGCTGACACTGGGTTTGGCATTCATATTGGCACTTTCTGCCTGTTCGCAGAAAAATGCAAACGAGCAGGCCGTTCAATCGGTTGCGTCTGTTTTTCAAGGCAGTGATATTAGCCGAGACAATATCGGTGGGAATTTTACGTTGACCGCGGATAATCACAAGCCTTTCGATATGGCAAGCTTACATGGGAAGGTGGTGATTCTGACTTTCGGATTTACCCATTGCCCTGACGTATGCCCAACGGAATTGGCCGGCTACGCTGATGTGATGAAGCAATTGGGCGAGCAAAGTAAGAATGTGGCCGTGGTATTTGTGAGTGTTGATCCAGAGCGGGATACACCTGAATTGGTGGGTAAATATGCACGGTTGTTTGACGAGCGATTC
The DNA here is from genome assembly GCF_030527965.1 of Neisseria sp. Lineage (GTDB taxonomy): Bacteria > Pseudomonadota > Gammaproteobacteria > Burkholderiales > Neisseriaceae > Neisseria. The sequence continues at coordinate 27,030 of NZ_JAUMZU010000023.1, forward strand.
ATCGGATTGTCTGCGGCAAACGGGCAAGATGTTGCGGCCGTGCAGAAGCTTTATCGTGTTACGGCCAGGAAAATAAAAGGAAAAACAGCCGATGATTATACGGTAGAGCATACTGCCGGAACATATTTACTGGATAAAAACGGCCGGGCGGTGGTGTTTGAGCCTTTTGGCAAAACGGCCACGGAAATCGCCGATGATGTAAAAACCTTGTTAAAATGAGGTTGAACCGGGTCTGTCTTTTTCAGACAGGCTTCTTTTATGGAAAACTATATGCAAGATACAAACTTAACCATTGCCTTATCCAAGGGCCGTATTTTTGAAGAAACGCTGCCGCTTTTGGCGGCTGCCGGAATCGTTCCCGTTGAAGATCCTGAGGAATCGAGGAAGCTGATTATCGGCACAAATCATCCGGAAATCCGGCTTGTTATCGTACGCGCGAGCGATGTGCCGACTTATGTGCAATACGGTGCGGCGGATTTCGGTATTGCGGGAAAGGATGTGTTAATCGAGCATGGCGGAGAAGGGCTGTATCAGCCGTTGGATTTGAAGATTGCTCGGTGCCGTATGATGGTGGCCGTGCCTAAAGGTGTGGATTATGCATCGGTATCGCGACCGGGGCAGCGCTTGCGTGTGGCAACCAAATATCCGGGTATCGCGGCCGAGCATTTTGCGGCAAAGGGTGTGCATGTTGATTTGATTAAGCTTTACGGCTCTATGGAGCTGGCACCGCTGGTTGGGCTTTCTGATGCGATTGTCGATTTGGTGTCAAGCGGTAATACTTTGCGGGCCAATCATCTGGAAGCGGTAGAGCATATTGTGGATATTTCAAGCCGCTTGGTGGTGAATAAAGCGGCTTTGAAGATGAAATATGCCTTAATCGAACCGATTATCGGTGCTTTTGCCGAGGTGGTAAACGGCGAGAAGTAGGCCGACCGAAAAAGCCGAGCTTTATTGACATTGTCAGCGTGTAACCTGTTATCAAGGGTGCCGGCATCAGTGCGGTGGAAAGACACTATTTCGCATTTTGATTTTCAAATGGATTGAAGCCTGTCTGAAAATACAATCTATTCATGATAAACAAGCTATGAATATTACATCAGATAAAAAACTTGCCGTTCTCATCGACGCCGATAATGCGCCGGCCGATATTATCGACCGCCTGCTGGAAGAAATCGCGAAATACGGCATCGCCAGTGTGAAACGCATCTATGGCGACTGGAGCCACGGTCTCAACAAATGGAAAGCGGCGCTGCTTCCGCATGCCATCATTCCCGTTCAACAGTTTGCCTACACCAAAGGCAAAAACGCTACCGATATGGCGCTGGTTATTGACGCGATGGACTTGCTTTACAGTGGCAATTTTGACGGTTTCTGCATCGTTTCCAGTGACAGCGATTTTACCCGCCTTGCCAGCCGCCTGCGTGAAAGCGGTCTTACAGTGTATGGTTTTGGCGAGAAGAAAACGCCCGAGGCTTTCCGCAAAGCTTGTGACAAATTTATCTATACCGAAATTTTCCGCCCTGAAAAGGCAACGGCCGAAAAGAATAAAAATAACGGTAAAACCAAGCCGGCTGCGGAATCAGGCAATTCAACCTTCGATGCCGCAACCTTGATTAAACGTGCCGTGCGTGAAAATGCCGATGATTTGGGCTGGGCGAATTTAGGGCCGATCGGCAGTTATATCAACAAAATCAATCCTGATTTTGACCCGCGCCTTTATGGTTACAGCAAACTTTCAGAGTTGATCAAATCATTCGATTTATTTGAGTCCCGCACCGATAACAATCAAGTGCAGGTTCGACGACGACCGATTGCCGAAAAAAGCGGTAAATTGGCCGATAACAAGGCGGAAGCGCAGAATGCTCAGCCAAGTGGGCAGTCAACTGTAACCGATGTTGTCTCTACTAATGCGCAGACAGGGCAGGTTGTCGAGCCAGCTGGCAAAAGTAAGCGTAATGTTCGCAAACCGCGCGCCGAGAGCTTAGAGAAGCCGGAAGCGGTGCCTCAATCTCAATCAGCAACGGCGGAAGAGGCGGTTAAGCCCAAAAATGGCGGCAGAGCTGTTTTTACCAAATTGATTCCGTTGGTGCAGCAGGCTGTTGATGCTGTTGCCGATGGCGAAGGTTGGGCGCGTTTGGGTGATGTATTGAAGCAGCTTGCGCCGAATGTTAATCCGCACCAGTATGGTTTCGATACAGATCGTGCTTTGGTTCATGCTATTTATGCCGATTGGCTGGAAATTAAAAAAATAGGGCGCGGTGAGCGAGTGCGTGTCAATAAACGGTTTGTCAGCAAAGATTGAAGTATATTTTTAAAATATTATTATGGATATGCCGTTTTTCAGATAGGCCTGTCTGAAAAAATGAGATTCCAAACAGAAAGATTAAATCATGAAATACTTAACCACCCAATCTCCAGATTTTCAATCCGAGTTGCAAAGCCTGCTTGCCTTTGAAACCGCACAAGACCCGAAAGTCGACCAAATTGTTGCTGATATTTGCGCCGACGTGCAAAAACGCGGCGATGCGGCGGTTATCGAATACAGCAACCGGTTCGACGGTACATCTGCTCAGACGATGGCCGATTTGACTTTGAGCCAAGACGAATTGAAAGCTGCTTTCGATAAGCTGCCCGAAAACGTGCAGAAGGCTTTGCAAACCGCTGCGGCACGCGTGGAAAGCTATCATCAGCGTCAAAAAATGGAATCGTGGAGCTATACTGATGACGACGGCACGTTGCTTGGCCAACAAATCACGCCGCTGGATCGGGTTGGCATTTATGTGCCCGGTGGCAAAGCGGCGTATCCCAGCTCGGTGATTATGAATGCCATGCCTGCGCATGTGGCGGGCGTGCCTGAAATCATCATGGTAGTGCCGACGCCCAAAGGCGAGCGCAACGATATTGTATTGGCGGCGGCGTATGTGGCCGGTGTTACCAAAGCGTTTACCATCGGTGGTGCGCAGGCTGTGGCTGCATTGGCTTATGGTACGGCAACCGTGCCGCAGGTGGATAAAATCACCGGCCCGGGCAATGCTTTCGTTGCGGCGGCCAAGCGTCGCGTGTTCGGTGTGGTCGGTATTGATATGGTAGCGGGGCCGTCGGAAATTCTGGTGATTGCCGACGGTAGCACTCCAGCCGATTGGGTGGCGATGGATTTGTTTAGCCAAGCGGAACACGATGAAATCGCGCAAGCGATTCTAATCGCAACTTCGCAGCAATATCTCGACGAAGTGCAAGCAGCTATGGATAAATTGATTGAAGAAATGCCGCGCCGAGCCATTATTGAAGCTTCATTAAGCAATCGGGGCGCGTTTATTCTGGCAAAAGACTTGGATGAGGCTTGCCAAATCGCCAATTATATTGCGCCCGAGCACTTGGAATTATCAGTAGAAAATGCTGAATTATGGGCGCAGAAAATCCGCCATGCAGGTGCGATTTTTATGGGGCGTTACACCAGCGAGAGTTTGGGCGATTACTGCGCCGGGCCGAATCATGTTTTGCCAACCAGCCGTACCGCGCGTTTTTCTTCGCCATTGGGAACGTATGATTTCCAAAAACGCAGCAGCCTGATTCAGGTTTCCGAAGCAGGTGCGCAAAAACTGGGTCGAATCGCCAGTGTGTTGGCGCATGGCGAAAGTCTGACGGCTCATGCCCGTGCAGCGGAGTTTAGGCTGAAGGATTAATCTGAGAATTTGATGTAATGGCATTCTCGGTTTTACATGGAATCCAAATGCCTGTCTGAAAGAGATGGTAATATTTTTGTGAAAGCCATCCTTTTAGGGTACAGCCTTGCCTATTTTTGAACTAGGTAAAACGGGGCTAAGCTAATGCAATAATGCCTGTCTGAAAATTTTCAGACAGGCATTCGTTATTTAGAGTCGGGCTCTTCTATAAAAGATTGAATCGGGTTTTAGGAAATTCGCTCGATTTTGGCGCCGACTTTGCCCAGCTTCGTTTCGATGTGTTCGTAGCCCCGATCGAGATGGTAGATGCGCTCGACGATGGTTTCTCCGTCCGCAACCAAACCGGCCATAACGAGGCTGGCCGAAGCGCGCAGGTCGGTAGCCATGACGGTGGCGCCGGAAAGTTTCTCCACGCCTTTGACGACGGCGGTATTGCCCTCGGCGGTAATTTCCGCACCCATACGGTTAAGCTCGGGAACGTGCATGAAACGGTTTTCAAAAATGGTTTCGACTACTGTACCTTCGCCCTCTGCTATTGCGTTCATGGCCATAAATTGAGCCTGCATATCGGTGGGGAAGCCGGGGTGTTCGGTGGTGCGGATGTTGACTGCTTTCGGGCGTTGCTGCATATCAATGGCAATCCAATCATCACCCGCTTCGATAATGGCGCCTGCTTCCGTTAATTTATCCAATACGGCTTCCATGGTTTTCGGCGCGGCGTTGCGCAATACCACTTTACCGCCGGTCATGGCAACGGCACACAGGAACGTACCCGCTTCGATACGGTCGGGCACCACACTATGTTCGCAGCCGTGCAGGGTTTTTACGCCTTCAACCGTCATGGTGGCGGTTCCGATGCCGCTGATTTTGGCACCCATTTTGACCAGGCATTCGGCCAGGTCGACCACTTCCGGCTCGACGGCACAATTTTCCAAAACGGTGGTGCCTTCGGCTAGGGTAGCGGCCATAAGCAGGTTTTCGGTGCCACCTACGGTGATCACGTCCATAACCACGCGGGCGCCTTTCAGACGGCCTTTGGCTTTGACATAGCCGTGCTCAATGGTGATTTCAGCGCCCATTGCTTCCAAGCCTTTGAGGTGTTGGTCGACCGGACGCGAGCCGATGGCGCAACCGCCGGGCAGGCTGACTTGGGCTTCTCCGAAGCGTGCCAGCGTGGGGCCGAGCACTAAGATGGAAGCGCGCATGGTTTTGACCAGTTCGTATGGTGCAATGGTGTTGTTGACGGTGCCGCCGTTGATTTCAAACTCGTGGATATTGTCGGTTAATACGCGGGCGCCCATGCCTTGCAGCAATTTTTGCGTGGTTTTGACGTCGCGCAGCATCGGCACGTTTTTCAGGCGCAGCGTGCCGTCGGTCAGCAAGCCGGCGCACATCAGCGGCAGGGCGGCATTTTTGGCACCGGATACGGTAATTTCGCCGTTTAGCGGGCCGTTGGCAGAAATTTTAAGTTTATCCACAATGATTCTTTCGGTAGGGCGGAAAAGGAGAATTATACTAGAGAAGGGTGTTTGTTTGGGCTCTGTTTTTAATAATGCCTGTCTGAAAACGCGATGTTTTAGACAGGCATTGCTTGTTTACCCGGGTTAGCCGGCGGTTTTCAAAATATCAAGGTAGGATTGGAGATGTGCTTTCAAATCATTGGCATCAATCCATTCTCCTTGTTGCCTTTCGGCGAACGTGCCGTTTTGCAAGTCGGTAACCAACGCATCGAACGTGCCGTTTTCATTGACTGCCATTTCCAGGAAATAGCGGTGGTTGCTTTGAGAGAGGTAAATCGAATCGGCTGTTTCTTTAAACGGAATGCCTTTGGTTTGCAAATGAATAATGAAAGCCTGTAGGAAAGTTCTTTTATTCATCAATCGCTCCTCATTTTAATTGCCTTTGGCCGCCCACTCTTCGGGTGTGGCGGCGGTTTGGATTGAGAGGGCGTGCAATTCGTTAGATGCCAGCTTTTCAGACAGGCCGTCTTTAATCATCCGGTGCCGCGCCAAACGGGCTTTGCCTGCAAAATCTTCGGATACGATAACGGCAAAAAAGTGATGGCCGTCGCCTTCCACTTCGATATGTTGGCAATCGGCGATGTCGGCAATCATTTGACGGACTTGTTCGGGTGTCAGCATTGTGTTTCCTTTAGTTTTGAATTTTTCCATATTATAAAACAGATGGTCGGTTTGGGGCGGCCTTATTGTATAATCGACCGAATATTGGTTTAAATACTCTTACAGAAGGCTATCATGATTCGGTTTGAACAAGTTTCCAAAATTTATCCGGGTGGTTTTTCTGCGATTAAGAATCTGAGTTTTCAGATTAAAAAAGGCGAAATGATTTTTCTGGCCGGCCATTCCGGTGCGGGAAAGTCGACGGTGCTTAAGCTGATTGCCGGCATTACCAAGCCGACCGAGGGCAAGGTGTGGATGAACAATCAGAATATCGGCGACCTTTCCGATAACCAGCTTGGTTTTTTGCGCCAGCATATCGGCATTGTTTTCCAAGACCACAAAATTTTATATGACCGCAATGTGCTGCAAAACGTGATATTGCCGTTGCGAATCACCGGCTATGATGCCAAAACGGCTGAAAAACGGGCGATGGTTGCGATAGAGAAGGTCGGTTTGTCGGGTAAGGAAAAAGCAGATCCGATTACCATGTCGGGCGGGGAGCAGCAGCGTTTGTGCATCGCCCGTGCGGTGGTGCACCAGCCTAGCCTGCTGATTGCCGACGAGCCTTCCGCCAATCTCGACCGGGCTTACGCTTTGGACATTATGGAATTGTTTAAAACGTTTCATGAAGCCGGAACAACGGTCATCGTGGCGGCGCATGATGAAAGCCTGATGGCGGATTACGGCCATCGGATTCTGCGCTTGCAGCAAGGGAGGTTTGCATAATGGGCATGAAACATTATTTTTCGCTGCATGCGGAATCGGCAAAAAGCGCAGCGGTGCAGTTTGTGCGCCAGCCTTTGGGCATGTTTCTGATTTTGGTGATGCTTTCAATCGCCATGACATTGCCGTTGTCGCTTTATTTGGGCGTTCAGAGCGCGCAGGCTTTGGTTGGCAAGATGAATGAAGCGACTCAGATTACGCTTTATATGGAATCCGGTGCCGAGGCGAGTGATGACGATGAGGTTCGCAAATTGCTTTCACAAGATAAACGGATTGAGAAATATGAGTTTGTCGGCAAACAGCAGGGTTTGGAAGAATTGCAAAAAAGCATGGGGCGTCAGGATTTGGTTTCCATGCTGGATGAAAACCCTTTGCCCGATGTGTTTATCGTTACGCCGCAAGGGCATCCGGCACCCGATGAAATGAGGGCTTTGCAGCATGATTTGGACGAGCTGCCTATGGTAGAAAGCGCGCAGCTTGATGCCGAATGGATGCAGACTTTATATCAGGTAAACGATTTTGTGCGGAAAATATTTTATTTTCTAGCCATAACGCTGAGCTTGGCTTTTGTGTTGGTGGCGCACAATACCATCCGTTTGCAGATACTGAGCCGTAAAGAAGAAATTGAGATTACCAAACTTTTAGGCGCGCCATCATCGTTTATCCGCCGGCCTTTTCTTTATCAGGCGGCTTGGCAGAGCTTGTTGGCAACCGGCGTGAGCCTTGCGCTGTGCGCTTGGCTGATGAGCGCAACCCGGCCTTTGGTCAACCAAATATTCAAGCCTTATGGGTTGAATGTGGATTGGCGTTTTTTTACTTTTCCAGAGATTTTGTTGGTATTGTTGGTGGTTACCGCTTTGGGTATGGGCGGTGCTTGGCTGGCGACGCAACAGCATTTGCTCGGATTTAAAGCGAAGAAATCGTAAGGTTTGCGCATAACAAATGCCTGTCTAAAACTTTTCAGACAGGCATTTATGCTTTCATTTTACCTTTCAAACATGGCTCAGGCTTTAGCCAGCTTTTGGGTATAGGCAATCAATTCTTGTTGCTTGGCTTTTGCCTTGCCGGAATCAATGGCTTCTTCGGCTCGTGCAAAACCTTCTTCCAATGAATCAGCCAGACCGCCGGTATAGATGGCGGCGGCGGCGTTGAGCAGTACGATATCGCGTGGCGCTCCTTTTTCTCCGACCAGAACCGCGTTCATCATATTTAGCGATTGCAGGCTGTTTTCCACACGAATTTCATTAAGGTGTGCCCGCGGCGCAATACCGAATTGCTCGGGTGAAATATCGTATTCAGTAATTTTATTGTTTTTCAGCTCGGCAACGCGAGTAGAGCCGGTCAAAGTAATTTCGTCTAAACCATCGCTGCCGCAAATGACTAAAACGTGTTTGGAGCCGAGCTGTTGTAAAACGCGCGATAAAATGCCGCATAAATCAATATGGAAAACGCCTAGTAGCTGGTTGGGCGCACCTGCCGGATTGGTTAGCGGGCCGAGCACGTTAAAAATAGTGCGGATGCCCAATGAGCGCCGCACCGGTGCGACATGGCGCATTGCCTGATGATGGCTGGGTGCAAACATAAAACCCATTCCGGTTTCATCAATGCAGCGGCCAACTTGCTCGGGAGTAAGCTGGAGCGCAACGCCCATCTGCTCCATCACATCGGCTGCGCCGCTGGAAGAAGATACGGAGCGGTTACCGTGTTTGGCAACCTTAACGCCGGCAGCGGCGGCAACAAACATGGTTGTGCTTGAAATATTGAATGTTTTGGCACCGTCGCCACCGGTGCCGACGATATCAACTAAATTATCTCGCGTTTTAACCGGTGCCGGAATGGCAAATTCGCGCATCACTGTGGCGGCAGCGGAAATTTCGGATACGGTTTCCACCTTGATTCTCAAGCCGACCAAAATCGCGGCGATTTGTTCCGGAGCAACTTGGCCGCTCATAATCTGGCGCATCAAGTCGCTCATTTCGTCGTAAAAAAGCTCGTTGTTATCAATCAGGCGGGCGATGGCTTGCTGGGGCGTAATCATCAAATTGTCTCTTATTCGGCGTTTGGTTAGGCGGCTTGGAAATCTTGAAATTCTTCAAGGAAACGACTCAGCATATCATGGCCGTGTTCGGTAAGCAGCCCTTCGGGGTGAAATTGCAGGCCTTCAATCGGGTAGGTTTTATGACGAACGCCCATAATCTCGTTATCGTCTGTCCATGCTGTAATTTCAAGGCAATCGGGAAGCGTGTTACGTTCAATAACCAAGCTATGGTAGCGAGTGCAAGTAACCGGATTGGGCAGATTTTCAAACATGCCTTTATTCAGATGATGAACGGGAGAAACTTTGCCGTGCATCAGGGTTTGTGCTCGCACGATATGCCCCCCGAAAGCCTCGCCGATGGTTTGATGGCCAAGGCAAATGCCCATAATTGGTAATTGGCCGGCAAAGTGCTGCATGGCAGAAATAGAGATGCCCGCTTCTTTAGGCGAACATGGGCCTGGGCCGATGACAAGGTAGCTCGGCTTGAGTTTTTCGATTTCTTCCAGCGTGATGTCGTCATTACGGCGAACCACCACTTCTTGCCCGAGTTCGGAGAAATACTGCACGATGTTGTAAGTAAAGCTATCGTAATTATCTATCATTAAGAGCATGGTTTGCTTTCAAAGATGCCTGTCTGAAAAGGCGGTGGGCACGGTTTATTTGACGGTATCCAAATTCTCCGGCTTATTGATAAAAGCCCACAGTTCTTTATCTGTTCGGAAAATATTTTTACGGATGACATAGGTCAGATTGCGGCGCACACGGCTGTCGGCAGGGCGGTAAACAACCTTCATACCGCTGTGATGCGCGGCAATCTCAAGGATTTTGGCAGAGAAACGAGGTTGATGCAGCCGTGGAATAATCATGGGATGACGCTGAATATATGCGTTCAAATCACGGCTGCTATCATTGTAGGAACGGCCTTTTTTATCGATAAATACAATCGTAAAAGGCATTTTTTTCAGGTAGTCCATCGGGGGGGGGGGGGGGGGGTTATAATGGTTTGTTGGGTTTTTTTATTACCTAAAATCATATGGAACTATACCGCGAATCTGAGTAGCTGAAAAGGATCATGGCAAATTTCGTAGAATAATGATTGAGTTGAGAAACTGGTTGTATTGGTGATTCATGTTGAACTTTAAATACATGAAAAGAAGCAATGTATTTTACTAAATATTAGTAGTTATAAAATTTAAGGGGCTGTCCTAGATAACTAGGACAAATCATGCTTTACTAATTGTTTTAAAAT
>NZ_JAUMZU010000024.1 GCF_030527965.1 Neisseria sp.
GGATAATTCTAACTTAAATTTGAATTTCCCTAGTTATCTAGGACAGCCCCTAATTCTTTAATATCTAACTTACTTGAATCTAAGGATTTTTCTAATATTTGACCAGCACCGCACCCCAAGCGAAGCCACCTCCGATGCCTTCCAACAGTAAAACCTGTCCGCGTTGAATTTTACCTCCCCTGATACCCGCATCCAACGCCAGCGGCACAGAAGCGGCAGAAGTATTGCCATGATCCTGTACTGTCAAAATCACCTTGTCCATGCTTAGACCCAAATGCTTGGCCGTACTTTCAATAATCCGTTTATTCGCTTGATGTGGCACAATCCAATCAATTTGTTCCGAATTCATTCCTGCTTCTGCCAGCACATCCTCTGCCACTTGCGATAGGTTTTTAACGGCAAATTTATAGACACCGGGCCCATCCATCGTTAAGAAAGGCGTACCAGTGATTTTTCCATTAGCAATTTGTCCGGGTGTTTTCAGCAAATCCAAATAATTGCCATCCGCTTGCAGCTTACTATGAATAATGCCTGCTTCATCCGAAACACCAAGAACAACCGCGCCCGCCCCATCACCAAATAAAACGCAGGTCGAACGGTCGCTCCAATCCAAAATACGACTAAAAATCTCCGCACCGATAACCAATGCTTTTTTTGCCATACCACTTTGAATGTAGGCATTAGCCGTAGTCAGCGCATACATGAAGCCCGCACACACTGCTTGCACATCAAATGCCGGGCAGCCACTAATACCAAGCTTTTGTTGCACAATAGTTGCGGTAGAAGGAAACTGCATATCAGGGGTAGAGGTGGCCACAATAATCAAATCAATTTCCTCGGCCTCTAAACCGGCGTTTGACAAAGCCTTCTTTGCCGCAGCCACGGCCAGATCGCTGGTTTTTTCATCGTCCGCAGCAATATGCCGGTTTTTAATACCGGTCCGGCTGGTAATCCATTCGTCTGAAGTATCAACGAATTTTGCCAAATCATCGTTACTAACACGCTTGGCGGGCAAATAGCCTCCCGAACTGAGAATTTTTGCATATCGCATGGTGTGGCCTTTTATGGTTATCGGTTTCAAATAATTTTATATTGTATTAAATCTCTAAATTTCACTCAATCAGAATTAACATGAGTAACATGATTTCAGAATGTTTTCATTTTACACAGGATTAAGTCAAATTATCGTATAAAATTTAAGCAATAAATCAATTTAATTAAAAATTTAATCATGATAAAAATTTACACTACCCGCCAACAAAAACAGCGAAAGCTCCGTCGTTGCCTTATTCTTATTCTATATTATTCGCCATCGCTGCATTTTCAGCTTCCAGCTTTTTTTCAGCCAATACGGCCAATTGCGTCGCAACGCCCTGCTCGATTCTGACTAAGCTATCGGCTTTGGCCTCATGGTAAGCTTCTTCCAGAGCAAAAGAAAAACCGAGCGCATCGGTACCACCATGACTTTTAACCACGACACCTCGTAAACCCAAAAAAATCGCACCATTGAATTTTCTAGGGTCAAAGCGGTTTTTAAAGCCTTTTAAGGCAGGAGATGCGGCTACCGCACCCATTTTAGTAAAAATATTGGCCTGAAATTCCTGCTTGATGGCACCGCCCATAAACTTCACCATACCCTCAATGGTTTTCAGCATAATGTTGCCAACAAAACCATCTGCAATGACCACATCCACTTTTCCGCTAAAAATTTCATTGCCTTCAACATTGCCGATAAAGTTCAGATTCGCTACTTTTAACAATTTGAACGCTTGTTTAACCACTGCCGTGCCTTTGATATCTTCGGAACCGACGTTCAACAACCCGACACGAGGCTGCCCGTTTTCCGGATATAAAGCCTGCACCAACTCGCTACCAACAACCGCAAATTGCACTAAATTTTCGGCCGTGCAATCCACATTAGCACCTAAATCGAGCATTAGCGTCGTGTGCGTACCTTGCGAAGGCAAAAATTTGGCAATGGCCGGACGTTCTATACCCGGAATGGTTTTCAACACAAAGCGGGCGGTTGCCATTAAGGCACCAGTATTACCTGCCGACACGGCTGCCTGCGCCGCGCCTTCTTTAACTTGATTCACAGCCACACGCATTGAAGAGTCTTTTTTATTTTTCAAAGCCAGCTGAGGTTGTTCGTCCATATCGACAACTTGCGACGCATGCTTAATTTCTATGCGGTTCATCGGAGCCCCGGCGGCTTTTAGCGCCTCGCCTAAGCACACCTCATCGCCGACCATAATCAGACGCACATCACTTTGCTGTTTTAAAAAAGCCGTGGCTCCGGGAACCGTTACATCCAGCCCCGAATCACCGCCCATGGCATCTACGGCCAATGTAATCATGTCGTTTTCTCCATACAAACTGTTTCAGACAGGCATAACGCTATGCCTGTCTGAAAATCAACACGTCATCATAAACCTGTTTTCATGCTATAGCTTGTTTTTTTGGCTATTTTTTCAGACAGGCATCTTATCTTTACTTAGAAATCATACTTATTTTTCGGCGGCAAGCAAATTATGCGCATCAATATCTTCTGCATCCCAAGGATAATTAATCCACCAATCCTCTACCACAATGCCGCTATAGTAAGGAATGCCCGCCGGCAATTTTCCGATTTTCTCTTTCTTCTTCTCATGTAAAACCGCCACTCCGATGGTGGCCAAATCCAGCTTGGACAGCTCGTTCAACACAAACTCCATCGTTACCCGGCTATCATCCACTTCGTCGACCACCAAGACATTTTTGCCTTTCAGACTCTCCGGAAGAGGATCCAACCACTGGATTTTCTTTACGCCGTCGGTCACTTTGCCTTCATATTCGCTGTCATAATAAGCTGTTGTTACCGCGTAAATAGGTATATCCAAAAAACAACGCAAAATCCGCGCCGGAATAAAACCACCGCCGCCAATCGCAATCATCGCATCATATTTCACACCGCCGTCCTGAACCTTTTCAGCCAGCCCCTTTAAAACGCGGTGAATCTCATCATAAGAATACCAAACTTTTTTAACCATTATTTCACAACCTGAGTGCTTACCAACCCAACCCTTTTCCGCTCAGCCATCTGTTTGCTTGCCTATTTTCATTTATTGCAAATTCTTAATGACATGCGGAACGCAAAGAAGCCAGTGATTTGCTCAAGCAAGGCAATCTTCTGGCTTCTTTCATCATAATCCGTTTAAAGGGCTGAAAAATTATTCATCTTTCGCTTTTACCACTTTACGACCACGGTACATACCGTTGGGAGAGATATGATGCGGACGGTGCACTTCACCGGTTGCACCGTCAACAGACAATGCAGGTGCGGTTAACGCATCATGAGAGCGGTGCATACCGCGTTTAGAGGGAGATTTTTTGTTTTGTTGAACAGCCATTTCAAGCTCCTAAAAATTAAAGTAAAACTGTAAAACCGGTTAGCGACCGCTTTTCAATCCGGCCAAAACGGCAAACGGATTCGGCGTATCTCGATTAACTGCTTCCAATGCAACATTATTGCAGTCTTCATGGCGCGGCGAAAAAGGCAAAGCCATTAGAATTTGGTCTTCAATCAAAGTCAAAACATCTAATGTCGGCTCCAACATCATACCTTCCAACTCATCATCGGAAAGCATGGCCTGATCCAGACTTTCCTCATCGGAAAACAAGACTATACGGCTGACTTCTTCAAGCGCAAACGGCATTGGCTTTACACACCGCTGACATATCAGCAGCAAATCCGCCCGGATGGACAAATCTAAAAATAAGCGCTGTAACTTATCCCGCCCACCTTTCAAGGTAAACGACACATCGGTTTCTTTGCTTGCCAAATACTCGTGAGCCCAAACACGCTCGTCCAGCCCGCTGAGCTTCACAGAGCTTTGCAGCACCTGCTTTTCAGCGGCGAAGACTTCGGGGTCAATCAAATTAGGGTCTAACATAAACGGGCCATGATATAATTTCAACGATGTAACGTCAATATTTTTAAGCAAATGAATGCAAAAATCCCGCTTATTTTAGGCTCAAGTTCCACTTTCCGCCAGCAACAATTGCAACGTTTGGGCATTTCTTTCCAAACCGCCAAACCTGATTTCGATGAAACACCCCTAACAGGCGAATCCGCAGCCGATACCGCCCTGCGCCTGGCCAAAGGCAAAGCGCATTCACTTGCCAAAGATTTTCCGAACGCATTGATTATCGGCTCGGATCAAGTGGCTTGGTGCGGAGGCATTCAACTGGGCAAACCGATGAGTGTAAACAATGCACAACAAATGCTCTCCCAACTCAGCGGCCGGAAAATTGATTTTTACAGTGCACTTTGTCTGCTCAATACAGCCACAGGTAAATTGCATACGCACGTTGATAAAACCGTGGTTACCATGCGCAATCTGACCGAACGACAAATAAAAAATTATCTGCAACGCGAACCCGATGCGATTTATTGCGCAGGCGCGGCAAAAAGCGAAGGCCTAGGCGCTGCCCTACTGGAACGCATAGACAGCCTTGACCCAAACGCATTAATCGGCCTGCCGATTTTCAAATTAATTGATTTTCTACAAGCCGAAGGCATCGAAGTTTTATAAGATTCTTGTCTAAACCCTATTTCCGAACGATTTCTGATTTTCAGACAGGCTTCCTCTCAGGAGACCCTTATGCAGCCCGTTTTATACCTGATTCCCACACCGCTTGGCGCGGCGGATACACCCTGCCTCTTACCGCATGAGCAAGCACAGATTATCGGACTGACCGATTTTGTCGTTGAATCCGAAAAAACCGCCCGTGCTCATTTGAAACACATGGGAATAACCACGCCCATTCGCGAATTAAACCTGCAAACACTCAACGAACACACCAACCTCAAAACCCTGCCCGATCTACTTAAGCCTTTACAAGAAGGCCGCAGCATGGGGATTGTCAGCGAAGCGGGCTGCCCTGCCGTAGCCGATCCGGGTGCCGGGCTGGTTGCCCTGGCGCATGCACATAATTTTGAAGTGCGTCCGCTTATCGGCCCCTCCAGTTTATTACTGGCACTGATGGCATCCGGTGCAAACGGCCAGCGCTTTGCCTTTAAGGGTTATCTGCCTGCAGAAAAAATGGAGCGCAACACCGCTTTAAAAAAATTGGAACAACACTCCAGCAAGCATGATGAAACCCAAATTTTTATCGAAACGCCCTACCGCAACAATGCCTTGCTGACCGACGCCCTTGCCACGCTTCATCCTGATACACGCCTATGCATTGCCTGCGATCTAACCTTACCCAGCCAAATCATTATCAGCAAACCCATCAAAGACTGGCAAAAATTAAGCACTCTGCCCGATTTAAAAAAGCGGCCCACCCTTTTCATACTCTACGCTGCTTAAAATCCTTCTATTGACAAGGCAATCGAAGGATTCTAGAATGCGCTCTTTCGGAATGTAGCGCAGCCCGGTAGCGCACTTCGTTCGGGACGAAGGGGTCGGAGGTTCGAATCCTCTCATTCCGACCAAACACCAAAGCAGCTTTGATTCAATTCAAAGCTGCTTTTTTATGTTTCCGTTAAAATTATCGTTTCAGACAGGCATTTTTTGAGAAAACCTTACCTCTCCGTTAACGACCGATTTGCTATCCACAGCCGCTAATGGCTTGGATTACCCTGCCGCCATCAAGCCCAATTTTTTTTCTTCGAGGTTTTGCCTATACCTGGGTTGAAACTATTGGTCGGATCAAGCTTGCGGTAAAACTGCTTCAGCGCCGGCTTGGCTTCATAAAGATGACCGACATTGTGCTCAGCAGGATATTGCGCACCGCGTTTATCCAGAAGGTGCAGCATTTCATGCTCCAGAGCCATGCAATTATGGCCTTTCTTAACGATATAATCCTGATGAAATACATGACACATAAAATGCCCGTAATACAGTTTGTGACTGAGTTTCTGATCAATTTCGGCAGGCAGGTGTTCAAACCAATCGCGATCGTCTCTGCGTAAGGCGATATCCAAGGCTACAATATCTTCTACTTCTTGGTCATGCACAGATCTGTAGCGAACCGCAGCAGAGGCAACCGCAAACCGGTGCAACATGGCGGCCTGAGTTTCTTCCGGGCTGCATTCAAAATAAGCACTCGATTTTCCGGCGAAATACTGCTCTAAAAACGCCCTGGCTTCTTCCACACCCGAACCGCCCATTTTCAAAATCAGATGATGCTCGTAACGGTTGCGGTAATCTCGCAACGATTGCGGCAAGTGTTCAGGCAGGCATTTGCTCAACATTTGCAATGCCTTGTCAGGAAAATGTTTCGGCAGAAAGCCGAGCTTTTTACTGAAACGGTCTGCCTTGGCTTTGAAATCAAACAGCTTGGGAAGCCGGTGCGTACCAAATTTTCGGATTACCCAGAACGTATCTTTACCGTAAATCGCAGCAATGTCAAAAGCATCACGATGAATGTATTCGCCGGAGACAGGCAGGCTTTCAAATTCTCCGAGAATGGTGCGACGGATGTCGGTCAGTTCATTGATATCATTCGTGCCGATATAAAACACGGCGGTATTTTTTTCCAGCGGAAACGTATCCAGCCGCACGGCAAACACCATCAGCTTGCCTGCACAGCCGGAAGCTTCGTAATGACGTGCCGGATCGGCATTGAAGCGTGCGGCAGAAGGCTCGTCAACCTGACGAACGTGGTTGCAGTAAGCATGGTCATGCCCTTTTCCCGCATCGGAGGTGATGTCTTTTTGCTGATAATGCCAGCCTTGCAAATTGGTTAGGATTTCTTCCGGCGTTCCACCCAAATCAATGCCTAAATGGTTCACCAGCTCAAGTTCGCCGTTTTCATTCAAACGGGCAAAGAGTGCCATTTCCGTATAGGCAGGCCCCCGCTGCACCAACGCACCGCCGGAATTATTGCACACGCCGCCCAATACGGATGCACCGATGCACGAAGATCCGATAACCGAATGCGGTTCGCGCCCCAAAGGCTTCAGCATCAATTCCAACTGGTTTAAAGTAGAGCCGGGCAAACAGACGACTTGTTCATTATGATTAATGGGCTGGATGATATCCATCCGCATGGTATTGACGATAACGATGTCGCGATCATAATCATTGCCGTCGGGAGTGGAACCGCCGGTTAATCCGGTGTTTGCCGCCTGAGTCAACACAATCACATCCGCCGCCACGCAAGCTTTCAATATTTTCCACTGCTCAAGCAGTGTTCCGGGGCGGACGACCGCCAGCGCTTGGCCTTCGCCAAAACGGTAGCCTTGGCGGTAAGGTTCGGTTTTAGCCGGATCAGTAATAATGTATTGCGGGCCGACAATGTCGGTTAAGCTTTGGATTAATTGGGTTGCAGTCATATTATCACCTTGCTCCAATCACAATCATCAAACGGTTAACGAACAAGCTGCCAAGCCATGCGTACCGCGATAACCAGCAGCAAAATACCAAACGCCAATTTCAGCTTTTCAGGCGGCAGTTTATGCGACACTTTCACACCCAAAGGCGCAAAAATCAAAGTGGCCATCGCCAGAACAAGCGCCGCAGGCCAATAAACGAAACCGAGCGAGCCCGGCGGCAAACCGGCAACATCCCAGCCGTTTATCAGATAAGCAATGGCTCCGGTCAAGGCAATCGGCCAACCCAACGCGGCTGAAGTACCCACTGCCTTATGCACCGGCACGTTGCAAAACACCATAAAAGGCACGGAAAGAGACCCGCCGCCGATGCCGATCCAGCTCGACAACACGCCGAACAACCCGCCCATACCGAACAACCCGCCTCTTCCCGGCAGATGACGGGTAGGTTTTGGCTTCGCATCCATCAACGTACGTACGGCAATCACTATCGTGAACACCACAAAGAAAATCTGCAAACCCTCTTTGGGTAAAACTTTTGCCAACAACGAGCCGCCAGCCACGCCTGCAATCATACCCGGCACCATGCTTTTAAACACATGCCAGTCGACCGCACCTTTTTTGTGTTGCGACATCATGCTTGAAAACGAAGTGAACACCATCACGGCAAACGACGTACCCACTGCAATATGCTGCGAATAATTCGTATCGCCCGCTCCCTGCAGCTGCATCGCCCACAACACCACGGGAACGATAATCATCCCGCCGCCGATGCCCAGCAAACCGGCGATAAAACCGGCAAACGAACCGGCCAGCGCCAGTAATAATATAACTTCCATCCATTGCTCCTCGCGTTTTCAGACAAGCATTGAGAAAAGGCCGTCTTTCGACAGCCCATCGGATGCTCAGAGCACCCTGTTCCGCTTCTTCCAGCGCCGCCAGCCATACATAATATAGCCCGACAAACTGTAACCGAAGAAAAACAAAAACAACACCAACGCAGGCTCCAGCGCCACTACCGACAACACCAGAATGGCCGCAATCATCGCCACAAAAGGCACTCTTCGCCGCACGTTGAATTCTTTAAAGCTCCAAAACGGAATCTGCACCACCATCGACAGCCCGGCAAACAAAGTGATGAGCAGCGCAAACCATTCCACACCGGCGATATCATCATAGCTGTGGTTAACCCACACCAAACCGACAACCAATGCGGCGGCCGTAGGGCTGGGCACGCCGATGAACCAGCGCTTATCGGTTTTGCCGATTAAGGTATTAAAGAGTGCCAAACGCAAAGCGGCGCAGGCACAATAAATAAACGCCACCGAATAGCCGAGCTTACCGAAATTGAAAAGCTGCCATTTATAGGCAATCAGTGCCGGTGCAACGCCGAAACTCACCATATCGGCCAAGCTGTCGAGCTGCTCGCCAAACGCACTCTGGCTGTTGGTCCAGCGAGCCACGCGGCCGTCCATACCATCAAGCAGCATCGAAACGAATACCGCAATCGCCGCCACTTCGTAATGCTCGTGCATGGCCTGCGTAATCGCAAAAAAGGCTGAAAACAAAGCAGCGATGGTAAACGAATTGGGCAGCAGATAAATGCTATTCTGGCGCAAACGGCCTTTGCCGCTTTCCGGCAAATTTTGCTGGGGAAGTTCCATAACACTCCTGAATCCGGTTTTCAGACAAGCATCGGCTGGCAAGGGGAAAACAGCACGATATAACGAAACGCATCATTTTGATACAGTTGGCAAACGCCGTTCAGATTGGCATATTCATTACCAATTTTACCCCACCACTAAGACACCCGGGCGGCTATGGTAAAGCCGCCGCTCTTCAAGTCATGAAATCATGAAATTAATGGTTTTTTCTGAAAAATTCCCATTCTTCGATAACCGTGCCATCAGGCAGATGGCATAGGGCATATTCCCCACCTTCAGCATCTTTTTTCACTTCCAATTTACCGCCTTGTTGAACGCAATATTCAGAAGCCGGATTGGGCATACCAACCGGATGTTGTTCATTGGTACCGCCTTGACAGGCGGAGAGCAGTAAAGTGGCAGAAGCCAACGGAAGCCATTTTTTCATTATGGGTTCATCCTTTTGAAAAATAAAAGTTAAGTGATACAGCAGGGGAATTCAAACAAGGAAATTACATCAGAATTATATACCGATTTACAGGAAGCTGCGGCACCTTGCTTTTCAGACAGGCTTAAGCCTGTCTGAAAGCGCCTAATCTCTGTTCCGATTGGCCGCTACATTTTTAACCAGCAGCAAAGCCAATATTGTTCCCACCATATCTGCCAGCGCATCGGCCACTTCGGCAGAACGGGTTTGGGTAAACCAAAGCTGCGCCAATTCGCTGCATATGGCAAAAGAAAGTGCAAACACCAGCAATCCGATATAAGGAACGCTTTTGCGTTCGGCTAAAAAACTGTGCGCAAGCAACCAGATTTGTGCGAAAAACATGCCGCAATGGGCAACCTTATCAAAATAAGGGAAAGGCGGCGGCGCATTATCGGTGCTTTCGCGCAGAATGCCGAACCAACAAACGGCAAACCAAATCAAGGCAAAGACCGTATATTTATTAAAGGGCAGCTTCTTCATGAACATTCCTCGTTAAGCCAGCTTTGGCAGATGGCCGCCAGCCGCACAAACTTGCCGCCACGCGACTGTAAAATATCACGCCATTGCGTTACTTCTTCCGCACTCGGTGCTTCGTCGAGGCTGCATTCGTAAAGCCAGAAATCCAGCGTTTCGCCAACCAAAGCAGGCGTTTCGGTTTGTATCAGGTGGGTAAGTTCCGACATATCAAATGCCTGTCTGAAAAAAGGAAAACCGCCCCTAGAAGGGGCAGCTCAATCAAGGGAAACGCTGATGCTTACTCGTCGAATTGCAATACGGCAGAGGTATAAACGTTTTGCACGTCATCCAAATCTTCCAGCGCATCAATCAGCTTTTGCATTTTTTCCGCATCTTCGCCGGTCAGCACGGTATCGTTCTGCGCCCGCATGGTTACGTCGCCGTCTTCCGATTTGAAACCGGCAGCTTCCAACGCCGCTTTTACCTGTGCCCAATCAGACGGCGCGGTAATCACTTCGATAATACCGTCGTCATCAACGATTACATCTTCAGCACCCGCCTCCAGCGCCGCTTCCATCAGTGCATCTTCATCCGCGCCGGCAAAAACCAAATAACCCTGATGCTGGAATTGAAACGCCACGCAGCCGTCGGTGCCCAAATTGCCACCGTTTTTATTGAAAGCATGGCGCACATCGGCCACAGTGCGGGTTTTGTTGTCGGTCAGGCAGTCGACCATCAGCGCCGCGCCGCCTATGCCGTAGCCTTCATAACGCAATTCAACATAATCGGCACCTTCCACGTTGCCCGTACCTTTATCAATGGCACGCTGCACGTTGTCTTTAGGCATATTGGCATCCCACGCCTTATCCATCGCCAGACGCAAGCGCGGATTGGAAGCGGGATCGCCGCCGCCCATACGGGCCGCAACGGTAATTTCTTTAATCAAGCGGGTAAAAATTTTGCCGCGTTTGGCATCCTGACGGGCTTTTTTATGCTGAATATTCGCCCATTTACTGTGGCCGGCCATAATTCAATTATCCTTTTAGTTGCTCAATTTCAAAGGCGCCCATTCTAACATATTTCAAGCTGCCACTAAAACGACAATGCCTGTCTGAAAACGGCATCGGCATTTTCAGACAGGCATGATGAAACGCGCTATGCGCAGGCCGGCAAACTCAAATACCACCCTGTGCTTTCAAGCGAGCCGTTGCATCCAGTTTGCTCAGGGCAGAAAGATAAGCCTTGGCCGTTGCCACCAACACATCGGTGTCGGCACCCTGACCGTTAACCACCCGATCGCCGCGTGCCAAACGCACCGCGGTTTCGCCTTGGCTTTCCGTACCTTGGGTTACGGCATTCACAGAATAAATCTGTAAGGCGGCACCACTTTGCACCACGCTCTCAATGGCTTTAAAAATCGCATCCACCGGGCCGGATCCGCTCGCCGAAGCGCGTTTTTCCTCACCTTTAATGCTGAACGTGATTTCCGCTTTGGGCTCCTCGCCAGTTTCGGTCGTAATGCGTTGCGAAATAAACCGATAGTTTTCCGCCATGGTGTTCATTTCATCAGACACCAGCGCATGCAAATCCTCGTCGAAGATTTCACGTTTCTTATCAGCCAACTCTTTAAAACGAGCAAACGCAGCATTCAAAGCCTCTTCGCTGCCTAAATCGATGCCCAGTTCCGACAACTTGGTTTTAAAGGCATTGCGGCCGGAAAGTTTACCCAAGCTCAAACGGTTGGCCGCCCAGCCAACGGATTCGGCCGACATGATTTCGTAGGTTTCGCGATGCTTCAACACACCGTCTTGGTGAATGCCTGATTCGTGCGCAAACGCATTGGCGCCGACAATGGCTTTATTCGGCTGCACCGGATAGCCGGTAACGGTGGAAACCAATTTTGAAGTCGGCACGATTTGGGTCGACTCAACGCCAGTCTCCAAGCCGAGTAAATCATGACGCACCTTCAGAGCCATCACAATCTCTTCCAAGCTGGCATTGCCCGCCCGCTCGCCCAAACCGTTAATCGTACATTCCACTTGGCGCGCACCGCCCAATACGGCGGAAATAGAATTAGCCACCGCCAAGCCCAAGTCGTTATGACAATGCGCCGACCAAACCACCCGCTCGCTACCCGGCGTTTGAGCAATCAAATCACGGAAAAACACCTCGGTCTGATGCGGCACGGAATAACCGACGGTATCGGGAATATTAATCACCGTAGCACCCGCCTCAATCACGGCACCGCAGATTTCAGCCAGAAAAGGCAGCTCGGAGCGCAAAGCGTCTTCACATGAAAATTCCACATCATCGGTGTATTCCTTAGCGATTTTTACCGCCTTCACCGCCGCCTCAATCACCTGCTTCGGCTTCATTTTCAGCTTATGCTGCATATGAATGGGGCTTGTCGCAATAACTATATGAATACGTTTTTTCGGTGCAGGCGATACAGCTTCGCCCGCTTTGCGCACATCGTTCTCCACTGCACGCGCCAGCGAGCAGACGGTTGCCTTGGTAATCGTTTTGGCAATTTCGTTTACCGCCTCGAAATCCCCCGGGCTGGCGGCGGCAAAACCCGCTTCAATTACATCAACGCCGAGCTTCTCCAGCTGGCGCGCAATACGGATTTTTTCTTCTTTCGTCATGGCAGCGCCGGGCGATTGTTCGCCGTCGCGCAAAGTGGTGTCAAATATGATGACTCGGTTATTTTGGTTGGACATGGCAAGTTTCTCCAAGGTGGTTTGTTGGTTTATAAAAGCATTCAAATCAAGCGGGCGGCCTTGTGCTTCGGCCAAAGCGGTTAATTTCTGCAACTGCGCCAACGGCATCGAACCGCGCGCACGCCATTTGTAAATCGCCGCGGTGCTGGCCGCATGTTCGGGGTCTTGCTGCTTCAAAGCTTCGGCCAGCGCATTAACGCCGCCGAAATAGGCGATTAAACGGTCGATATCCAGTTGCATGATTTACCTGTCTAAAAATAATAAGGGATGAGTTTTCAATTATACTCTAATTAGACAAATTAGCAATAAATTATTCTATATATTTAAATCAGATTAACCTATAAATAAAATTTTTATACATATCGTCCAAAACACTTAAAATTTTTTCAGGCAGGCATTTGCGCTATACTGCCGTATCCAAAGCGATTTCAAACAAACCCCATGCCGCACTTAACTCTGACACACAACGACGAATCCCGCACGCTGGAATGGCGCACCGAAAGCACACAGAAACCGCCGCGCGCCGTTTCACCCATACAAGAATGCAGCGCCGCCGCCATACTGGAAAACGCCCATGCACACACAGCCACCCTGTGGCTCGGCGATTTCCACAATGCCAAACAAGTGCTCGCAGCCATCAAAAAACGCCTGCGCAAACCCACCTCAGGCAACAAAACAAAAATCGCCGCCAACACAGCGGAAGCCTTCCACCGCCACCGCATGCAACAAGCGCAGCAAGCCCGCCTTATCAACATGCTGGCAGTAGAAATCGGCCCTGCTTTCACGCTCGAAATGCCACGCGCGCCCAACGTATATCAAGCCTTAGCCGATGTTTACAGCGAAGAAAACAGCCGGCCGTTTTTACTGCCGCTGAATCAACTGCTCGGTTTTATCGGTGCGCACGAATGGCATAAAAAAGGCATTTCCATTGCCGCACTCGGCGGCCATATCCATGTTCCATTCGGCGTTTTCTCGCCGTTGCGTGGCGAATACCTCGATTTAATCGCCCAAGCACCTTTATCGCCGAATTGCCGAAGCGCTTTTGACATCGGCACCGGCAGCGGCGTTATCGCCGCCCTGCTCGCCCGACGCGGCATCGCCAAAGTAACCGCCACCGACACCAACCCCCGCGCGCTAGCCTGCGCCCAAGCCAACTTAAACAATCTCGGCTTATCGGAAAATGTGCGTATCCAAAAAACCGATCTATTTCCCGACGGATATGCAGAGCTTATCGTCTGCAATCCGCCTTGGTTGCCAGCCAAACCCACATCGACCATAGAAACCGCGCTATACGACCCTGAAAGCGCCATGTTACGCGGCTTTTTAAACGGCGTTAGCGTGCATCTGAGCGAGCATGGCGAAGCATGGCTGGTGATGTCCGACTTGGCCGAACAACTCGGATTGCGTCAACCCGGCGAATTGGCAGCCATGATTGCCGATGCCGGTCTTTGCATTGTTGCCACATCACACACCCCCCCCCGCCACAGCAAAGCGCACAACCCTAACGACCCGCTCGCTTTTGCGCGCATGAGGGAAACAACATATCTCTACCGCCTGAACAAAATGCCTGTCTGAAATGTACTTTTTGCAGAAAATAAGCCTTTTTTCTATATTTTGCTGGACATTTAACGGCAAAATATAGAAAATAGTTTTTTCACCAAAACGACCGGTCATGTCGTAAAACATACCGCCCAAAATTTCTTCCTGCCGCCCTAAAATCACGGCCAATCCGGTTGCAAAAAACCTTGCAGCCAAAATGGTTACCATATATCGCAATAGGCCGTGTCTTTTCAGCACGGCGGCAAACCCTGTCTTAATGATTTAAGGATACAACCGATGGACTTACGCAAACTGAAAAAACTGATTGATCTCGTTGAAGAATCAGGTATCGCCGAAATTGAAGTAACCGAAGGCGAAGAAAAAGTTCGCATTACCCGCTCCACTGCCCAACAACCAATTTATGCCGCACCGGTACATGCAGCTCCGATGGCCGCCGCGCCGGCTCCAGCCGCCGCACCGGTCGCAGCCGTTGCGGCACCCGCGCCCGCCGCCGATTTTGCCAACGCGCAAAAATCCCCGATGGTCGGCACACTTTACCGCGCACCCAGCCCTTCTGCCCCGCCGTTTGTCGAAGTCGGCCAAAGCGTGAAAGAAGGCGACACCCTCTGCATTATCGAAGCCATGAAATTAATGAACGAAATCGAAGCCGAGAAATCCGGCGTCATTAAAGCCATTCTGGTTGAAAACGGCCAACCGGTTGAATACGGCGAACCTTTGTTCATCATCGAATAAGCATTTTCAGACAGGCATCATGCCTGTCTGAAAGCCATCACAGCATATCCGTTTGCACATCAAACGCCTATCCCAACGAAGGAATTCCCCATGCTGAAAAAAGTATTGATTGCCAACCGCGGCGAAATCGCATTACGCGTATTGCGCGCCTGCCGCGAAATGGGCATCGCCACCGTCGCCGTGCATTCCGAAGCCGACAAAGACAGCCTACATGTCAAATTGGCCGACGAATCCGTGTGCATCGGCCCCGCCCCTTCTCCGCAAAGTTACCTCAACATCCCCGCACTGATTGCAGCAGCCGAAGTTACCGGCGCCGATGCCATTCACCCCGGCTACGGTTTTCTCGCCGAAAACGACCGTTTCGCCGAGCAAGTGGAAAAATCCGGCTTTGTCTTTATCGGCCCGCGCCCCGAAACCATCCGGCTGATGGGCGACAAAGTGTCGGCTAAACATGCCATGATTGAAGCGGGCGTGCCTTGCGTGCCCGGTTCCGAAGGTGCCCTGCCCGATAACGATCAGGAAATATTGCGCATTGCAGACCAAGTCGGCTTCCCCGTAATCATCAAGGCTTCCGGCGGCGGCGGTGGACGCGGCATGCGGGTGGTTGAGAAAAAAGAAGATTTGCTCAAATCGGTGGAAATGACCAAAACCGAAGCTGGCGCCGCATTCGGCAACCCTATGGTCTACATGGAACGCTATCTGCAAAAACCCCGCCATGTGGAAATCCAAGTTTTGGCCGACGAGCACGGCCATGCGATTTATCTGGGCGAACGCGATTGCTCCATGCAACGCCGCCACCAAAAAGTGATTGAAGAAGCACCGGCACCGGGCATTACCCAAGCGGAACGTGAAAAAATCGGCACCGCCTGCGTGGAGGCCTGCAAACGCATTGGTTACCGCGGTGCAGGTACATTCGAGTTTCTATACGAAGACGGCGAATTTTTCTTTATCGAAATGAACACCCGTGTTCAAGTCGAACATCCGGTTACCGAGCTGATTACCGGCATCGACATCGTACAAGAGCAAATTCGCATTGCCGCAGGTCTTCCCTTGCAATACAAGCAAAAAGATGTACACATCAAAGGCCATGCTTTCGAATGCCGAATCAACGCCGAAGATCCGTACACCTTCATCCCCAGCCCCGGCTTGATTGAAAGCTGCCATTTACCCGGCGGTTTCGGTGTTCGCGTCGACAGCCACATTTATCAAGGCTACCGTATCCCGCCCAACTACGACAGCCTGATCGGCAAAATCTGCGTGCTTGGCAAAACACGCGAGCAAGCCATGGCCAAAATGCGCGTTGCTTTGGATGAACTGGCCATTACTGGCATCAAAACCAACACTGCGTTGCACAGAGATTTATTCGTCGACAGCGGTTTTGCAAAAGGCGGTGTCAGCATCCATTATCTGGAAAAATGGCTGGAAGAAAAAAAAGCAGCCAAATCCAAATAACATCCGCACGATCCAGAACGCCGCCTGAATCCGTTCAGGCGGTTTTCAGTTTTCAGACAGGCTTCCTGTCATACACAAACCATGCCTGTCTGAAAACCCTATCGCCCGATTTCAGGTAAAATACACTTCTGAAAACCAACAGGAATCCATATGGCTTACCAACAAATTACGATTTTCGTAAACGAACGTATCGCCGAAAATCTTTCCGACGCATTAATGGAACACGGTGCCCTTTCCACCGCCATCGAAGACGCCTATGCCGGCACCGAAGAAGAGCAAGCCATTTTCGGCGAACCGGGCATGCAGCCCGAACAAATCTGGCAACGCAGCAAAATCATCGCCCTATTTAACGAACAAGACGATGCCGCCGCCGTGCTGGCTAGTGCTGCCGACACCGCCGGCATCAAACTGCCCGAATTTGAAACCGAATCATTGCCGGAACAAGATTGGGTGCGCCTAACCCAATCCCAATTCGACCCCATCAAAATCTCAGACAGACTCTGGATTACCCCTTCCTGGCACCAAATACCCGACCAGCAAGCCCTCAATCTCAAGCTCGACCCCGGTCTGGCCTTCGGCACAGGTAGCCATCCCACCACCCGCCTGTGTCTGCAATGGCTGGATAACAATCTAAAAAGCGGCGAAACCGTATTGGATTACGGCTGCGGTTCAGGCATCTTAGCGATTGCCGCCATGAAACTCCGCGCCCGCAGCAGCACCGGCGTGGATATCGATCCACAAGCCATCCGTGCCAGTAAAGACAACGCCTTAAACAACGAAACTCAAGCAAGTTTCTACTTGCCCGATGAATTGCCGGAAGGCCAATTTGATGTTGTCGTCGCCAATATTCTCGCCAACCCTTTGCGTATGCTCGGTGAAATGCTTGCCTCGCGCACTCGTGCAGGCGGCCGAATCGTACTATCCGGTTTATTGGAAGAGCAAGTTGAAGAAATGTCCGGCATTTACAGCCAATGGTTTGACCTCGCCGCACCCCAAACCGACAACGGCTGGGCCTGCCTGAGCGGCACCAAACGATAACCCTATTTGCATAACGGTGCCTATCGGTCAGAGGTGGGCGCCGCTTGTCCTACATTCCAGACAATACCTCTTTAAAACATTATCCTATGTAACTGTTAAATCTCATTTATCTTCAATCCACAGACACACCCGAATTTTTCAGAAAGCCCGCCCATTTCCTCGGCATCAAACGTTATTCCGAAATAACACAGCTACGATACCAATCGACCGACACATCCTCTTTTGCATCTGAAAATGCCTGTCTGAAAAGAGCAGAGACCGCAATATGACTGAAGAACAACTCATTCAGCGAACCATAAAATACAACCGTCAAGCCGC
This sequence comes from Neisseria sp., assembly GCF_030527965.1. Classification (GTDB taxonomy): domain Bacteria; phylum Pseudomonadota; class Gammaproteobacteria; order Burkholderiales; family Neisseriaceae; genus Neisseria. The sequence goes on from NZ_JAUMZU010000024.1 coordinate 17,728, forward strand.
CCAAAACCTGTCTGCCTATCGCCGCAAAGTTATCGCCCTTTTCTATCTCGGATTGGCGCTGACACTGCTTTTCTGCCTGCCCTTTATCGCCCTGCTGGTTTTTGCACTCGAGCGCTGCGCCCAACATCTGATCCCGGGGCTGTTTCTATTTGCCATCAGCTTACTGATTTTAAGCCGAATCGTCCGCCCCTTGCTGGCCACCATCAACGAAACCGCCGACAACATAGCCTTGCAGCCAAAGCAATCACCAGCACTTTTCCGCTTGGTTGAAGAAATATCGACCGAACTCAATTTGAATAACAACCTACAAATCAACCTACATAAACAGCTTTCGATTTCAGGCACTTCCGATAAAAAGCAAACCATACTCAACCTCGGCTTGCCTCTGCTGCAAACTTTAACGCCAGACCAATTCCGCAGCATCGTTACCAACGAGCTCATTCATATTCGCAACGGAAACGAGCGCCTGCAAAGCACCATGAGCCTGCGTCTTCAGCGCTGGAGCAACCTGCGCGACAGCCTAAACGGCAGCCTGCTCGGCTCACTTTCCGCTCCTTTCTTCAAACACATCCTGCCTTGGCTCGATTTGCACACCTATCCGCTCTACTGCCACAACGTCTTGCACAACGATACCGAAACCACCCGCTTCTGCCCTCCGGAGGAGCTGGCTGCCGCGCTATGCAATCTTCATGCCGCCGCCGCCTATCTGGAGGCCGACTTTTGGCATCAGTTTACCTACCAAAGCCGCCAATACAAACGCCCGCCCAAAATGCCGTTCCACGCCTATCCGGCCTGTTTGGAGCCCGCCAGTTTGAAAAACCATCTGGAAGCCGCACTCAATGTGCCGCATTACGTCCATAACCCGCGCCCCACCCTGCAAAACCGCCTGCGTAACCTGCGATTGGCACCAAGACTTGATTTTCCCCAACCCGAGCAGTCTGCCGCCAAACTATTGGGCGACACCCTACAACAAGCCATGCAACAATTTAATCAAGAATGGTGGCAAGGCGAAACCGACCAAAGCTGGCAAAAAGCCTACGACTCGCACCAAGAACGCCTGACACGTTTGCAAACCCTCAACGATATGGCCGAGGAGCACACGCTGCCCGAAAAGGAAGCACTTGAACGCGCCATGCTAACGGAACATGCTGCCAACGATCCCCAATCCGCCTTAATGCAACTAGCCGAGCTGCACCGTCTGCATCCCGATTCCGCCCAAGTTTGCCTGGAATACGGTCGCATGTTATTGGACAAGCATGATGGCGACGGCGTACCCGTCATCCGACGCGCCGGCGAATTAGACAACATGCTAACCATCCAAGCCGCCACCATCGAGCGCGATTACCACGCTAAACACGATCGGAATGATGCGGCCGCCTATTGTCAAAAAATCATCGACCACCGCCTGAATGAAGACGAACAGGCACAGGCGGAACGCACCTATTGCACCCCTGAAGATTTACTGGAACCCGCACAAATCCCGGCCAACGAATTAGCAGAATTTCAGGCCTACCTTCAAACCATCGACGGTTTGGATAAGGTCTATCTCGTGCAAAAAACCGTGCGTTACCGAAAACACCAGCCCATCTATATTATTGCCTTTACCGTGCGCACCCGTTTGTGGCAAAGCAAAACCGCTGCCATCATCCGTATTACCGAGCAATTAACCGCAGCGCCTTTTCCGCACGAAGCATTCATCATTACTCTCAGCGGCGAATTCAAATCCATGCATCCCCGCATAACGCAAATGAAAAACGCCCGTATCATTTAATTTAAAAGAGTAACCTTCCGAAACAACAAAATGCCTGTCTGAAAATTCAGACAGGCATTTTTATTTCTTAATCTTCCGCTCAACTCATCAATCAACCTTATGGCCTTTAACCGCGAAGAACAGAATGTAGAGGTAACACAAAATCGGCAACACGAAAGAAACCATCAGCGCTTGGGTCGCACCCATGCTACCGCTCAAATTATCGATAATCGCACCTTGCGTAAAAGGAACAATCGCACCGCCCACAATGGCCGTACAGATAATGCCGGAAGCTGCGCCGGTAAATTTACCCAAACCGCGGGTAGCCAGTGAAAAGATTGTGGGGAACATAATCGAATTGAAGAAACCAACCGCCAAAAGCGTATACATGGCTACTTTGCCGCCAAACACAATCGCAGTGGCAATCAAACCGATAGCAGCAATCGCTTTAAACATCAAATATTTGCTAGGCTCAACCTTACTCATTGCAATAGAACCCACAAACCGACCTACCATCGCCCCGCCCCAATAAAAAGCAATCAGCTTCGAACCGTGCAAATGACCAACCCCTGCAACGGCTTCCATCACACTAATCAACAAACTGCCGATGGCCACTTCACCGCCCACATAGCAGAAAATACCCACAGCACCAAGAATCATATGCTTATATTGCCAAACGCTGGTTTTACCGTCATGATTGTGCTCGGTTTCAGCTTCAGCAATCGCCTTGGCATCGGGCAACTTAATTAATTTCACCATAACCGCCAACAGAATCAGCACGCCGGCCAAACCCAGATAAGGCAGCTGAACCGATTGAGCTTCTTGAGCCGGCGACATATGTTTGCTCGCTTCGGCCAAAATAAGCATTCCGCCAAGAGGAGGAGCAACCGTAGTGCCTACCGAATTAAAAGCCTGCACCAAAGTCAACGTGGCCGATTCCTTACCCGGCTTGGACAACAAGGTAACATAAGGATTGCCCGCCACTTGCAGCAAAGTGATGCCGGAAGCCAGGATAAATAAAGCGCAAAGGAAAATCGGGTAAGACACGCTGGATGCTGCCGGATAAAATAAAATACAGCCCAAAGCAGCTACCATAAAGCCGCCGATAACGCCGTTTTTATAACCCAATTTTTCAACCACTTTGCCCATGGGAATCGACATCAAGGCATAAGCGCCGAAAAACACCATGTTGACCAACATGGCCTGCGTATAGTTAAGGCTAAACGCATTTTTCAAGTGCGGAATCAGAATATCGTTAAGGGATGTAATGGCACCCATCATAAAAAAAAGCGAAGTCAGCACGGCGAGTGCCGGCGTATTATTTCTTGGCGCTTGTGAAGACATTATGGTTATCCTAATCTCTGTTTAAATAAAATATTTCCGTCTGGCTCTGCTGTTTCAAACTCTACTATCCGAATAGATTTCAAGTTAAGATAAAACAATTAAAAATAACACGGCAAAGCGCAGTAATGCCTGAGCAGACATTGAGTCGCAACTGCAAAATCTGCCGACAATCAGAGGCAAAAAGTGCTTCCATTGTTTATGGCAGCTAAAAATCATACTGTTATTTTATGCAAACCGCTACTGTTATATTGCTACATAAAATCTTAAAAAAGCCTTTTCCCGAAACTTAATTACAATATCGATTCAAAAACACTTAATGCCTGCCTGAAACCGCCTACGCCAGCTTAACCGCCAATTCGGCCAACCGCTTTCCTTGTGCAAACGCAAGCTGCTGCTCATCTTGGCTCAATAACGCCTTCCCTTCCGAGCCAGCTACATGAGACGCGCCATAAGGCGTTCCACCGGTTTGGGTGTGATTGAGCGCCGCCTCGCTAAACGGGATGCCGCTAATAACCATACCATGATGCAACAGAGGCAGCATCATGGTTAACAGCGTACTTTCCTGCCCCCCGTGCAAGCTGGAAGTGCTGGTAAATACCGTAGCCGGTTTGCCGATGAGTTCGCCCGAAAGCCATTGCGGAATCGTACCGTCGATAAAATATTTCATTGCAGCCGCCATATTTCCGAAGCGAGTCGGGCTACCCAAGGCCAGAGCCGCACAGCTTTTTAAGTCTTCCGCCGAACAATACGGCGCACCTTCCGCAGGAATATCATTTTCCACCGCTTCACACACGGCCGACACTTTCGGCACCGTACGCAAAACGGCTTCGCAACCATCAATGCTTTCAATACCGCGGGCAAGCTGGCGGGCCAGATTTTGCGTAGCGCCGTGTTGGGAATAATATAAAACAAGAATTTTCAGAGGATTTTGGCTCATAAAGTTTTTTCCGTTAAAATATGTAGTCTTAACCATCAAGCCGCTGCGGCGGCATCATGCAGATTATGCCCAAATCCCCATTTTTGCAAGATTGGCGCCAATCGCGCGGCTCTGGCTTTGCCGGTTTTTTATGGCACCGTTTCAATGAAGTACGCGTACCGCAAATCGCCGCCAGCCTCACTTTTACTTCGCTCTTGGCATTGGTTCCCGTGCTTACCGTAGCGCTTGTCATCATTTCGGCCTTCCCTATGTTTAGCGACGTATCCGCCGCATTCGTCCGCTTCGTCAACATGACCATCGTGCCCGACGGCGCCGGCATCGTGTTTGATTATCTTAACGAATTCAAAGATAAAGCCAGCAACCTGACCGCCATCGGCATCATTATGCTCGGCGTTACTTCGCTGTTGCTGATTCAAACCATAGACCAAACATTCAACCGTATCTGGCAAGTCAAAACACAACGCCCCCTCTGGATGCAGTTTCTAGTTTACTGGGCCTTGCTGACCCTAGGCCCGCTGATTGCCGGCATCGGACTTTCCGCATGGGGTTTATTATTCAGAAGCGGCAAAATAGCAGAAACATTTCCCCTGCTCTCCGGCCTCTTGCTCGCTTTGAATTCGCTTTTTTTCAGCACCATTAGCCTTTATTTGCTTTACCGCTTGGTGCCCAACCGGTTTGTTCCCTCCAAGCATGCTTTTATCGGTGCCACCATTACGGCGATTTTACTGGAGATACTGCGCTGGGGCTTCCGGCTCTATATCAGCCGCTTCAACAGCTATCAGCTGATTTACGGCGCCTTCGCTGCAATACCGGTGTTTTTAGTTTGGCTGCATGCGCTATGGATGGTGGTTATCAGCGGAGCAGTGCTGACTTCGGCGCTCTCCTATTGGCACGGCGAGGCATTTCGCCGACGGCTGGATTCACGCGGCCGCTTCGACGACGTGTTGAAAATCCTGTTGCTGCTTGACGAAGCCCAACAGCACGGCCGAGCGGTTAAAGTTCAACAATTCCGGCAACACATCAATATGGGTTATGACGAGCTGGGCGACTTATTGGAGCAGCTGACGCGCTGCGGCTATACGTTTCACGGAAACCGCGGCTGGGTTTTAAAAACCAACGCCGATCACATCATCATCAGTGATTTGTTCAAGCTCTTTGTCTATCGCCGCCCCGAGCATCTTTCACAAACCGACCCGATCGCCAAAACCATAGACCAGATTATGCAGCCCTGCACCGACAGCATGGACATCAGCCTAGCCGATTTTCAAAATCATATGCAAACACATACTGTCGAACAGGCATAAAAATGCCTAAAATATTCGGTGATTTTTCAAAAATCAATATAGATTCAATTACAGATAACCTACTGAAAAATATTAAATACATCTAAATTCATTTTTAGCTTACATTACACCAAGGAATAATATGAACAGCAAAAAAACAACCAATAAATTTACCTTTATAGCCATAATTTCTACACTGCTGACCGCCTGCAGTCCCGCAGAAAAAACAGCAGATTCAACCAACCCACAGCCAAAAGCAACGATTAATCAAGCCGCCTCCATTGAAAATAGCGAGGGGCACTTGTCTGAAAAATATCAAGCAATATTAGACGGCTTTCCCGTGGCCGATCCCAAGCTGGATCAACCGATAAACATTTCCGACAAAAAATCGGCAACCGGCCTCAACGATTTGGAAAAATTGGCAAAATTTATTAGCGGCCCAACGAACAAAGAATCAAAAGAATTAGCCCAAAAATTTCAAAAGGAAATAGACAAAGCCCAAACAAGCAAAAGCGATATTCCATCTGTAGAATTAAACGGTTTGATAAAAGAACTTGAAGCGTTTGCTGAAAAAGTAAAACAGGATGTAAACAAGCTTGACTTGCAAGATGAGGAAATGAAGGAAACAGCTGACAGGATCCGTCTTTCTACTGAATTATCCACACAATCAATGATCTATACACTACAAAATATCAACTTCGTTAAGAATATAGATGAAACAAATGTTGAGGGCGCAACTTTTGCCAAAGAGGCAGGGCAAAAAGCATTAGAGCTGAGAAATAAGATAGATCAAAATGGGAAAGTTATCTCAGAAAGCTTTTCAAAGTTATCCGACAAATACCTCGATACTAAATAAAATAATGCAGTAGATAACCCGTAATAAAAGCCTGTCTGAAAAGTTCAGACAGGCTTTTATTCGATAATCTGCCACTGACTGTATGAGAGGCCATTACAGGAAATCTTTCAGCAAGCTCATTACATTAAAGTGCCTATAGAACAACACAAAGCCATACCTATCTGAAAGCCGCCTTAACCGATGCTGTAATCATAATCCACCACCAACGGCGCGTGATCTGAAAACTTCTCATCTTTATAAACATGCGCCTGCAAAGCTTTGGCTGCCAAATCGGGCGTAACCATATGGTAGTCAATGCGCCACCCTACATCCTTGGCATAGGCCTGGCCGCGGTTGCTCCACCAAGTATAACCGGGCACCTCAGGATAAAGTGTTCGCCACATATCAACCCAGCCCAAATCGCGAATAACCCTGCCTATCCATTCCCGCTCATCCGGCAAAAAACCGGAATTTTTCTGGTTGCCCTTCCAATTTTTCAAATCAATATTCTGGTGTGCGATATTCCAATCGCCGCACACCACAATATCGCGCCCGCCCGCCTTCAATTCGGCCAACATCGGGTAAAACGCATCCAGAAAACGGTATTTCAATTCCTGACGCTCCGGTGCGCTGGTGCCGGAAGGCAGGTAAAGCGAAATGACACTCAGATTGCCGAAATCGGCACGCACAAAACGGCCTTCCCGATCAAACTCCTCAATCCCCATGCCTGTCTGAACAAAATCCGGGCGCTGTTTACTGTAGATTGCCACCCCGCTATAGCCTCGTTTTTCCGCGCAATGCCATACGCCGTGCATTCCGTGCGGGTTCTTCATCTCGTCAGACAAATCTGCTTCCTGTGCTTTCAATTCCTGCACGCACACGACATCCGCGCCGGAATCAGCAATATATTCGTGAAACCCTTTTTTATAAGCAGAGCGAATACCGTTGACATTGGCAGAGATGATTTTTAACACAATAAAGCTTCCTGAATTGAAAAACGGCGTTCATTATAAGTTAAAGCCCCGCCGAATAACACCAAACAAATGCGTTCAGACAGGCATTGGCCAACGCACAATGCCTGTCTGAAACCACAGTTCATCGAGCCTCTCGGCACCATTCCTGAACCGCATCCAGCGCCGCAATCCGCTTAACATAAGCCGCTACGTCGCTGCTCAAATAATCAAGCAAACCATAATTCAACAGGCGCAGCGCCACTGGTGCATAAAACGCATCCGCCGCACTGAAGCGGTTGCCCGCTAAAAAATCACCGCCAAACCGAGTAAGCCCTTGCTGCCATAATTCATTGATTCGCCGCACTTCAGCAGCCAAGTTCGCATCCGGCACAAGCGGCACCTCAACAGGCGTAATACGGAAATCACATTGTGTGCGCAGCTCAGGGAAGCCCGAATGCATCTCCGCCGCGGCAGAATAAGCCCAAATACGCGCCGCCTTATCTTCCGGCCAGATATTCGGATAACGCTCACCCAAATAAAGGCAAATCGCCAAGCTGTCCCACACGGTTACATCGCCGTCCACCAACACCGGCACTTTACTGTTCGGCGAAAACGAACTCCATTGTTGCCGCTGCTGCGCCAGATCATCCAAAAAAAGATGAAGCTCCTCTTCAAACTCAATACCCGCCATTTTCAACATCAACCACGGGCGCAGCGACCATGAAGAACGTTCTTTATTGGCAATATGTAAACGCATCTACTTTCTCCTTTAAAAAATCGAATTCAAAATTCGTAAACCACACTTCTCTATAATATAAAATGCACAACAAACCATACTGACCGCAGTCTTGCCCACTATCGCATCAATACAGCCCTCATCATCATGAAACAACGCTTATTGAAAACTACCTCGCGCCGTTACCACCTCATTACCCCAATCCGTAATCGCAGCCAACACAGGCAAGCAGCTACGGCCGAATGCCGTCAATTCATATTGCGTTTTCAAAGGCGGCTTATCGCCGAACACTTGCCGCGAAATCAAGCCGTCCAGCTCCAACTGTTTCAGTTGGCGGCTCAAAATGGCTTCCGTTACGCTAATCAGCGCAGCACGTAATTCGCCAAAGCGCCGCGGCTCATCTTGCAAATGATAAAGAATTACCGCTTTCCACTTCCCACCGATTAAATCCATAGCCACGCTAATCGGGCAAGGATACGTTTTACCGCCGAAATCCACAAAATCACTGAGACATTCCGTTTTCATTTCTCTTAACCTATTCAAAAGGATAGTTATTGCCCACACCTGCCGGCCTTTCTATACTGACCGCTCATCCGTTATTTAGCAAGGATTCATTATGACTATATCCTCCTTACCTTTAGTCGCCGTAGCCGGTGCCGGCAGCAAACAAGGTCGCAGCGTCGTCGCTTCATTATTAAACAGCGGCCTTTTCCGCGTACGCGCCCTTACTCGCCATCCGGATAGCAGCCAAGCCCGATTATTGCAGGCGATGGGCGCGGAAGTCGTCAAAGCGCCGCTCGCTCTCGGCCATCAAAACGAAATGACAGCCGCCATGCGTGGTGCGGAAGCCGCTTTTCTCATGACCCCGCCAACCGATCCGCAAGATTCGCAAGAATTTGCGCTCGGCTGCCAACTGGCAGACAGCGCCGTTGCGGCTGGCGTTCAACACATTATCTTCAGCACCTTGGAAAACGTTGATGCCATAACACAAGGGCAAAAATTCGCACCGCATTTTACCGACAAAGCCCGCGTTGCCGACTACATCCGCACGCTTCCTATCGCGCATTCCTTCATCATACTAGCCTTCTTTTATACCAACCTTTTCGAATATTATCTACCGCGGCGGGAAGGCGACGCCCTACTCATGCCCATCTACCTGCCGGAAGACTTTCGCGCTCCGTTCGTCGACCCGCTAACCGCCACAGGGCCTGCCATACTCGAAATACTCCGCCATCGTGAAAAATATCAAGGGCAAACCTTGCCAGTAGTCGGCGATTTCATCACGCCGCGGGAAATGGTCGAAACCTTCCAACGCGTAACCGGCATCCGCACCGAATACCGCAACGCCTACACCCGAGAGGGTTTATTGCGCTATTTTCCTGAATTTTCCGCCAATGAATTGCTGGTACGCGAACTGCTCGGCATGGTGCAGTATGCCGTGGAATACGGCTATTTCAGCGCCGATAACCAGCCGACAACCACCTTCCCCGGCGCATTAAATTGGGAAACGTTTTTGCGACAAACTGGCTGGCGGGGAGAAAAACACGCATTCGGCCTGTAAACATCAAAACTAAACTGTGAATGTCTGCTACCACACCCAAGCCTGTCTGAAAATTTCAGACAGGCTTTCCATCTTAAATAATATCAATTAAACCATTACCCACAATTCTATCGATAGACACCGTCTGCGTTTTCCTCTCGCTTTCATATCTCAAACGACCATAGTTATCTTCACACAATAAAATCACCAATAAGTCGGATAACGCCGGTGCTTACCCCAGTTGTTATACAACAAAGCCACCGCCACCAGAATCAAAGAGCCGAATAATGTCGGCGTGAGCAAAAACGACCATCCCGCATGCAAAGTCATCACAATCAAAGGATTCGATCCGGCAGGCGGATGTGGTACACGCAGCAACAACATCAATGCCACCGCAGTTCCCACCGCCAAAGCCATACTCCACCAATGCACGCCGAACAAAGCCATAAACACCAAGCCGGTTAATGTTGCCGTAAAATGCCCGCCTATCACGTTACGCGGCTGGGCAAACGGGCTTTTCGGATAGGCAAACACCAGCAAACAACTGGCACCGAACGACCCCAATACCAAAGGCAGCGCCAAACTATCGCCGGCAAATGCAAAAGCCGCCGTTGCCAACGCGGCACCCAACCAAGCCAATGCGATGGTCTGCAGCGGCAGGCGCGCCGGGCAGATTTCCGTCGGATACGGCCATTGTTTCAAATTATCCATTTCTTTTCCTCAAAAAAATTCCACAATGTTAGAATGTATACCGTTCAGTATATTTATACTGTATACCAATCGGTATACTAACACAAGGAAAATAATGGATATCCGGCAAAGAATTATCGAAACTGCTTATAACCAATTCTATCAACAGGGTTTTCATGCATGCGGCGTCGAACTGCTGGCGCAAGAGGCCGGCACCACCAAGCGCACCCTCTACGCTCATTTCGGCAGTAAAGAAGGCTTAATCGAAGCGGTTTTGCAATATCGGCACAATCAATTCATAGAAAATATGCAAGCCGCGCTAAATAAACGACCCGAACGCGAAACAGCTACCGCCTATCTGGATTTCATCAAGGCATGGTGCACGTCGCAACATTTCTACGGCTGCCTATTTATCAATGCCAGCGCCGAATTTTCGGATGGCGAAAGCATGCCTCACCGCCATGCCGCCGCTCATAAACAACAAATACGCGAAATCCTGCAAAACCGCCTGCAAACGGCAGGTGCAACAGATGCCAAAGAGCAGGCCGACTTCGTTTTCCTTTGCGGCGAAGGTTTAATCGTTGCGGCGCAAACCGGTCAATTGGATTTATTCAACACAATCAAAATCAACCATCTGCTTGATTAATGCGACGGTTCGGCCCCAAGCACGTATTCTCCAATCGATCATTGTTATCAATGTGACTTTGAAGGGGACTTTACTCCGACGGAGAGAGGATTTACT
>NZ_JAUMZU010000025.1 GCF_030527965.1 Neisseria sp.
TTTTAAAACAATTAGTAAAGCATGATTTGTACTAGTTATCTAGGACAGCCCCATTGTTTTTGTTTTATGCTGACAGCGTTTCCGTTTCATTCAATTTTTTCAACAGTTTTTCTGATTTTTCAGGGTCTTCGTTGCGCATGACTCTTCCAATTGCGGTTTCCAATTCATCGGTGCGGCTATGCAATACAACGTCTTTAACCGCCAGCAGATTGTTGGTGTTCATGGAAAAACGGCGTAATCCCAAGCCCAGCAGGAGGCGGGTAAAGGTGCTGTCGCCTGCCATTTCGCCGCATACCGATACGGTTTTTCCAAGTCGGTTGGCGGTACGGATGATGTGGGCAAGCAACCGCAATATAGCGGGATGGGCCGGCTGGTAGAGGTAGCTGACGCTGTCGTCGCTACGGTCGACAGAAAGGGTGTATTGGATGAGATCGTTGGTGCCGATGGAAACAAAATCGATATATTTAAGCAGGGTGGCGGTAGTTAGGGCTGCGGATGGAATTTCAATCATGCAGCCGACTTCTACATTATGCCAAGCATCGCCGCGTTCGGTAAGTTGTTTTTGGGCGGTGTTGAGGTGAACCAGACATTGTTTCAACTCCGATACCGAGGCAATCATCGGCCACATCATTTTGACGGGGCCGTGAACGGCTGCGCGCAGAATGGCCCGCATTTGAGTGCGGAACATAACGGGCTCGGCCATACACAGGCGGATGCCGGTCAGGCCTAGGGCCGGATTGAGGCTGGCGTTGGGTGTGCCGTACTGGCCGAACCAACGCGGGTTTTTGTCGACACCCAAATCGACGGTACGGATGGTCAACTGCTTGCCTTTCAGCTTTTTGATGATGTCGCTATATACTTCGTATTGCTCGTTTTCATCGGGCAGGGTGTCGCGGTTAAGAAATAAAAATTCGCTGCGAAACAGGCCGACGCCGTCGGCGCCGTATTTGTGAACAGCTTTAATGTCTTCGGCCGATTCAATATTGGCAAGTAATTCGATGTCGACGCCGTCTTCGGTGGTGGCGGCTGTATCTTTGATTTTGTGAAGCTTGCGTTGATGGCTTCGGTATTCGCGTTGTTTTCTGCGGTATTCCGCAATAACTAAGTCGTCGGGGCTAATAATCAGAATGCCGTTCATGCCGTCGACAATTACCCATTCATTTTCACTAATCAGCCGGCGGGCGTTGCGTAAACCGATAACGGAAGGGATGTCCAGACTGCGGCCTAGAATGGCGGTGTGGCTGGTGGGGCCGCCTGCGTCGGTAACGAAGGCGGCGACGCGCTGCTCTTTGAAATGTACGGTATCGGCGGGTGAAATGTCTTGTGCGATTAAGATGGTGTCATCCAGCAAATCAGGACTGAGATTTAATTCGTTGCTTTGGCCGATGAGGTTGTTATGGATGCGTTCGACTACTTGCAGCATGTCTTGTTTTCGTTCGCGCAGATAGTCGTCGTCTATGGCGTCAAATTGGCTGCTGAGGCGGTCGGTTTGGATTTTAAGCGCCCATTCGGCATTAATCCGCTCTTCGGTGATGATGTCTATTGGGTCGCGCGACAGAGTTACGTCGTTCAACAGCATCAAATGTAGTGTGATGAAGGCATCCAGCTCGGTTGGAGCGTTTTCAGGAATGCTGCCGCGCAACTGTTCCATTTGGTGACGGGTTGCCTTGATGGCTGCTTCATAACGGGTGGTTTCGGCTTCGGTGTCGGCGGCTTCGAGGTCGAATTGAGGCACTTCGCTCATGCCGCGGGAAATCAGGTGGGCACGGCCGATGGCAATGCCTTTGCCTGCTGCAACGCCGTGCAAGACAATGCTCATTATTCGCCCTCGCCGAAGTAATCATTAATCAAATCGGTTAAGGCTTGCATAGCGGCTTGTTCGTCGGGGCCGTCGGTTTCCAATTCGATGGTAGTGCCTTTGGCTGCCGCCAACATCATCAGACCCATGATGCTTTTGCCGTTGACCCGCCGGTTGTCGCGGCTGACCCATATTTCGCTTTTGAAGTTGGCTGCGGTTTGGGTGAATTTGCTAGAGGCGCGGGCGTGCAGGCCGAGCTTGTTAATGATCTCGACGTTTTGTTTGATCATGAATGTTTTCCTTCGGGCGGTGCGGTGATGTCGATGATGCCGTTGATGGCAGCTTGTTTGACTTTGGCGGTGAAATCGCCGAGGGTGATGCCGCTGGTGGAATATTGGATGGCTTTAATCATCATGGGAACGTTTAGGCCGGTCAACATGGCGATTTGGCCGGGCACGACCAATTTGCAGGCAGCGTTGCAGGGTGTGGCGCCGAAGATGTCGGTGAGTACGAGTATGCCTTGGTCGGCGTTAATCTCGGCCATCAGGCGGTTGGTTTGTTGTAAAACGTCTTCGTGGTCTTCGGTGTTTTTTACGCCTAACAGACGGATGTTGTCGGGCATGTCGGGAAAGAAATGCTTTGCCAGCGTGTGGTAGGCATCATCGAGGGATTGGTGGGTAATGATGATAACGCCAATCATGTTTGCGGATTCCTTGTTGGTGTTTCAAGCGGCTATTTTAAATGCCTGTCTGAAACCGGTTTTTATGGTGTAGCGGATGTTGATGTGATGATAAACACACGATGGCGTTTACCTGATTCATTTCACTACGTTTTCAAATTATAGCTGAAAATTTCCGCAGCATATATGGATGTTTGCCGCGCAGAAAGAAAGCCTGTCTGAAAAAGGTTTCAGACAGGCTTTGCGGGTTAAGCCGGATGGTTATCGGGCAAGAGGGCGTGGCGGCATGTTGCGGCGGTTGTCGGGGCCTTCGCCGTGGCCTTTTCGGCGGTCGGGGCGGCGTTGTTGCTCTGCCAGCCATTTTTGCTGTTGTTCGGGCGTGAGTACTTGAAAAACGGCATGTTGTGTTTTCAGGCGTTGTAATTGTGCGTCGGCATGTTGTTGGCGGTGTGCGGCCGAGGCTTGCTCTTGGCGTGCAATCAACTCGCGGGCGGCGGCTTCGTCGAAGGTTTTGTTTTGCAACAGGGCTTGTTCGGCCGTGCGTTCGGTTTGGCGGTCGGGGTGCATGTTTTCTTCTGGGCGAGCGCCGTTGTTTGGGCGGTTGGCTTCCATAATGCGGCGGATTTCGGTTTTTTGTGCGTCGCTCAGGTTGAGTTTTTCAAAACCGGGCGGCAGAAGGTCGGGGCGAGCGGCGACTTGGTGCGGCGGCGGGGCTTGGTCGCGGCCTTTTTCTGAATAATGGTCGTGCCGTTTGCCGGAAGTGCTGCATGCGGCAAGAGATAGGAGGGCGATACCGATAACGATGGCGCCGGCGGCGTTTTTATTCATGTTGAGTTTTCCTTTTTGTTTTGACAAGAGGTTGGTGTGGTACAACGGGCGGCATCATAGCGGCAGGTTTGGTTAATGTGGCGGGTGCTTGGGTAAATCCTGTTGTTGGAGAGGTTATCGGTTGGTGGGAATTTGTGGGCGAATGTTGCGGCGTGGCTGTTGGAGAGGGAGGATTGTTAAGAATAGAGAAAAGCCTGTCTGAAAATGTTTTCAGACAGGCTTTTTATGCTGCGCTTTTATGACTCAATGGTCGTTGCCGTATTCTTCCCACAGGTCTTCCTGCAGGTTGACCGGCTTTTCGCCTTCCGGAGGAATAACGCGGGTATAGCTGCCGTCGCCGTGCATTTCCCAAGCTTTTTGGTTGTCGGCCAAGGCGAGTGTCAAACCTTCGCGGATGATGCGGGCTTTGAATTCCGGATCATCGATGGGCGTGCAGGTTTCGATGCGGCGGAAGAAGTTGCGGCCCATCCAGTCGGCGCTGGCGATGTAGGTGTTTTCCGCGCCGTTGTTGTAGAAATAGTAAACGCGCGAATGTTCGAGCTGGCGGCCGATGATGGAACGGACGCGGATGTTTTCAGACAGGCCTTTCACTTGCGGGCGCAGGGCGCAGGGGCCGCGTACGATTAAATCGATTTGCACGCCTGCTTTCGATGCTTCGTAAAGTGCTTCGATGATGGTCGGTTCGACTAGGGCGTTCATCTTGGCTTTGATGGCGGCCGGCCGGCCGGCAAGGGCGTTTTGGGCTTCTTGATTGATGCTCCGCATAATCAGCTCGTGCAGGGTAAACGGGCTTTGGTAGAGCTTTTTCAAGCGGGTGGGTTGGCCGAGGCCGGTGATTTCCATAAACAAGGTGTTCATGTCGGCAGTGATGTCTTCATCGGCGGTTAACAGGCCGAAGTCGGTGTAGATGCGAGAGGTGCCTTGGTGGTAGTTGCCGGTGCCGACGTGGGCGTAGCGTTTGAGCCGGCCGTCTTCGCGGCGGATGACCAGTGCCATTTTGGCGTGCACTTTGTAACCGAATACGCCGTATACCACTTGTGCGCCGGCTTCTTCCAGCTTGCTTGCCCAGCTGACGTTATTGGCTTCGTCGAAACGCGCCATCAGTTCGACCACCACGGTTACTTGTTTGCCGGCCAGCGCGGCGGTCAGCAAAGCGTCGGCCAGCTCGGAATTACTGCCGGTGCGGTAGATGGTCATTTTGATGGCAACCACTTCCGGGTCTTGCGCGGCCTGTCGGATGAATTGCACGACCGGCTCGAACGATTGATATGGGTGGTGCAGCAGAATGTCTTTTTTACGAATGGCGTTGATAACCGGTTTTCCTTTGCCTAAGCGTTTGGGCAAAACGGGGGTTTTGGAGGCAAATTTCAAATCGGGGCGGTCGATCATATCCGGTACGGCCATCAGGCGGACGAGGTTGACCGGCCCTTGCACTTGGTAAAGCTCGTTTTGGGTCAGTTTGAATTGGTCGAGTAGGAAGGCGCTGATGTGGTCGGGGCAGTTGTTGGCGACTTCCAGCCGCACGCCGTCGCCGTATTCGCGGTCGCGCAATTCGTTTTGAATGGCTTTGCGCAGGTTTTTCAAATCGCTTTCGTCTACCGTTAAATCGCTGTCGCGGGTCAGACGGTATTGATAGCAGCCTTTGACGGTCATGCCGCGGAACAGTTTGTGTACATATTCGTGCAAAATGGATGAGAGGAATACGAGGCCGATGCCTTTGCCGGCAACCGCATCAGGCATGCGCACTACGCGCGGTAGGATGCGCGGGGCTTGTACGATGGCCATATTCGATGCGCGACCGAAAGCATCGGTGCCTTCCAGCTCTACCGCGAAATTGAGTGATTTGTTGAGCGGGCGGGGAAACGGGTGCGAGGGATCGAGGCCGATGGGGGTGAGAATGGGCAGCAATTCGCGGTCGAAGTAGTCTTCAATCCATGCGCGTTGCTCGGCGTTCCATTCGCGGCGGCGGTAAAAGGAAATGCCTTCTTCCCGTAGGGCGGGCAAGAGCTCGTCGTTTAAAACCTGATATTGTTCGCGGATGATGGCGTGAGCTTCTTGCGTGGTAGCCGCGATGGTTTCGTCTGGCGTTAAACCGCTGTCGAGCAGCAAACCGGGACGGGCTTTTTGCTCGCGCTTCAGATAGGCTATGCGGACTTCAAAAAATTCGTCGAGATTCGAGGAAACAATGCACAAATAGCGTAAACGTTCCAGCAACGGCACGCGCTCGTCTTGTGCCTGAGCCAAGACGCGGCGGTTGAATGCGAGCAGGCTCATTTCCCGGCAGAGGATGTGTGTGGATTGGGACATTTATGGCCTCCGGTTATACTGTTTGTAATGGATGGATATTATAACGTGTTTGTTTCGGTTTGGTTGGGCGTTGGCAGGAATGTGCCGTATTTTGGATAAGGCGTCGGATAATGCGGATGCCTGTCTGAAAGCACACATTTTTTCAGACAGGCATTTGAAGTATAAATTCATTATAATGTAGCGAAATCACAAGTTGGCTGGAGCGGCAGCATGCCGGCTTTACTACTCGGCGAGGCGGAACGGATGGTCGGGTTGGTTTAATTTGAATGAAGCCTGTCTGAAAAATGGCTTTCAGACAGGCTTATTGATAGGCTATCAAGATGAAATATAAGGATTTAAGAGAATTTATTGCCATGTTGGCGCAACAGGGCAAACTCAAGCGCATTGCGGCGCCCGTTTCGCCTTATCTGGAAATGACTGAAATCGCCGACCGCGTCTTGCGCGCGGAAGGGCCTGCTTTGTTGTTCGAACGTGCGGTGCGGCAAGATGGCAGCGCTTATGATTTTCCGGTGCTGGCCAATTTGTTTGGCACGCCCGAAAGAGTGGCTTTGGGCATGGGAGAGGACAGCGTGGATAAACTGCGCGAAATCGGTCAGACCTTAGCCTATCTGAAAGAGCCGGAGCCGCCCAAAGGCATCAAAGACGCGTTTTCAAAGTTGCCATTGTTAAAAGACATCTGGAGCATGGCGCCTCATGTGGTAAAAAACGCGCCGTGCCAAGAGATAGTTTGGGAAGGCGATGCAGTGGATTTAAATAAACTGCCGATTCAGCATTGTTGGCCGGAAGACGTGGCACCGTTGGTCACTTGGGGCCTGACCGTCACGCGCGGCCCGCATAAGAAGCGCCAAAATTTAGGTATTTATCGCCAACAAGTGATTGGTAAAAACAAGCTGATTATGCGCTGGTTGGCGCATCGGGGCGGTGCGCTCGACTACCAAGCGTTCAGACGGCAAAATCCGGATACGCCTTATCCGGTGGCGGTGGTTCTGGGGTGCGATCCGGCGACGATTTTGGGTGCGGTAACGCCGGTGCCCGATACTTTGAGCGAATATCAGTTTGCCGGCTTATTGCGCGGTTCGCGTACTGAGCTCGTGAAATGTATCGGCAACGACTTGCAAGTGCCTGCCCGTGCCGAAATCGTGTTGGAAGGCGTGATTCACCCGAATGAAACCGCACTGGAAGGGCCTTACGGCGATCATACGGGTTATTACAACGAGCAGGATTATTTTCCCGTATTCACGGTGGAACGCATCACGATGCGCGAAAATCCGATTTACCACAGCACTTATACCGGCAAACCGCCCGACGAGCCGGCAGTGCTCGGTGTTGCCCTGAACGAAGTATTTGTGCCCCTGCTGCAAAAACAGTTTCCGGAAATCACCGATTTTTATCTACCGCCTGAAGGCTGTTCTTACCGCATGGCCGTGGTCAGCATCAAAAAACAGTATGCCGGGCATGCTAAACGCGTGATGATGGGCTGCTGGTCGTTTCTGCGTCAGTTTATGTATACCAAGTTCATCATTGTGGTTGACGACGATGTTAACGCACGCGATTGGAAAGAGGTGATTTGGGCGGTAACGACGCGCATGGATCCGGTGCGCGATACCGTTCTAGTTGACAATACGCCGATTGATTACCTGGATTTTGCCAGCCCGGTCAGTGGCTTGGGCGGCAAAATGGGCTTGGATGCCACCAACAAATGGCCAGGCGAAACCAGCCGCGAATGGGGCAGAGTGATCGAGAAGGATGCGGCTGTCGTCGCTAAAGTAGACGCAATGTGGCGGGATTTAGGCTTATAGCCCGATATTTTCACGGTAGGCAAAAAGCCTGTCTGAATCGCTTTCAGACAGGCTTTTATTATTTTTGCATGTTATAATCCGATTTTATATTAATGCAATAGTAACCAATGAGGAAGAAAACGTGAAAAAAAGTGCCTTAATCCTGACTGCCGCATTATTGCTCGCTGCCTGTAACAGTACCAAACAACCGCCTAAGCCTGCGACACCGCAGCCAGCCGCACCGCAACAGCCGCAAAGTATTCCGCCGTTCGGCTTTATGAAAGATGTGCAAGGTGCGCAGCAAGTGGGTAAGGGCAATACCGGTTACCGTTTCGTATTGTTCGAGCCGAATACCACCCGTATGGCGGCGAATAAGCCGTTTGTATTGGCGCACCGTGCAGGAAGATTGCCGTTTGCCAACGGTGCAGACGGCATGTATTTCGGCACTACCGATGCCAACGGGTTGACACCGGTATTCGTGTTTGAAAGCCCCGTGCCGGAAGACGGTTTCATATTGCTGGAACGCATCGGGCGCGGCAACAGCGGCACCTGGCTGAATCTTAACGACAACGGCCGCCCGTTAAGCGGCGTGGCTTATACGCTGAATGTATGCGCCGCAAAGCCTTACCAATATCACGGCGTTACCAATACACGCGGACAAACCGTTTATGTGGCGGCGGATAAAGGCACGAAAATGCACATTACGCCTTATACCAACGATGCAGCTGCGCAGCAGGCCACCTTGGCACGCCTTTGCCCGGCCGTTAAATCGGTGCATAAGAAAGCAGCCAAGCGGCGCCCATAATTATTTTGAGATATAAAAGCAGAACAGGAATAGTATCCTGTTCTGCTTTATTTTGTTTGTTATATTTTATAGATAAGGCGCCTTTCTATGCTATATGATTAATTAAATAGCATATAAAATCGGATTTATGCATTATTGTTTGAAGGTTTCGGGTAAACAAAAGTAAAACCATGTTGTTTGATGTAGTTTTATCTGATGCTTTAATCGAGATAAATTGGGTCGAGCTAAAGGGTTTTGTTAAAAAGCAACACAATCCACACAAAATATTATGTTTGATGGGTAAACGGCAGAATATTAGCTATTGAACTGTTTGGGCGGCGCGAGGTCAATATCTCATAGCACTAATATAAAGTGCAGATTATGAAAACAATCACATTAATGATAAATCTTAACTAAAAATTATCAAAAATGTGATTTTGCAGAAAGTAGTTTGTTGGTATAGTAATTATTCCATTTACGGTGGTCTTATCCGCTTTGCCTATCAGGCTATGATGCAAAAACCATAATTTAAAGAAAGGAAGTTATATATGAATAATACATATCCAAACTCAAATCAAGAAGCCGCTCAAACAGAGTCGAATATTGATGCTTGGGATGTTTCTGCCAATGATGTTCAAGGTGCTAATATGACTTGGGATATCATGAGCAGTGATGGTTCTGCCGATCAATCTTATTTCGGCGATTTTTTCCCGATGCAAGCTGCCGGTTAAAATGAATTAACCTTGAAGAGACAAATGCCTGTCTGAATTCTATTTAAGAGTTCAGACAGGCATTTGTTTGCTGTCGGGTTTAAATGCTCAGCCGGTCAGCTGACGGGTAATCAGTTTTTTCAGTGGTGGCAGATTGTTGCTGACGCGCAAAACAAAACCGCGCAATAATTTGGCAGGTGGGGTTTCGTTGGTAAACAGGCGAACCATTGCGTTGGTGCCGTGGTAAAGCGGGCGTGTGTTGAGCTGGTGTTTGGCGTTATACCGTTCCAGCAGGGCTGTAGAACCGATGTCTTGCCCTTTTTGTGCTGCTTCGAGCACCAGTTTGCCGAGGATATCGGCGCTTTCCAGCCCAAGGTTGAAACCGTGTGCGGTAACGGGATGCATGCCGACTGCGGCGTCGCCAATGAGTGCGGCGCGTACGGTATGGAATTTATTGGCGTGCACGCCGACCAGCGGGTAGGTGTGGGTGGTGCCGGCCACTTCCATTTTGCCGAGTTTGCCTTTGAGTTGTGCTTCTATACTGGCGGCGAAGGCTTCGGGTGAGAGGGATAAGATTTCCGCTGCGCGGTCGTTGTCTATGGTGATGACGCAGTTGGTCAGATGTTCTTCCAGCGGCAACAAGGCCAGCGTTCGGCCGTATTGGAAATATTCTACGGCGGTGTGGCCGTTGGATTGTTCGTGTTTGAAGCGGCACACGATGACGCTGCGGCCGAAGTCGTGCATATCGGCGGCGATGCCGAGTTGACGGCGGGTTTGTGAGAAACGGCTGTCGGCGGCGATGAGGAGCGGAGCGGTCAGGGTTTGACCGTTGTCCAGCACAACGCTGGCTTCCGTTTCATTTGTTTGTGCTTCTTTTACGCCTGTGCTACATAGAATTTCTGTGTTATCTTGCTCGGCTACAGCTTCGTAGGCGGCTTTGCGGATATGATGGTTGGAAACCAGGTTGCCCAAACGGTCGGTTTTGCCGCCGCGCGCTTGCGAAGGTTGGGGGAAGTAAAGTTGGTAGGCCGAATCGCCGTTCCATACTTTGGCATCTTTCAGTCGGTAGATCGCTTCGGCGGGAATGCGTTGCCAAATGCCGAGTTTTTCCATGATTTCCTTTGACAGATGGGTCAGCGCGATTTCGCGGCCGTCGTAAGCCGGGTCTTGGATGCTGGGCAGCGGGCTTTTTTCGACTATGGTCAGGCGCAAACCGCTGCCGGCCAAGGTTCGGGCAAAACTCAATCCGGCCGGGCCTGCGCCGACAATGATGATATCGCTACGGGTGGAAGTCATGGTTTTATCCTTTGGATTGGCTAGGAAGACCTTATAAGGATAACAAAAAGCGTTACATGGCGCGAATATTTAAAAGTAATGAGGCGGGGTTAGGCTGAAAGACGGAACGAGTTGATGGTGGCTATGCCGAAAAGCAAGTTTGTTAACTTGCTATCGGAATGATGAAATGCCTGTCTGAAAATGCTTAGCCGGGCTTTTTTACGGAGATTCATACCGCTTGTTTGATTGGGTATGATTCCGAACAGGCTGTTTGCTACAATCGCTCTATAATCATCCGATAGAATTTTAAAGAATTGAGATATGAATCAGAAGATTCTTTTCCCCCGAAAATTTACGGCTGCCGAGCAAGATGCTTTTTTGCGGCAGATTAAGGATAGATTTGTTTTCGATGGTGCGTTATGGCAGCGTTTACTGTTTAACGGGCTGCCGTTCGGTTTTATCAACGAACGCTGGCGCGGCCTGTTGGTGCGCGATTGGCAAGGTGAAGCGGAAGTGCTTGCCGATTCGTTGAATTTGCTGAGCCAAGATTGGTTGACGATGGGCGATGCCTTGCAGACGCTTACGCAAGATTGGCATGAGCGGGGCGAGTTTCACGGTTGGCGTAATGAGAAATTCGATGTGTGCGATGCGTCGGGTAAGGTTTTGTTTGCTTTGGAGCGCTCTGCGTTCCGCCCTTTGGGCTTGCTCAGTAATGCGGTGCATATCAACGGCATGGCCGAATGCAATGGCGAGACGGGTTTTTGGATCGGGCGCCGCAGCCCGTTTAAGGCGGTTGATCCGGATAAGTTGGATAATGTGGTGGGCGGCGGCGTGGCCAGCGGAGAATCAATCGAAAAAGCGATGGTGCGTGAAGGCTGGGAAGAGGCGGGCTTGCCGGAAGCTTTGCTGGCCGGCCTTGCCTGCCGCAGCCGATTGCTCAGTTTGCGCAGCGTGTCGCGCGGACTGCACCGCGAGTGGTTGCATATTTTTGATGTGTGGTTGCCGGAAGGTGTGGTGCCTGAAAATCAAGATGGTGAGGTGGCTGAGTTCAGCCTGATGGGGATCGATGATTTGGCCGGAGCGATGGCGGAGGGTCTGTTTATGAACGATGCCATGGTGGCGACTTTGGATTGCTGCCGGCGTTTCGGATTGCTTGATGCGGCTCATCCGTTGAGCTTTTGGTTGGAGGAAATGCACACCGGTTCGCAATTAAATGGCGATTAAATTCACATTAAAACGCACGGCTTGATTTTCAGACAGGCATTCTTAAGCTTATCGGCTATAGAATGCCTGTCTGAAAAGATTTTGCACGATGTAATCGCTTTGCGGCATGATTAGGTTTATAATTTTATTAATATCTTATGAATCTCCCGGAAGGGAGTATTGGATACAGTCTGTAAAGTGTTTCAATCTGAAACGGCAGACATAGTTTACATATTCGGAACGCTTCGGATCGGATAGTTGAAACATTTTAAGGGCTGTGAATCTTGATTTTTGTCTTAACCATTTTGATCGAGTAATGAATAAGGAGCCGGATAATGAACACTTCGTCAAAACAAGCGTCTATCAACATCAGCCTGGTTCAGGCGCGCGAAGCTTTGATGACCCAATTCCGACCGATTTTAAATGCCGCAGGCATTACCGACCAGCAATGGCGTATTATCCGCTTGTTGGCCGAACAGGGCACCTTGGATTTCCAAGATCTGGCCGAACAGGCCTGTATCCTGCGCCCCAGCCTGACTGGTATCCTAACCCGTTTGGAAAAGGTCGGATTGGTTTTCCGTCTGAAACCTTCCAACGACCAGCGCCGCGTATTTCTAAAACTCACCGATGCGGGCAATCAACTTTATCATGCGACTAAAGTTAAAGTAGACGAACGCTACGATAAAATCGAAGCCGCCATGTCGTTTGAAAAACTGCAACAATTACAAAGTTTGCTCGGAGAACTCAAAACATTGGTACAAAATGACGGCTAATTCCAACGCGCAGGCGCCTGAGTTAACGCAAGATTTTCGCAGCGCGATGTCGGTGTGTGCCGCCGGTGTGCATGTGATTACCACCGATGGCACTGCCGGTCGCTACGGCATAACCATGACCGCAGTTTCATCGGTTACCGATACGCCGCCGACCATACTGCTCTGCATCAACCGGCAAGCGAAGATTATGCCGATTTTGCTGGAAAACGGGCGCTTGTGCATCAACGTGTTGGCCGCGGAGCAACAAGATGTGGCCGAGCACTTTGCCGGCATTACCCGCCTTTCGCCGGAGGAGCGGTTTGAATACCATATCTGGCATCGAGGCGGCACTGGGCAGTTGCAAGTGGAAGGCGCGCTGGCGCACCTGCACGGTAAAATCACGCAACATCAAACCATCGGTACGCACGAAGTGTTTTTCGTGGAAATCGAAGAAATACGGGTGCATCGGCAAGAATTGGAACAGTCGGCCGCTTTGGTGTATTTCCGGCGCCGTTTCGGTGATCTGGCCTGATGCGAAGTGGCTTTTGCATACGAGATTCGTTTGTTAGGTTGCTGCGGGGTTTGTTTGGTTTAAAGGAAAAGCCTGTCTGATATTTTTTCAGGCAGGCTTTTCAATCATTCCGGCTGATTGCCGGTTTTAAAATAATGGCATTTTGATGCCAGACTAATGCGTGTTTGCCGCGTTTCGGAGAGCGAGGCATTGGTTTTTGAGACGTAATCTTTCAAGCATTTTTCTATGCTCGAGTGACAATGTTCTTCTGCCGGCGGGGAAAGCCATCAGAGGAAGGTTGTATTAAAAAGCCTTTCGCTTGGCTATAATGCCTGTCTGAAACGTTGATGCAGGAAAACGATAATGAAAAAGCTCGGTTTGTTCGGCGGTACTTTTGATCCGATACACAACGGCCATATACACATTGCCCGTGCGTTTGCCGATGAATTGGAATTGGAGACCGTGGTGTTTCTCCCCGCCGGAGATCCGTATCACAAAGCACCGTCGCATACGCCGGCCCAACAACGTTTGGCCATGACGGAATTGGCGGTGGCGGAGGATGAGCGGTTTGCGGCCAGCGATTGCGATATGGTGCGTGACGGGCCTACTTACACTTTCGATACTTTGCAGATTTTTCGCCAACAATTTCCGCAAGCCAAGCTCTATTGGCTGATGGGCATGGATAGCCTAATGAATTTGCACACATGGCACCGCTGGCCATCGTTGGTGCGTCTGGCCGATATTGCGGTTGCCGCACGTTCGGGCGATACGCTTAATCGGGCGCCACAAGCGCTGCATGCTTGGATAGGCGAGGCTTTGCAGGCGGGTAGTTTGCATTTGCTGCAAGCACCGTTAAGCGAGATAAGTGCTACCGACATTCGGGCTAAGGTTAAGGCAGGGCAGGACATAGAAGGTTTGGTTTGCCGCGAAGTGGCGCAATACATCCGGCAACACGATCTATACCGTTAATCGGCCTATCAAAAAGCCTTGCTGTTGCTAGGCTGAGTTATTTAATTTTGGTGTTCAGCAAGAGGAAGCTCATTTATGGCGAAACCGTCGCATCTTTTCCCTTTGGCGCTGGCTGTTGTGATTGCGGCGGTGGCGGTGTGGTCGGGCATTAATCCGTCGGATTGTGCGGTCTGGTATGCCGAAGTGATTCCGATTTTTTCTGTATTCGGCGCGTTGGTTTTAACTTACCGTCTGTTCCGTTTCAGTAATCTGGCCTATTTTCTGATGAGCTTGTGGATGCTGCTGCATTTCATTGGCGCGCATTATACGTTTGCCGACGTGCCTTTTGCTTGGGCCAACCGTTGGCTGGCACCGCTGCTGGGCGAAGAGCGTAACCATTTCGACAGGGTAGCTCATTACATCATCGGTTTTTACAGTTACCCGATGGCCGAATGGCTGCTGCGCCGCCGTTTATGCGGTTTGGGCGTGGCAGTTTTTTTCGCGCTGTTTTTTATTATGAGCGTGGCGGCTTCCTACGAATTAATCGAGTGGCAATATGCGGTGCGAGAAGGAGGCAGTGCGGGGATTGAGTTTCTCGGCTCTCAAGGCGATATCTGGGATGCGCAGAAAGACATTCTGGCCGACACGCTCGGTGCGTTAACGGCGCTGGCGGTGTTTCTGATGGTTAGGCCTGATAAGAAAAAGATATATCAAACGGGCGCTTAATCTTTTTCAGACAGGCATATGCCTGTCTGAAAACGTTTTGGGCAATGCTGTTGAAGATGCTGGAGGAAAATTTGGGTTGGTTGACGTAGGCCGAGGTTGTTCGGTTTGCCGTTAATCATTCTGATTCTTCCACGTTAGCGCCAAATCATACAGCGCTTTTTTATTTTCTCCGGTAATTTTGGCGGTCAACTCGGCTGCTTGTTTGGTGGGCAGTTCCGCTGCCAGAACGGCCATGATGTTTTGTGCTGCTTCCGGCAATGTTGTTGTGTGCGTTTTTTCCTGCGGGTGCAAGATAAGCACCATCTCGCCCCGGCTTTGATTGCCGTCTTCACGCATTATTTGGCAGATTTCCGTTACCGTAGCGCTTAAAAAGGTTTCGAAGGTTTTCGAGATTTCGCGTGCCAGCGTGATGCGGCGGTCGGGGAAGGTTTCGGCCATTTCGTTTAGCGCGGCCTCGATGCGGTGCGGCGTTTCAAACATTACAACGGGATAGTCATGCTGTGCCCAATCAGCGAATAGTTTGCGCCGTTCGCCGGATTTATGCGGCAGAAAACCGTGAAAATAGAAATCCGGCTGTGTAACACCCGCTACGCTTAAAGCCGCCATCACCGCGCTGGCGCCCGATATCGGCACCACTTTGTACCCCGCGGCGCGAACCAGCATGGCCAGCCGGGCACCGGGATCGCAGACGGCAGGCGTACCAGCGTCGGAAACCTGAGCCACGCTTTTGCCTTCGGCCAGGCAGCCGATGATTTTGTCGGCCATTTGCCGCTCGTTGTGCTCGCGCACGCTCAACAGTTTGCCCGAGATGCCGTAGGCGTTGAGCAGCTGTGCGGTAACGCGGGTGTCTTCCGCGCAAATAATATCGACATGGGAAAGCACGGCCAGCGCACGCAATGTAATATCGGCCAAATTGCCGATGGGCGTGGCAACAACGTATAATGTTTGCTTTTCCACGCTTTCGCAGGCTTTTTGGTAATGTTTCTGCATCATAAGAAATGCCTGTCTGAAAAGTAAAACCACATTATACGGGCGAATCGGATTATGCGCTTAAACCATAAAACAGGCGCGGCGGGCGAGGATGCGGCATTGGCGTTTTTACAAGCGCAGGGCTGCAAGTTGGTGGCGAGAAACTGGCATTGTGCGTTCGGCGAGATTGATTTAATTGTCAAACAAGGTAAGATATTGCTGTTTGTAGAGGTCAAATACCGTAAAAACGGCGCATACGGCGGCGCGGTCGCCAGCATTACGCAGGCCAAGCTCGCCAAGCTGACCCGCAGCGTCGAGCATTATTTGCAAACGCAAACAACAGGCAATATGCCGTGCCGTCTGGATGCAGTATTGATTGAAGGCGACATGGCGCCGGTTTGGATTCAAAACATCACAGGTTAATTTACATGACAACATTGCAAGAGCGCGTTACCGCGCATTTTGAAGAAAGCATTGCAGCCAAACAGCAGGCGGCCGACGTATTGTCCGGCCCGACCTCCGAAGCCGCTTTGCTGATGATCAACTGCCTGATGAACGACGGTAAAATTCTCGCTTGCGGCAACGGTGGTTCGGCTGCCGACGCCCAGCACTTTGCCGCCGAAATGACCGGCCGCTTTGAAAAAGAACGAATGGAACTGGCCGCCGTGGCGTTGACCACCGACACTTCGGCATTAACCGCCATCGGCAACGATTACGGCTTCGAACATGTTTTCAGCAAACAAGTGCGCGCTTTGGGCAGGGCGGGCGACGTGCTGATCGGCATTTCCACTTCCGGCAATTCCGGCAACATTATCGAAGCCATTAAGGCGGCGCACGAGCGCGACATGCATGTGATTGCCTTTACCGGTCGCGACGGCGGAAAAATCGCCGGTATGCTTAAAGACAGCGATATTCTGCTCAACGTGCCGCATCCGCGTACCGCCCGTATTCAGGAAATCCACATCCTGCTGATACATGCCTTATGCGATGCCATCGATACCATGCTGCTGGAAGGAATGCCTGCCTGAAAGCCTAACAAGAGCTGATGAAATAACGGTTTGCCGCTGATGAGCCGGCAGAGCGTTTGCGGTAAAACGTGCCAAACGGCATATAAACCGTTAAAATACCGTATCTTTAAGAAACCGGTATGCAGCCGCAACCGGATTGCCACTTTTAAGGAACCCTGCATGAAAAAAACCGTCAAAACCCTATTGCTGGCTGCTGTGTTGACTTCCGGCCTCAGCGGCTGTGTTGCCGCATTGGTGGGCGGCGCCGCCGTCGGCGCCGAGTCTGGCCTTGACCGTCGCAGCACCGGCGCACAGGCCGACGATCAAGTGATGGAATTGCGCATCCGAAATACCGCGCTCTCTTATCTGCAAAATAATAATCAGACAACAGGCTATACCCCCCGTATTTCCGTTGTCAGCTATAACCGCCACGTCTTGCTGCTCGGTCAGGTGGCAGGGGAGCAGGAAAAACAATTTGTCGAGCAGATTGCACGCTCGGAGCAATCCGTTCAGGCGGTGTATAACTACATCGACGTTGCTTCGCCCGGCCGTACGTTTGGCGACGTGAGCGCGGATACATGGGGCACCACTAAAGTGCGCACCACCCTTCTGGGCATTCAGGGCGTTTACCCCGGCCGCGTGAAAATCGTTACTTACAACGGCGTTACCTATGTGATGGGCATCCTCACGCCGGAAGAGCAAGCGGCCGTTACCCAGAAAGTCAGCACGACTTCCGGTGTTCAGAAAGTGGTTACGCTTTACCAAACCTATCAGAAACCTTAATGTATGAAGGCACCCGTATCGGCGGATTGCATGCTTGCATTTTCCCGCATCAACGCCGATGCACTGCCTGTCTGAAAACCGCGGCGCCTAGAGCCGAAATAGCAAACCGCCGTGTCTATACGGCGGTAGTTCCATATAAAATGAGAAAAAAATGAACACTCAAAAAAACGGCTTCAAGCTGACTCCCGGCAAACTGTTGGCCATCGCGCTGCTGATTGTTGCGCTAATCGTATTTGCACTTGTCGGCAAAGTGGCCTATATGATGAGCCCTGCCACCAAAGAGTCGGTCAATCTTGATCAGAAAGCCGAGCCTTCATCAGCACCAAAAGTCGAATTATTGTCGCCCAACGGCGGGAAAAGTATAGTGGTAACCGTTGATGCCGCCTCGCAAGCGCCCAAGCCTGTTGAAGATGAAAGCCAAGAACAAGACGCGAATAACAATAAAGAAGATAAAGAAAACGCAGAAGCACGAGCCAGCCAGCCGGAAGAAGCCGGAGCCAAATCGCAAAGCGGTAACGATAATTCGCAGCAGGCACGCCGCCCCGCTGCCAAGCCGCAAGCGCAGCCGAAGAAAAATACCGAGCCGCAAGAGAATAGCGAGCCTGCCGCAGCACCGGCGCGGGTTGCACCGCAACAAGAAACGCCCGTGGAGCCGATTCACCGTTCTCGGGAACCTGCCGCACATATCGCCCCTGCTGAACGCCCCGTTCCTGCCAAACCGGCAGCACCCGCTGCCCAGCCGCGTCAGCAACGCGAAGTTATGGATAACCTGTTTTAATCTTATGGTATTAAAACAAAAAGCCTGTCTGAAAGATTTCAGACAGGCTTTCCTAACACTTTCACCAATCTAGGAAATACTTCTCCCGCGCGATTGCGAATGGTATTCGGCCAGTGCCATTTCACGTTGTTGCGCCTTTTGAGCCAATTCCTGCTCTGCCTGCCGAGACTGAGCTACGCTTTCTCCTATGGGCGTTGCAGCCGCTTGGGCAGAATCTAAAGAAGCATAGCTCAAAACACCTTGGGGTGTTAAATGCCCTACGGAAAGCAGACCGTCTTCCCTGATATGGAGCGATTGCACATGAGGAACGCGTTCCCGATAAGCGGCAACACCGATTGCTGCCGCCGTTTTATCCGCATCGGCTTCGTTATAAGCAATGCCATGTTTGTTATAAAAACCAACTAGATGCGTCTTACACTCTTCGTAAAGTTGCCGTGCCTTTTCAGGCATATCAGTAAGACCCAATGCAGGGGCGGTTTGGGTGTTATTTTCCATTAATGGCGGAATAACGCTTTTCTGGATTTCCCGCATAAATATTTCAGAAGAAGTGGGGATAGAGCGCATGATGTCGTAAGCTTTATTGGCTTCATTAACGCCATGAGAGAGGCCGTTTTTGAGGGCTTTTATATCACTGCGAAAATCTTGAATCATCTTTTCATTATCGTCCGCCAGTGAGCGGGCATGACGGTAGTTGAGTCGGGATAGGATTGAATCGGAGCCGGTAAAATTTTTTATCCCGTGGGCTGGCAATGTATTGGTCAAGCTGGCGCTGATTGCCGTAGGTGTCGGAGTATCGCGCTCATTGTTATAGCCGTATGCTTTCAACGGAGCGAGGTCTTTCTCTGTAGCCAACACCACCACTCTGCCGTAATGGGGGTTTGCAGCGGATACTACATCGGAAGCCTTCACATAAGCCGTTAATCGACCATTGTCTTTTTCGGGAACGCCGTGAAGGCCTGCCGCTCCGTAACCGTTAAAGGTTACCCCTTCCATCAAAATCCCTTTTTCTTCAAAAAGATGAACCTGTATTTCGGTATGAGAACCGCCTAGTGAATGACCGGTTTGTTCTACTTTGGGTTTGGGCTTTTGAGGAAATCTTTTATGGAATTCCGTTGCTAACTCTAACGCTCTTATTGTTAGTTGAGTTGCCTCTGCTGTTTGGTCATTGACCTGTTTAAATACCATTTTTAAATCAATTATGCCATCTTTAAGCGAATCTGTTCCACGATGGACTGCAAGAATAGTGGACGTTGCAACATCTTGATAAACTGCACCATAATAACCAGTTTTAGATGGCTCGCTGATAGCTAAAACCTTATAATTATTCCCATTAATATTAATTTTACTATGGCCTTTAGTAACAGTTCGTGTTTTATAAACATCATCAGATAAGTCTGCATATTGCTGTTTGGTTAATTCGGTCATTATTTTATTTCCTCTATGCTGATAATAACGTTAAATAAATTTTTACGTTGCTCATCGGTGTACATATTTAGAGACTGTTGCAGAACACCATCATCAGTTATGCTATTATCATATATAGAGCCATCATCATTTTTATAATATGGATACCCACCCTTCCAGTAATACTTAGTTATTGTTCTTTTTTCAATCAAATTTTCTATAATATCTCCAATACTAAATCCAGTTTCTTCCAATTTTCCTGTTGCTTTAAATAAAGTAGAAAAACCATAAGGCTTCCAATGGCATACTCCATTACCAAAATAGTCTTCATCCTGAATCGCATCCAGAAAAATAACAGTTTCATATTCATTCTGTCCAATTTGCTGAATTTTAGTTTGTAGGTCTTTCTCTGGTTTTGCAGTTGCTCCCTCCAATTTATTAATTATGTATGAACAATTATCAGCTAAATAACCTACATCCATATCTCCCATTAGTTTCAAAGGCCCGGGCGCATCATTGATTTTAATTTTAATGCGATAGGCTTTTGTAGGGTGGGGATTGAGTTGGAAACGCTTTTCAGTTTGCTCTTGAATACTCATACGGTTCTCCGACCCGCCGCAGGCGCTCAGGCTGGCGGCGGATAATAAGACTGCGGTTAGAAGGGAAGTAAAGGGTTTCATAAAGGCTCTTTCTTTACGAATGGATAATCACGCTATTCGAGATTTTCAGACAGCCTGATTATCAATCCGTTCGATAAATAAGGCTTTTGATAGGAAGCGAGCATTTTGTTGTCTTGTAGTCATGACTTCATTTCCTCAAGAGTAACAGTTATATTGAATAAATTTTTACGTTGTTGGTCAGTATAATATTTATTTAGTGATTCAGATTGTATGCCAGAGTCGACCATAGTGTTACTTTCGTATATTGAACCATCTTCATTTCTATAATATGGATAGCCACCTTTCCAATAATATTTAGTTAATATTTTATTTTCAATTAAGTCTGTCAAAATTCCCCCAAAACTAAAACGAGTTTCTATAGGACTTCCTGTCGCTTTAAATCCAAAGCCATAACCTTCTGGTCTCCAGTGGCAAACACCTTGCCCAAAATAATCTTCATCTTGCATCGCATCTGTATAGACAATAGCTTCATACTCAAATTCTCTAACTTGGCTGATTGGAACTTCAATAGCTTTTTGAGGCTCAGTCGATACACCTTCAATGTTGTTGATGACATAGGTGCAATTTTTTGCTACATAATCTAGTTCTAGCTGTCCCATCAGTTTCAAAGGCCCGGGCGCATCATTGATTTTGATTTTAATGCGATAGGCTTTTGTAGGGTGCGGATTAAGTTGGAAACGCTTTTCAGTCTGCTCTTGAATGCTCATACGGTTCTCCGATCCGCCGCAGGCGCTCAGGCTGGCGGCGGATAATAAGGCGGCGGTTAGAAGGGAAGTAAAGGGTTTCATAAAGGTTCTTTCTTTACGAATGGATAATCACGCTGTTCGGGATTTTCAGACAGCCTGACTGATTTTAAGATAGAACGATTGATAAGTATTTCATATCGGATTATCGGTATTTTGCTCAATCAATTAACGGTATATGGTAGCAGCAGCTCGGGTGTTTTTTGGAAGTATTAAATATGATGAACCACCAGTTTTTTGCCGCGATAATCCAATACGTCGACATCCATTTCAAATAAATCGCGAATATTGGCGGTGGTAAACACATCGTTCGGCGAGCCGGCAAATACGATGCGGCCGCTTTTCATGGCGATGATATGGTCTGCGTAAGCGGCGGCCTGGTTGATGTCGTGCAAAACCACAACGGTGGTGCGTTGTTGCTCGTGCGTTATCCGGCGCAGTAGATGCATTAGGCTGCGGGCGTGATACATATCCAGATTATTCAAGGGTTCGTCGAGTAAAACATAATCGGTGCTTTGGCAGAATACCATGGCAATCATCGCTCTTTGGCGCTGGCCGCCGGAGAGTTCGGTTAGGTAGCGGTCGGCCAGCGCTTCCAGCTGGAATTCGATTAGCGCGTTGTCTACGATTTCTTGATCTTCCTGGCGTGGGCGGCCTTGGTGGTAGGGATAGCGGCCGAACATCAGCAAATCGCGCACGCTGATGCGGCTGTGCAGATTGTTTTCTTGCGTGAGAATAGAGATTTTTTTGGCTAGTTCGGCATTGGGCGTATCGGCAAGGCTGATGCCGTCATAGCTGATGCGGCCTTGTTGCAAAGTTTGCAAACGTGCCATAAAGGAAAACAGGGTGGATTTTCCGGCGCCGTTGGGGCCGATAAGCGCGGTAATGCCGTCCGAAGGAATCTCAAGGCTGATGTTATCTAAAATGGTTTGGTTGCCGATTCGGAAACCGACGTTTTCAATTTTAATCATGATGCTTTTTTCCGCAAGACTAAATAGAGGAAGACCAATCCTCCTGCAAATTCAACCACCACGCTCAGCACGGCCTGCATATTTAACAAATGCTCGAATACAAGTTGGCCTGCCACCAGCACCAGCGCGGCGATGGTTGATACTAGAGGAATGCGCAGGCTGTGATGCACGGTGCGGGCGAAGTGGTTGGCCAGTGCGCATACTAAAAGGCCGAAAAAGCTGACAGGGCCGACCAGAGCGGTGGATGTGGCGACCAGCAGGGCAATCCACGTGAGAATCCATAAAGTATTGGTTGGATAGCGGATGCCGAGGTTGATGGCTTGGTCGCGGCCGAGCAGGTAAACGTCCAGTTTGAAGCGCTGGCGCCAAATCGCAATGGTGCTCAAGCCGATAATGACGGCGCTGATTTTCAACAGATCATGGTTGACCGTATTGAAAGTGGCGAAGGAGTTGGCTTGAACAATGGCAAATTCTTCGGGGTCGATTAAGCGCTGCATCAGGCCGGTAAGACTGCGGAAAAAAATGCCGAAAATCACGCCGATTAAAATCATACGTGTCAAATCGCCACCGCCTTGTCGCAACAGCATCTGAAAGAGTAAAAGCGAGCCTGCAACCATGGCGATTAAGGCGATGACGAATTTCAATGAAGGAGAAAGCTGCGTGTAGCCGAGGCCGCCGATGAGCGCAACCATCAAGGTTTGCAGAAATACATATAAAGAATCGAACCCCAGAATCGATGGCGTTAGAATGGGATTGTTGGTAATGGTTTGAAAAAGCAGGGTGGAAACGCCGATGGCATAGGCAACCAGAATCAGAGAAGCCAGCTTGCCTGCGCGCAAAGGTAAGATGAAATTCCATTGCCCGTTGGCATTAATGGTAAGAAAGAGCACCGAAGCGATGACGAGCAGGGTTAAAGATATCCAGACGGGGCGGAAGGTGTAGGATTTACGCACGTTTCGGCCCTTTCATCAGCAAATACAAAAACAGCGCCGTACCCGTTATGCCGAAAATGGTGGAAACCGGAATCTCGAAAGGGTAACGGATGACGCGCCCGATGATGTCGCACAATAAAACCAGCGCCGTACCGAGTAGCGCGACCGAGGGTAGGCTGGTGCGCAGTTTGTCGCCCATCATGCGCGAAACGATATTGGGTACGACCAAGCCGATAAACGGGATATTGCCAACGGTTACCACCACCAGCGAGGTAATCAAGGCCACGATAAACAGGCTGGCCCAGAGGATGACTGTACGGTTTAATCCCAGATTCACAGCAACGGTTTCGCCGAGGCCGATGATGGTGAGCTGGTCGGCAATGAAATAGGCCAGCAAGGCCAGAATGCCGGCGAACCATAATAATTCGTAGCGCCCGAGCAATACGCCGGAAAATTCTCCTTGCTGCCATACGGCCAAAAGTTGCATTAAGTCTTCTTCATAGGCGATAAACACCGCCACCGATTCAATTACGCCGCCGAATACGATGCCGATTAATGGAATCATCAAATGTGCCGAGGGCGGCAGTTTGCGGGTTAAGGCTAGAAAAAGCAGCATGCCCAAAACGGCAGCTAGCGCGGCGGCCGACATTTTGGTAATCAACGCAGCGGCCGGGAAGAAAACCGCCATTAAAAGCAGGCCGAGCGCGGCACTTTGGCTGGCGCCGACCATCGAAGGCTCGACAAAACGATTGCGCATCAGAATTTGCATAATCATGCCGGCCACGCCGAGCGATGCGCCGGTCAACACGATGGCGAGCGTGCGTGGCAGGCGGCTGACCATGAGAAGCTGCATATCGTCAGACCAGTCAAACACATGCCGCCATGAAAAATCCGCCACGCCGACCGACAGGCTGACAACGAATAAAAACGCAACGACAGTGGCGCTGATTAAATTTAGAGACAGGGCTTTTTTCAACATAATGGGTAATAGGGAATAGGGAATAGGGTCAAGGAGAATGCCTGTCTGAAAAATAGTATGGCTGAGTTAAGCCGTTTTCTATTTTTCAGACAGGCATTACTTTTCCTTTCCTTTTGTTGCTATTGCGTATTGCCAAGTTGCGGCTAACCAGTGATTACTTGGCCGCTTTCAACGCATCGCTGACTTGTGTTGTGGCATCAATTAATTGTTGCGCACCACCGGCTGCCAGATAATTCGACGGCAATAGGTAAACGACCTGACCTTTTTTCCACGCATTGGTTTCTCTTACCAAAGGATTATCCAGCACTTTTTGCGCTGCAGTGCTGGCATCGCCTTGGCCGATGGCGGCGCTGCGGTCGAGCACAAACAGCCAATCGGGATTGACTTGTTTGATGTATTCAAACGAAGCAGGCTGACCGTGAGTGCCTTCTTTGATTGTCGAATCCGCTACAGGAACGCCAACATCTTTGTGAATCCAACCGAATCGTGAATCCTGACCGAAGGCGGATACTTTGCCGGCATTGGCTAAAATAACCAGACCCTTGCCTTTGCCTTCTGCGGCGGCTTTCGCTTCTTTGAAGGTTGCGTCGATTTTTGCTTTCAAAGCCTCGGCTTCTTTTTCTTTGCCGAAAACTTTAGCAAACGCATCAATGCGCGATTCTGCGCTGACGCGCATATTTTTTGTGTCGGCGGTCATTTCGATGGTCGGTGCAATCGCATTAAGCTGGTCGAACGCCTTGGCCGTGCGCGAACCGATAACGATTAAATCGGGCTTGAATGCATTGAGCGCTTCGTAATTCGGGTCGAATAAGGTACCAACTTTCACACGGTCTTTATGAGCCGCTTCCAAGTTGGGTAAAAGAAGTTTTTCGACAGTGGCGTCGACATGCACGCCCAGCGCATCCAAAGTATCAAGCATCCCCAAATCATATACGGCGATGCGCTGCGGGTTTTTCGGCACTTGAGCCGAGCCGCGAGCCGTTTCGATGGTCACGGTTTCTCCGGTAGGCTGTGCTGCGGCAGGCGCTGAAGCGGATGCCGATGCGCCTGAGGCCGGTGCTGATGAAGGATTGGTGTTTTGGTTGCTTTGCGGCGAGCAGGCAACCAAAGCGGTTAAGCATAATGAAAGGGCGGAAAAGCGAAATTTCATGACTTAAGACTCCTAATCGAGGATGGTTTTTCAATGTTGTTTTATACGTGAGGATGGCAATTTATAGTGTTTATTCAGCTTTGGCAGAGTCAGGGTTCAAGTCCGCATTGTAAACGAAAATCTGCTTGATGCCGTCGGCCAGGGCGGAGAAAGCGCTGGCTGAATGCGTTTCTTTCGGGTAAACCACGGTTTCGACCCGCATGGCTTCTTTGGGCAGTGCCGCAAACCGTTTGCCGGTTTGCAGTAAATGATCGACCATACGGCGGTTTTGCAAGATGGTTTGCCGCTCTCGTGCGCCGTTGAGATGCGGTGCGAGCGTCTGTTCATATTCGCCTACGCTCAGGCGTACGTTTACCGGCGATTGTGCCTGCCGTTGTTTTGCCAGAAAAGCGGGCAGATCTTGCAGGATGCGTTGCTGGTTCCACCAGAAAGAAGGGCTGGCAATCAGATAGTTTTGAAAAGTTTCGGTATGGTTGAATAATACATAAAGGCCGAACAGGCCGCCGTAAGAATGACCGAACAGCGTTTGTTTTTTAGAGTTGCCTCCGAATTCACGGGTGATTTGAGGCTGTAACTCGGTATGCAGAAAGCGCCAAAAGGCTTCGGCGCCGCCGAATTTTTTGTTGGTTCCGTCACCCGTCTGGGCGTAGCTTGTTGAGGGCGGGGTGTAATCTTCGGCTCGTGAAGCATTATCAAATATTTTGCCGCCAGGATAGCCGACGGCAACAATCAGCAAAGGTGTGGCGTGGTTTTCCTGAGCGCGCATTTCAAGCCCTTGTGCGACGGCGGCGGCCATCGGGAAATAGGCGTCTCCGTCAAGCAGATAGAGTACGGGATAGCCGCTTGCGGGTTGTTTGCCGACGGCGATGGTTTGAATGCGGTAGGTTTTGCTGTTGGTTTTGCTTTGATAAAGCCATTCTTGCGCTTGGGGCAGCAGGGCCGGGTGACGGATGCTTTCCTGGGCGGAAGGAGCAGCATGGATTTGCGGAGAATTCATGATGAGGGCGGTGCTCAGAATCAATAGGGTGGGAAATTTCATTGGGATATTGGCAGTGCTTGTGACGCTTAGATAGTAATAGTAGGCAGTGTGTTTTTGCAAACAGGCCTGTTGAGATAACAGGCCTGTCTGAAAAGCTTAGAAGCCGACTTTCAAGCTGCCGAAGAACGAGCGGCCGTGTTCGTTATAGCTGGCGGCGCTGCTGTTGCTGGCGGAACGGTACAATTTTTTGTTGAACAAGTTGTTGATGCCCAGGCGCAGGTCGATGGTTTTGGTAAAACGGTAGCCTGCGTTGATGCCGACCAAGGTATATGGTTTCACGCTTTCAAATGATAAGCCGGAATTTGGAGACGCCTCAATATTATTACGTACCACTGTACGCGGCCGCTGCTTGCCATAACGGGTAACAGTCAGTGCGGCATCCCATTTTTCAGTGGGCTGCCAGTTTAAGCTGGTGTTGATGGTATATTTAGGAATTACCGATAAGGGATTGCCGGTATCTTTGTTGATGGATTTGCGCATATAGGTGAAATTGGTTGTCCATTTCAAGGTTTCATGCAGAGGCAGGGTCAGGTTGCCTTCCAAACCTTCCACCAGCGCTTTTTTGGCGTTGGTCCATTGATACAGATAGTTTTCTATGTCACTAAAAGCGATGGGATTTTCTCCGGCAATGATTTTATTGCGGTAATCATTATGGAAATAAGCCAGCGATGCTTGGTAGCCGTCTCGCGCAAATTCAAAGCCCAATTCTTTATTGATACTGGTTTCCGGTTTTAAATCTTTATTGCCGATTAGGTAACAAACATAACCATTGGGTCCGGTCAGAGTTCCTACTGTGCAACCGTTGCCTCGGGTGTACAGAATGTAATTGGGGTTGCTTTGATAGAGATTAGGGGCCTTGTAGGCGCGGGCAATGCCGCCTTTGATAGCCCAATCGCTGTTGATTTTTTGCACGAAGTTTAGAGCAGGGCTCCAGTTATTACCCGAGTTGCTGTTGTGGTCGAAACGCAAAGCGGGAATCAACTGGGTTTTTTCGCCGATGGAAATGTGGTCTTCCGCATACATGGCCCAGTTTTTCTGGCTGGTGTTGCCGCTACGTACAGCGCTAATACCTGCAAACACATCAGTAATACCTTTGGATGCATTAGCTCTTCCCGGGTCAGTAAAGCCTTGACGTGCAGAAGAAGGGTCGCTCAAACGGTCATCGGTATATTCCATACCAACTGTAACGACGTTGGGTACGCCCAATTCAAACGGAATATTGGCTTCTGCCGACAGGCGTTTGGTTTTCAAAATGCTGTTAACAAAATCGCCGCCTTGGGTATATTGGCCTTCCGGGCCGCCGGTCAAGCCTTCTTCTAAATGGTTGTTGGCGGTTCGGTCGATTTGCGCAATCACTTTCGTATCGCCCCAGTCCCAGATGCCTTCATGAGTCAGCGCGTGGCTGGTGCGTGAAAGCTGGCGTGTTTTCGAGCCGTAAAGCGATCGGGTGTATGCATTTGGGTTGTTGTTTTGGTTGTCACCCGAATAAATATTGCTTTGGCGGTTGTAGCTGCTGTCTAAAGTTAAAGTTTGGGCCGGTGTGATTTTCCACGCCAAACGACCTGCGATATCACGATTGCGTACACCTTCTTGGCCGGCACCTTGCGTTGTGGTGGTCACTGTGCGACCGCCACGGGTTGTGGTTGAAGTTGCAATCGAGTTGATGTTTTCGGCATCGGCGTCGGTTTTATTGGCGCTGCCGTAAACGCGGAATCCCAGCACATCTTGAATAATAGGGCCGCTCACATTGAAGCCGATGCGGTTGGTTTTGCCTTCTTCGCTGTCTTGAGGCCGGTTGGTATAGAGGTTCAGGCTGCCATGCAGCTCTTTGCTGACTTTTTTGGTCACGATATTAACCACGCCGCCTGCGGCACCCGAACCGTAACGCGCCGCCGCAGGGCCTCGCAATACGGTGATGGATTCGATTTCTTCAGGCGGAACCCAGTTGCTGTCGCCGCGGGTGTTGCGCTCGCCGCGCCAGCTGTAGCGTTCGGCATTGCGGGAGGTAACGGGACGTCCGTCAATCATAATCAGTGTGTTTTCCGGCCCCATGCCGCGAATATCAATCTGGCGGTTGTTGCCGCGCTCGCCTGAAGCCGTGTTGCCGGTTAGGTTAACGCCGGGCATGGTGCGGACGATGTCTGAAATATCGTTGATGGCGGGGTGTTGTTCTAAATCTTTGGCTGTGATTTTCGATACGCCTAAAGATTGATGTAGCTGGCGCTCGGCCGTAACGTAAACTGTTCCCACGTCTGTTGCGTCGGAAGCGGTTTCATCTGCTGCTTGGCTGAAGGCTGAGCTGAGTGCCATCGGGAGAATGGCAAGAATAAAAAGCGGCTTTTCGGTTGGTAAGTGCATAGTAAAAATCCTTGGCTTAAGTGAGAGAGTAATTAATTTTGGGGCTGTCCTAGATAACTAGTACAAATCATGCTTTACTAATTGTTTTA
>NZ_JAUMZU010000026.1 GCF_030527965.1 Neisseria sp.
TAAAACAATTAGTAAAGCATGATTTGTACTAGTTATCTAGGACAGCCCCAAAATATATGTTTTTGATTTGATATCATGGAATATGGCTTTTAAAAATCAAATGGATTCGGATTGGGTAAATTTCTTTTGAACAACGCGGCAAATTGATTTCGAATGGAGATGCTTGATTACTTAAGCATCTTTTTTTGAATTCTGAGCATTTTTATTCCGCCACCGATACAGAACAATTATCAAACAATGCTTTATTTTTTATACGAAAAATTTATCGAAATATAATCAATATTAATGATATTTAGATTTTTATTGAAAATCATCATCATTTTTATTAAAATATGCATCGATTTATGTAATCATTTTTTTATGAAATAATAATTTATAAGGAGTAAAAATGAGCGTTGGTCAATCATCGGGATTCCGTTACAGTGCGCTGGTTTTGGCGCTGGCGTCGGGGTTTGCCCATGCAGAGCAAAATTCAGGTTCTAGCGTGACCGAGCTGGATGAAGTTAAAGTTATCGGCACGGCGGTGCCGACCCGTGTCGTCAGAAAACACCTTGATCGTGAAACTTCTACTGATTTGAAACAGGTTATGAAAGATCAAATCGGTATGGATGTGGGCGGTGGCAACGGTGTGGCGCAGTTTTACAGCATTCGCGGGGCTGGAGAAGACAAAATTAATTTGGAAGTGGACGGCACCAGCCAATCCACTAAGATTTTTCACCACCAAAGCCGTTTCCAGCTTGACCCCGCGCTGGTAAAAAGCATCAATGTGGAAAAAGGTACGGGCGCTGCCAGTGCCGGTATCGGCGCAGTCGGCGGAACGATTCGGGTAACAACGGTTGACGCGCAGGATTTATTGGTAGACGGTAAGCCGTTCGGTTTTAAAGTGGGTTCCAATATCAGTAGCAATAAAGGTGCCAACGGTAATGCTGCGGTATATGGTTATCAAAATGGTTTCGACGGTTTGTTTGCCGCCAATTTCTTGCATAACAGCGATTATAAAGATGGTTCGGGCACGCTGAATAAAGGCAGTAAATTGAAACAACGCAGTTATCTGGCTAAATTAGGCTACGATTTTAATGAAGATCACGGCATCCGCCTGAGCTATCGTCAGGAATATCAAAAAGGTAACCGCACTGACAAGGCGGAATTCCAAACTGTGGATTCCTACCAAGGCGTGGAGGGAACGGCGCAGAAAGAACAAACCTTCAATCTGGATTATAAGGGCCGTAATATCGGCTTTATCGATAAACTGGACGCCAATGTTTATCAAATCAATACTGATGATTACAAACCGCCTAAAGGCGCGCCGACCGGAAACGAAAAAACGGATCAGTTGGAATTGAGCAAAATTAAAGCCACTGGCGCCAACGTCGGCTTTACCAGCGGGTTTGGCAACGGGCATCTTGTGAAATACGGCATCAATTTCCGTCATGAAAGCTCCAAACCTTCCGACAAAGGGGCTTGGCTGAATATTCTCGGTTTGTACGACCGTGCGGACGAGAAAAAAACCGATTACGGGGTTTACGCCGAAGGCATCTGGAATTTCCATCCGGTTACTTTAACAACCGGTTTGCGCTTTGATCATTTCAAATACCATGCAGCCAGTAAACAGAGCGCTTCCGATGGACAACTGAACCCCAGCTTGGGCGTGATTTGGGATGTAACCGATAAGCTGGCGCTGTTGGGTACGTTGAACCAAGCGAGCCGTTCTCCGCGCTTGAATGAGGCATTGCTGGCCAACGAACGTGCGGGTGCTGCGGCTGATTTGGATAGAAATCTGAAGGCGGAAACCGCCCGCCGCGCCGAGTTGGGCTTTAGATATCAACAAGAAGGCTTTAATATCGGCGGCAGTATCTTCCATCAGCAGATTAAAGACTTGATTGTTTATAAGTGGGCGGATATTAATAATGGAACCGGCACAATCAATGAGCGCGGTCGGATTTTCAATGGCGGTACTTTGAGAACGTACGGCTATGAGCTGGATACTTCTTACAAATACCGCGGCTTGACTGCCCGTGTCGGCGTGTCATATGTTAAACCGCGCTTAAAAGGTGAAATGTATTACGGCGAGAACCCGATTCAGGCGGAAGATCATGAAAGCTCGTTTACGTTTTGGAATACAGGCCGCCAATGGCTGACAGGACTGTCTTACCAGTTTGAAAATCCGAAGCTGGAAATCGGCTGGCGCGGCCGCTATGCTCAAAGTGTGAAATATACCGATGTCGCTCGCAGAGTCGGCACGCTGCACGGCCGGAAAGCAGGTTACGGTGTGCATGATATTTATGCCAACTGGCAGCCTTTGAAAGCGGATAATCTGAACGTGAATTTCTCCGTGAATAATGTAGGCAATAAGAAATATCGCTCGCACAGCCAGCGGTTCCCGAACGGCGAAGGACGCATTCCTTTTTACGAGCGCGGCCGGGAATTTGTGTTGGGTGTGAACTACCGTTTTTAAGCGCTGATGCTTAGGCCTGTCTGAAAGCCGGGTTGTTCGGCAGAGTGGGCTTCGAGCGGTTTGGATAAAGAGATTGGCTTGGGTTTCAGGCTAATCTCTTTTTAGCTTTCGGATTTCTATTAGGGATTTTGATTGGAGCTTTTCTTCCGGAATAATGCTGGTATGAATAGAAAAATGCCTGCCTGAAAGTTTTTTCAGACAGGCATTGGTTTTATCGGGTTGCAATGTTTAGTCTTCGCCGCCGAATACGCCCAAGATATTCAACAGGCTGCTGAAGATATTGTAAATGGAGATGAAGATGGTCAGCGTAGCACTGATATGGCTGGTTTCCCCGCCTTCAATGATGGTACGCACCTGCCACATAATCATCAGTGAGCTGAAAATGGCAAAGCCGGCCGATACGGTTAGGCTCAGGGCTGGGATATTGAGGAACCAGCTGGCAACCATGCCGATAAGCAAGACCACGGCACCAACGGCGAGAAAGCGGCTTAATGAATTGGTGTTGACGTTGGCACGACGAGCCAGAGCCGACATGGTTAGGAACACGCCTGCGGTCATGGCGGCAGCGATGCCGATAAGCTCTGCGCCGTTAGAAAAGCCTAAGGTGCGTTGTAACAGTGGGGAAATCAAGACGCCCATGCCGAAAGTGAAAACCATCAGCAGGGTAACGCCGGTGTTGCTGTAACGGTTTTTCTCAATTAGAAAGCACATGCCGTAAACAAAGGCGAAGAAAACGGCCAAAGCGACCCATTGGCTGCCAAACAGGGCGAAGATGTTGAAGCCCATTGTGGTGCTGAGCACTGCGCCGATGGCGGCGGGTACGAAAGAGAGCCCTAACAGGCCGTAGGTTTTGCGTAATACGGTGTTTTGAGTATTGCCTGCGGTGCCGGCATTGTAGTTGTAAACATCATGATTCATGGTGTTATACCCTTTATTGTGGTTGGATTTTGAGGATTTTGATTTTAACAGTAAATGGCGTGCGTTGTGTGATTTTTCAAGTTAGTTGGTTTAAATTTATGATAATAGCCAAAGCCTGTCTGAAAAATTTTCAGACAGGCTTTGGCTATTTAACTTAACGGCGTTTAATGTTTGCCTGAGCGCCAGATCGACCAGATAATCCATAAGCTATTGAAGAGGGCGAGCAGATAGCCGATAAAGCCGATGAATTTCGGGCCGGTGTCGATGCTCATCACGATGGAGGAACCGATAATCAAAGCGGCGGTTACGATGCCCATGGTAAGGCGGTTGGCGGTGCGGTCGATTTGGTGGTTGAGCTGGTCGATGCGTTTGATGTCGAGATTGAAGTTGATTTGCCCTTTTTGAATGCGGCGGCTCAAGCGGATGAGGTTTTGCGGCAGTTCGTCGGCGGCTTGAATCAGCATTTGGCTGTGCATTTTGCTCTTGCGCAGAACATGTTCGGGTGAAAGACGTTCTTTCATTACGTCGGTAACGATGGGTTTTGCCCGCTCTAGCAGTTCGGCAGAGCCGTCCAACCGTTTGACCACGCCTTCCAAGGTAATCAGGGCTTTGAACAGCATCACCAAATCGCCGGGCAGGGTCAGGCCGTGCCCCCGCATGATTTGGGTAATGTCGTTGATGACTTGGCTGATGCGCAAATCGCGAATGGGTGTGTGTTCGTAGTTGAGCAGCATTTCCAGCACGTCGGCGCCCAGCAGATTTTCATCGGGCAATTCGCCTTGCGCCCAGTTGCTCAATACATATTGCATGGTAAATTGGTCGCGTCGGGTAAGGGCGTTGATGAGTTGAATGATTTCGCGGCGGCGGGTGGCGGAAAGGTGGCCGACCAAGCCGAAGTCGATGAAGGTAATACTGTTGTCATCGTTGATGAAAATGTTGCCCGGATGCGGATCGGCATGGAAAAAGCCTTGTTTTAAAATCATGGTAAACAAGGTGTCGGTAATGCGGTCGGCAATCAGTATGCGGGTTGCTTGGGGCAGGCTGTCGATATTGGTATGCAGCAGGAGCTTGCCTTGTATGAATTCCTGCACCAATATCTGGCGGTTGGAAATTTCTCGGTAAACTTTAGGAATCCGCAGATAGCTGTGGTTTTGAAACGCGTTTTCAAAGCGCAGCATATAGCGCAGTTCCACTGATAAATCAGTTTCTTTGGCCAAGCTGCGCGAGAAATATTGCACCATTTGCAAGGGCTGATAGCGACGCGATTCGGGAATTTCCGATTCTATCAGGCCGGCAAGGTGGGTTAGGATGCGTAAATCGGCGTTGATGCTTTTTTCGATGCCGGGGCGTTTGATTTTGACGGCAACGGTTTGTCCGTCGAGCAAGACGGCTTTATGCACTTGGGCGATGGATGCGCTGCCGATGGGTATGGGGTCGATGGTTTGGAAAACTTCGTTTATCGGTCTGCCCAGATGGGATTCGATGAGGGCGTGGATGTCGGTGGTGGGAATGGGGGGAACGTTGTTTTGCAGCTGCTCGAATTCTTCTATCCATT
The DNA here is from genome assembly GCF_030527965.1 of Neisseria sp. Lineage (GTDB taxonomy): Bacteria > Pseudomonadota > Gammaproteobacteria > Burkholderiales > Neisseriaceae > Neisseria. The sequence goes on from NZ_JAUMZU010000026.1 coordinate 4,929, forward strand.
CGGTATTGAAAATGTCGACGCGGGTGGAAAGAATCTGGCCGAGCTTGATGAAGGTCGGGCCAAGCTCTTCAAAAGCCAAGCGAAAGCGGCGCGGCGTGCTGATGTAACGGTAGCGGCCTTCTGGGGAAATGTCTTCTTCGGCCAGCGTTTTCCCTGATAATTTGATACGTTGGACAAACTCTCCCAAGCCGTATTTGCTCAGAATGGCAATGATTTCCCTTAGCCGGGAAAAATCGCGCATGGCGAGTAAAGTTGGTATCATCATGGTTTTTAGGGTATCTTTATGCCTTTAATGCCAAATGGCGTGAAACAGTAGGATAACGAATAAAGACTTTTACAACAATGTTTTTTATCGCGTTAAGGCGCGGAGAATATTGCTGCAAAAGCCTTTTTATATTGATGGAATGTAGTTATGAGTTTTTTAAAGCAGCTTTGTTCCGGCCTGTTGGCGGCTGTGGCGATGTTGTCTGTGCCGCTTTCAAAAGCCGATGATTTGGAGCAGTTTATCCGGTTTCAATCTGATAGCCTCAATGTTAACCAATCTATGTCGACAGGGCAGGTTGTCGGCCGAAACGAAGCCGATCAATTAATCGGCAGTGCGATGAGTTTGCTGGGCGTGGCCTACCGCTTTGGCGGCACTCGCGTTTCTACCGGTTTCGATTGCAGCGGTTTTATGCAATATATTTTCAATAAGAGCATGCAAGTGAGCCTGCCGCGTACGGCAGCGGAGCAGTCGAGGGCTGGCATACAGGTCAGCCGAAGCGAACTACAGCCCGGTGATATGGTGTTTTTTAGCACGTCGGGCCACCGTGTTTCGCATGTAGGGCTTTATATCGGCAACGATCGTTTTATTCATGCGCCGCGCACCGGTAAAACGATCGAAATCACCAGCCTGAGCAATAAATATTGGAGTGCGCGCTATGTGACGGCGCGGCGGGTTAAGAGAAATGATCCTGCGCGTTTCTTGAATTAAGGGTGCCTGCTATGAGTATGCCGGAAATGCCTAAGTGGTATGACGACGATGGCAGCATCGTTTCTTGTACTGAAAAAATCAAAGTGATGAATGAGAATATGGCGGAGCTTTTCCAGCTTGCCCAAGATACGTTTGAAGACGGATTGTTGATGGGTTGCGCGGAAGCTCAGTTGCGCGAATATTTGGCCGATTTGATAAGAGGCGTGGAAAACCCTTATAAATAATGTGTTGATATCGGCAGTAAAGATAGAATGCCTGTCTGAAAACAGCTCGGTTCGCGGAAGCGGCCGACGCTCTTTCAGGCAGGCATTGTTTGTAGTATATTGTAGTGGTGTGTAGTCGGCTATGGCCTATGGCAGCACGATATAAGAAAAATATTGATACAAAGGACACTACGATGATTCTATCGCTAAGCATCATTTTCGGCTTTCTCGCTGTTGGGGAAGCCGTTGTTTATTTGACCGGCATTAAGTTGCCCGGCAGCATCGTGGGCATGGGGCTGTTGTTCGGCGCCTTGCAGCTGCGTTGGGTTCGGCCTTCGCAGCTTCAGAATATGGTTGACACGATGATGGCTAATCTGGCGCTTTTTCTTGTGCCGCCTTGTGTGGCGGTGATGAGCTATCTGGATTTAGTAGGCCGTGATTTTTGGCCGATTATGACGGCCACTGTCGTCAGCACTTTTGCCGTGATGGTGGTTACCGGCAAAACCCATGAGCTGCTGCGGAGAAAATGATGGATGCGATGGCTGTATTCAAACACCCGATGGTTTTGCTCTGGTTGACCGTTACGGTTTACTGGGTGGCCAATATTTTGCGCACGCGCACCGGTAACGTTTTGTTTAATCCCGTACTATTAAGCACGACTGCCATCATTCTTTATCTGACCGTGATGCGTATTGACTATCAAACGTATCACCAAGCAGCCGAATATATTGATTTCTGGCTGAAGCCGGCGGTGGTCGGCTTGGCCGTGCCGCTTTATAACAACTGGGAAAAAATCCGCAAGCAGTGGCTGCCTATCGTGCTTTCGCAAGGGGCGGGCAGTATTACGGGCATCGTGAGCGCGGTGTATATTGCCAAGCTGATGGGCGCGAACAGGGAGGTCACTTTGAGTTTGGCGGCAAAATCCGTGACCAATCCGATTGCCATCGAAATTACCAAAACCATCGGCGGCATTCCTGCAATTACTGCGGCTATGGTGATTGTGGCCGGCATGCTCGGACAGATGGCCGGTTATCGCATGATGAGCGCAAGCACGGTAACTAAGCCGATGTCGCAGGGCATGTCGATGGGTTCGGCTTCGCACGCGATGGGGATTGCCGTGTCGATGGAACGCAGTAAAAAATATGCCGCTTATGCCAGCTTGGGTTTGATTTTCAACGGCATCTTAACGGCGATTTTGGCGCCTTTGCTGATTCCGCTGATGGGCGTTTGAGAAGGTGTTTCTTGCTGTTTGGCTGATGGTATGGATATTGGTCGGATACGAAAGATAGCCGTATGGCATGCGACGATGATTTGGCGGGCAGATATGATTTTTCAGACAGGCATCACATCAATATGATGCCTGTCTGAAAATTTTTGGCGTTACAGATTATTACAGATCGGTCATGGCCATTAGGCTGGCGTTGCCACCTGCGGCCGTGGTGTTGGTGCTGCACGAAATTTCTTCAAAAACCTGCAAGATATCCAGCCCTTGTTCGGCAGAGAGGATACGCACCAGCGGGCCATCGCGTTCGGCCAACTCTTGTTTCAGGGCAACGGGCAACGGGTTTAGCGCGACAACATGGCTGATGCCGCCGTCGGCTTGCGGCCGCGGGTCGGTTTGAAGCAGGCCTTCTAGCACGGCATCGTAAGCGGCCAGAGGATGCTCCGGGGTCACGATGGCAATGATGCCGCTGGCCGCCAAGGCAGTTAGGGCGCGGAACGATGCGGCCAAGTCGCCGCCGTATAGCCAGATGCGCTTGGCTGCATGCCAGCTCAATACGTTGCGTTCGCCGGTGGGGCCGTTTAACACTTGTTCGGCATGGCGCAAGGTATGGATGCGCGCTTGGCCGAGGGCACTGGCTAAGGTCAGTTTTGGCTCTTGTGCCAGCGGCAGGCTTTGCAATACATGCTGCAGACGGCTCAATGCGGTTTCGTCGGCTTGCCCGATGCGGCTTAGTTGGGGGATGTGCCAGTGTTGCAAGCGGCTTAAGCGTTGCAGATAGAAGGGGCCGCCTGCTTTGGGGCCGGTGCCGGATAGGCCGTGGCCGCCGAACGGTTGTACGCCGACGACGGCGCCGACGATGTTGCGGTTGACGTAAATATTGCCGGCTTCAATGTGTTTTTTGACGTGTTCGATTGTGCTGTCGATACGGCTGTGGATGCCGTGGGTCAGCGCATAGCCTTTGCTGTTGATTTGCTCGATCAGGTTATCCAAACCGTTGGACGGATAACGGACGACATGCAATACCGGGCCGAATACTTCGCGTTGCAGCTCGTTCAAGTTATTGAGTTCAAATAGAACCGGTGCGATGAAAGTGCCGTTTTCGGTGTTTTCAGACAGGCTTATCTGATGATAGGCCTTGGCGACGCCTTTCATTTTGTCGATATGGTTTTGCAGATTTTGCTGTGCCTCACGGTCGATAACCGGGCCGATATCGGTAGTGAGTTGCATCGGGTTGCCGACGCGCAATTCATCCATCGCTCCTTTAATCATGGTAATCATCCGATCGGCCACATCTTCCTGCACGCATAAAATCCGCAGGGCCGAGCAGCGTTGGCCGGCAGAATCAAAAGCGGAATTTAAAACATCGGCACACACTTGTTCGGCCAGCGCGGTGCTGTCGACAATCATGGCGTTTTGCCCGCCGGTTTCGGCAATCAACACAGGGTTGTCGGTGCGTTGAGCCAGATTCTGGTTAATCATACGGGCGACTTCGGTAGAGCCGGTAAAGATAACGCCGCTGATGCGTTTATCTTGAGTGAGCGCGGCGCCAACATCGCCCGCGCCTAAAACCAGTTGCAATACACCGGCGGGTATGCCCGCTTGGTGCATTAAAGAAACGGCATAGTGGGCAATCAGGCTGGTTTGTTCGGCCGGTTTGGCAATAACGCTGTTGCCCGTGGCCAGCGAAGCGATAACCTCGCCGGTGAAAATGGCCAGCGGGAAGTTCCACGGGCTGATGGCGGCCATAGCACCGATGCCTTGAGTATTTTTAGGCAGGGTCAATTCGGCTTCGGTGGCGTAGTAGCGGCAGAAATCAACCGCTTCCCGTACTTCGGCGATGGCGTTGGCCAGCGTTTTTCCTGCTTCTCGTACGGCCAGCATCATTAAAGCAGGGGTGTGCGCTTCCAGCAAGTCGGCGAAACGGCGCAGACACGCGGCGCGCTCAGCAGCAGGGGCTGAAGACCACGCAGGGTGGGCAGCCACTGCGATGGCAATGGCTTCTTGTACTAACTGGGCATCGGCAAAGGAAACGGTGCCGACAATATCGCGGTGGTCGGCCGGATTTCGCACTTCTTGTACCGGCGCTACCAAGCGGGCTTGCCCGTTCACGATAGAGGCGGCTTGGAAATGATTTTTCGCGGCTTCGCTCATATCGGCTTGCAAAGCCTGCAAGACGTTTTCATTGCTTAAATCCACGCCTTGGGAATTCAGACGTTCACTGCCATACAGGTCGCGCGGCAAGGGCAGGGCGCGATGAAGGCGGATGCCTTCTTCGGCCAAGGTATCGAAAGGGCTGCGGATGAGTTCGTCGATGCTGATTTTTTCATCGACGATTTGATTGACGAATGAGGAATTGGCGCCGTTTTCCAATAGGCGTCGTACCAGATAGGCCAATAAGGTTTCATGGGTGCCGACAGGGGCATATACGCGAACGCGGCGGCCGAGGTTTTGCGGGCCGACCACTTGGTCGTACAAGGTTTCGCCCATGCCGTGCAGGCATTGATGTTCAAAATCTTTGCCTTCGCCCATTTGATAAATTGCGGCTAAGGTGTAGGCATTGTGGGTGGCGAATTGCGGGAAGACGGCATCTTGCGCGCTCAGCAGTTTGCGTGCGCAGGCGAGATAAGAGATGTCGGTATGCACTTTGCGGGTGTAGAGCGGATAGCCTTCCATGCCGTCAACCTGCGCCCATTTGATTTCGCTATCCCAATATGCGCCTTTTACCAAGCGAATCATCAGTTTTTGCCGGTTTCGGCGGGCGAGGTCGATTAAATAATCAATCACGAACGGGCAACGTTTCTGATAAGCCTGCACCACAAAACCAATGCCGTTATAACCGGCTAAATCAGGATCGGATACCAGAGCTTCTATAAGATCGAGCGACAATTCCAAGCGATTGGCTTCTTCGGCGTCGATATTGATGCCGATGTCGTATTGTTTGCCGAGCAGGAACAATTCTTTCACTCGCGGCAACAGCTCTTTCATTACCCGTTCGTGTTGGGCGCGAGCATAGCGCGGGTGAATGGCGGAGAGTTTGACCGAAATACCGTTGCCGGCGTAAATGCCTTGCCCGGCCGCATCTTTGCCGATGGCATGAATGGCGTTGACATAATCTTGGTAATAACGATCTGCATCGGCTTGCGTCATGGCGGCTTCACCCAGCATATCGAAAGAAAAACGGTAGCCTAGTTTTTCGCGTTCTTTGCCGTTTTGCAGCGCTTCTTCGATGGTTTGGCCGGTAACGAATTGTTTGCCCAACATGCGCATGGCGTAGTCTACGCCTTTGCGGATGAGCGGCTCACCCCCTTTGCCTAACATGCGGGTCAGCGCAGCGCCAAGGCTTTGCTCGTTGGTCGGGTTGGTGAGTTTGCCGGTAATCAAAAGCCCCCATGCGGCAGCGTTGACGAAAAGGGAAGGGCTGTTGTTTAAGTGGCTTTTCCAGTTGCCTTCGGATAGTTTGTCTTGAATCAGTTTGTTGCGGGTGGCATTGTCGGGAATACGCAGTAGTGCTTCGGCCAAACACATCAGCGCCACGCCTTCTTCACTGGACAGTGAAAACTCATGCATCAGTGCGTCGACGCCGGATGATTTTTTGCGATTCTCGCGCACTTGGGTAACCAAGCGGCGAGCCAGATTGTCGGCGGCGAGTTGTTCTTGCTCGCTCATTTGCGCCTGCCGGAGCATATCTTCGACGGCTTCGATTTCGTCTCGGCGATAAGCTTGGGTAACGGCTTGTCGTAACGGGCTTTGTTGAGGGTGGGCAAACTGAAACATGGTTGATTTTCTCCGGAATACAAATGGGTAATTTTTTAACCGTAGCCGTTCGGGAAGCGGATGCGACCCAATGTGTTGCGGGTGCCGAGCTGAACGGTTGCGTTAAATCAAGCGGTAGGGTTTGGTTATGCTTATTCGGAAATTTTCAGACAGGCATTGAGAAGATTGCCGTTATGGTCTTATTTTATAAAAAACTGCCTGTGAATCACAGGCAGATGCGTTAAATAATCTGATTTTATTTCGCTGTGTGGTAATCGGCGTCGGCTTTTTCAAAGCGTTCCACCACGGCTTGCGTCGGTGTTTTGGATAATAGGGAAACAATCACAATTACCAAGCCGCAAACGATAAAGCCGGGTACGATTTCATACATGGTCAACCAACCGGTTTCGTTTAACGCTAAGGCCGGTTTTTTGACCCATTCGGCCCATGCGACAACAGTTAGGGCGCCGGCAATCATGCCTGCCAATGCGCCGGAGGATGTCATGCGTTTCCATAATACCGACAGAATGACAACCGGGCCGAAAGCGGCACCGAAACCGGCCCAAGCATAAGCTACCAGCCCCAGCACTTTGCTTTCGGGATCGGATGCAATCAGAATGGAAATGACCGCAACGGCCAGCACCATAATCCGGCCGACCCAAACCAATTCTGGCTGCGAGGCGGTCGGGCGCAGAAAGCCTTTGTAGAAGTCTTCGGTAATGGCGCTGGAGCAAACCAGAAGCTGGCAGCTCAAGGTCGACATCACGGCAGCCAGAATGGCGGAAAGAATCACTCCTGCAATCCACGGGTTAAACAGTAGGGAAGACAGGGCGATGAAAATGCGTTCGTGGTTGCCGTTCATTGAGCTGACTTCATTCGGATTGGCGCCGAAATAGGCAATGCCGAAATAGCCTACTGCCACCGCGCCGCCCAAACATAAAATCATCCAAGTCATGCCGATGCGGCGGGCACTGGTTAGCGATTTTACGCTTTCGGCCGCCATGAAACGCGCCAGAATGTGCGGTTGGCCGAAATAGCCCAAGCCCCATGCGGCGGTGGAAACGATGCCGATAAAGGTGGTGCCGGTAAGCAGGCTGTTGTATTGCTTGCCGTTGCCTTGAGCGACGGTTTGTATGGCGGCGTTCATTTGGTCGGCGCCGCCTAGCGCCAGATAAACCATAATCGGCGTCAGAATCAAGGCGAAAATCATGAGAGAGGCCTGCACCGTATCCGTCCAGCTCACGGCTAAGAAGCCGCCGATAAAGGTGTAGGCGATGGTTGCGCCGGCACCGAGCCACATGGCTTGGGTGTAGGAAATTTCAGGAAATAGGCTTTGGAACAAGGTGGCGCCTGCAACGATGCCGGAAGCACAATAGATGGTAAAGAAAAACAAGATGATTGCGGCGGAAATGACTTTCATCGCTTTGCCCCGGCCGCCGAAGCGGTGGTGAAAGTATTCGGGCAATGTCAGGGCGTTATTGTTGTATTCGGTATGTACGCGCAGGCGGCCGGCAACCAGCAACCAGTTGAAATAGGCGCCGACCGTGAGGCCGATGGCAATCCATGCTTCGCTCAAGCCGCTCAGATAGATGGCTCCGGGCAGACCCATTAGCAACCAGCCGGACATATCGGATGCTCCCGCCGACATAGCGGTCACAAACGGGCCCAAGCTTCTTCCGCCCAGAATGTAGTCGTCAAAATTGCGTGTGGAAAAATAGGCGGCCAGGCCAATCAGTAAGACTGCGACCAGATACACCCCGAAGGTGATATACATGGGATTCATAATTGCCTCTTGAACGGTTGTTTTGGTCGAAACCTGAATTCGGTTTTTGTCGGGGTAGGATAAGTTTGCTGTTTTCTGATAAAACGATTACAACAAAATCAGTTTCCCGATGGCAAAAACGGTGTGATTCAGGCTGGTTTTTAGTATGGGGGTTAAAACCAAAGGTTAAGATTTATACTGAAAATTTTTAGTTAAGTCAATTGCTGTTTGAAAATGGTTTGCAATGCTGTTTGTATTTAATTTTATATTTATCAATGAGATATTTTAAATTGATTATTTGGAGATTTTTCAGACAGGCATTGTAGGGCTTTGTAGTTGTTTACAAAGCCGGAGGTGATTGTAAACAAAATATCGGTTTTAATGACAATGGGTTTACATTAATATGTGATGGAAGATAGGAAGCAGGAATCAAATCTTTGGTTTCAACATGGGTGGCGCTGATGCCTTCGCCTCTATATTGTTTTATTGTTTTTATAGGTTCTGGAAACAATAATGCCTGTCTGAAATAAGCGTTCAGACAGGCATAAATGATGAATTAAACCTTGCTGCTTACATGCCGGCAAGTTTGGCCGTATCGTGGGCAATCATCAGTTCTTCATTGGTCGGGATGACCAATGCGGTGGCTGCGCTGTCGGCCGCGGTAATGATGCCGGCGTTGCCAAAACGGGCTTTCAGATTGGCTTCGTGATTGGCTTTAAAGCCTAAGAAGGCAACGTAGTCGAGCACTTTGGCACGGATGACTTCGGAATTTTCGCCGATGCCGCCGGTGAAGACCAAGGTGTCGATGCCGCCTGCGGCGACCGCCATGCTGGCAACGTATTTGGCCAAGCGGTAAGAGAAGATTTCCAATGCCAAAACCGCACCTTCGGTGCCTTTGGCCGCTTCTTCTTCAATCGTGCGGCAATCGCTGGAAATTTCGGAAATGCCCAGCAAGCCGGATTTTTTGTTCAGCAGGTCGGTTACTTGGGCGATATCCATGCCGGCGTTTTCGGCTAAGAAAGAGAATACGCTGGCGTCTACGTCGCCGCTGCGCGTACCCATAACCAAACCTTCCAACGGTGTCAGGCCCATGCTGGTGTCTTGCGATTTGCCGTTGGCAACCGCGGTGATGGAGGCGCCGTTACCCAAGTGGGCAATGACCATGCGCAGGCTGTTTTTGTCTTTGCCGAGGAAACGTGCCGCTTCGTCGGCCACAAAGCGGTAGCTCGTGCCGTGGAAGCCGTAACGACGCAAACCGTATTTGCGGTAGAGTTCGCGCGGCAGGGCGTAGGTGTAGGCGTGGGCGGGCAGGCTTTGGTGGAATGCGGTATCGAATACGGCAACGTTGGGCAGGCCTTTGAAAATATTTTGTGCAGCACGAATGCCGAGCAGGTTGGCGGGGTTGTGCAAGGGTGCCAACGGAATGCATTTTTCAATACCGGCAACCACTTTGTCGTCGATCAGAATGGATTCGCTGTAGGTTTCGCCTCCGCTGACAACGCGATGGCCGATGGCGCCGATTTTGCTGTCGAGGCCGCGGGATTTTAATTCTTCCATCAGCGCTTCTACTGCGCCTGTGTGGTCGGTGCGGCCTGCCAGCGAAACTTGATGTTTTTCACCGTTGGCTTTGAAGGTGATGTAGGCATCTTCCAAATTCAGCTTTTCGCCGAGGCAGCTCATTAATACCTCGCCGCTGTCGTTATCAAGTACGGCGCCTTTTAGTGAAGAGCTGCCGCAATTTAATACCAGAATCAATTTGTCAGTCATCGTCGAACTCCATGTGTGGATGCGTTTTGCCAACGTCATCCGGTTATGATTGTTGGGGAAATTTAAGATTCGGAGCAGGAAAACTGCCCTCTTTGGGTGTGTCGATGCTTTTGGCTGGCATCGTGGCTGGTGGCGGGTATTCTACCGAAAATTCAGATGCTGCGGTGAATTGTTTCGATGTATGCCGTGTAATGCCTGACTGAACGATATTTTCAGGCAGGCATTATCATTTCCCGGTCTGTTTTTTGATGTGAAGGTAAGTTGCTGCAAAACCGGCAGGCTGCGGCTTGACGCTGCTTGGATGAGAACAGTACAATTCTTTTTTTACTGATGAAAGCATTAAGCTTGGATTTTGCTTTGTCATATTTATTTTATTTTAAGGATTGACATGACCCAGTTTGTTCCTCACAACAGCTATACAAAAGAAGAATTAATCGAATGTGGCAAAGGTAATTTGTTTGGTCCTGGCAATGCCCAGCTGCCGTTGCCCAATATGCTGATGATTGATCGTATCGTTCGCATCACGAAAGACGGTGGCAAGTATGGCAAAGGCGAAATCATTGCGGAATTGGACATCGATCCCGATTTATGGTTTTTCAATTGCCATTTTGAAGGCGATCCCGTTATGCCGGGCTGCTTGGGACTGGATGCGATGTGGCAGCTGGTGGGTTTCTTTTTGGGTTGGACCGGCGCGCTGGGCCGAGGCCGTGCGTTGGGTTGCGCCGAGGTTAAATTCAGCGGACAAGTTTTGCCCAAGCATAAGAAAATTACTTATCATATCCACATGAAGCGCGTGATGAACAGCAAGCTGGTGTTGGGGATTGCGGATGCCGAGATGAGTGTGGACGGCAGAAAAATTTATGAAGGCAACGGCCTGCGCGTCGGCTTGTTTACCAGCACCGATGATTTCTAACCGGGCGCATCGCCGTTTTTGAATTTCAAACCGTATTTCGCTGTATTATCTGGAGGTAGCATGAGAAGAGTAGTCGTCACCGGTATCGGCATCGTGTCGAGCTTGGGCAATAACTGCCAAGAAGTGCTCGAATCGCTTAAAAGCCTAAAATCAGGCATTACATTCGATCCTGTTTATCAAGAGCTGGGCTTGCGCTCCAATGTGGCCGGACACGTCAATATCGATACCAAAGCGCATATCGATCGTAAAATCATCCGTTTTATGGGCGATGCCGCCGCATATACCTATATCGCGATGAAAGAAGCCATAGAAAATTCGGGTTTGACGCCGGAAATGGTATCCAATCCGCGCACGGGCATTGTTGCCGGCAGCGGCGGCGCATCTTCTTCTGCGCAAGTGGAAGCGGCGGATGTTTTGAGAGAGAAAGGCGTTAAGCGAATCGGGCCTTACGGCGTGACCAAAACCATGGCTTCAACCGTTTCCGCTTGTTTGGCGACCCATTTTCATATCAAAGGTGTTAATTATTCCATCAGCTCCGCCTGTTCGACCAGCGCGCACTGTATCGGCAATGCTTCCGAGCTTATTCAATTGGGCAAGCAGGATATTGTTTTTGCCGGTGGCGGCGAAGAAGTATCGTGGCAGATGAGCATGTTGTTTGATGCGATGGGTGCGATGTCGAGCAAATACAATGATTCTCCGGCTACGGCCAGCCGAGCTTATGATGTGGGTCGCGACGGTTTCGTGATTTCCGGCGGCGGCAGCGTGCTGGTACTGGAAGAATACGAGCATGCGAAAGAGCGTGGAGCCAATATTTTGTGTGAAATCACCGGCTACGGCGCGACTTCCGATGGTTATGATATGGTTGCGCCTTCGGGAGAAGGCGCGGTGCGTTGCATGCAGATGGCTTTGTCGCAGCATGGCGGCGGCAAAATCGATTACATCAATGCGCACGGCACTTCGACGCCGGTGGGGGATACCAAAGAGCTGGAAGCCATCCGCCAAGTGTTTGGCGAAAACGTGCCGTTGATTAGCTCTACCAAATCTTTATCAGGCCATGCGCTGGGTGCGGCAGGGTCGAATGAAGCGATTTATTCGATTCTGATGATGCAGAACGGGTTTGCATGTGCCAGCGCCAATATTGAAAATCTCGACGAAGCGGCGGCCGGTTTGCCGATTTTGCGTGAAAACAAAACAACCGAACTCAATGCCGTGATGTCCAACAGTTTTGGTTTTGGCGGTACCAACGCAACTTTAATTTTCAGCCGCGTTTAAAAATGCTTGTCTGAAACGATACCTGGCTGCCGGCCGGGTATTTTATTTTGCTTGAAAAATGCCTGTCTGAATGTTTTCAGACAGGCATTTTTAATCTCACTCTGTTTTGGCTTGGCATGCGCGGCAAAGCGGGATCAGCATTTGTTCCAGCAGATTGAGAAATAAAGATGTTGCAAGCGGATCTTCTTCGGCGGAACCGAATACCAAATCAACTTCGACGTATTCTCGCTCGCCCATGCTTTGTTTGGAGCCGTTGTATGCCGAACGGGCTTTTTGCAAAGCTGCTTCAATCGGATTTTCTTTTCCTTGTTTTTTCAGCCACTCTTCTGCGGCGGCAAGGTCGGTTTTGGGGAAGAAGGGCAGCGGTCGGCTTTGGCCGAGCTGGTAATAATCCAGCCACGGTTTTAAGAGTTCGATTGCTTCCTGTTGCGGGATTTCCGGCAGAGTTTGTGGATTGTTGGGCAAGAGCCAATGGCTCTCGAAACTTTCCGGGCCGATCGGGCGCGCGGCATTGAAAATCAGATGGCTGAGCATCAGCTCGATTTGCCGGGGTGCCTTGGGCGCGTGGCTTTGGAAATCAATCAGGCCATCGCGATAGATTTGGGTTAGATTGCCTTCCAGCGTATGGCGGCCGATGTGTAAGATGTAAGGGGTTGGCGGCAACTTGGGGCTGGTAACCAAGCGGGTGTCGAGCGATTTGGCGGCAGCTTCAAAATGGGTACGCCAAAGTTTGCCCAATTCTCCGGCAGGCAGCAGGCTTTCGGCTTGCAGGCGTTCGGCGATGCGGTTGAAATCGGTGCCTTGGCGGCGGGCTTCGGTATATTGAGCGTAAATCAAATCGTCTTGTTGCGGAATGAAGGGTTCGGCTGAATCCCACGTGTCGTTGATATAGGGTCTGTGCCAGTGGAGCGTGTGGCGCAGCCATGCGCGTATCGGGTTGCGCCAGAATTGGAGCAGATGGTTGTGATCGATATGGCTGGCTTCGGCATCGGTGGTGTTCAAGGGGCCGTTGAAAAAGGGTTTGGACGCTACCGGCGGCCGGTTCAGGGCTTCGGCATAATCATTGCGGCTGCTGGTTAAATGCCTGTCTGAAAGGAAGTAACGGGTGGAAAAGGCTTGCAGCGGATGGTTTTCGATAATTCGGCCGGCCATTTGGTCGGGCGTGCACGCGCACATGGCGGCAAGGGTATCGATGAGCTCGGGCAGCAGGGCGGAAGGCGCGAGCGGTTCGTTATTCCGTATGCTGCGGCCTTGGTAGGATAAATAAAGGATTTCTCGGGCGCTCATCAGAGCTTCGAGGAAGAGATAGCGGTCGTCATCGCGGCGGGCGCGGTCGCCTTTGCGGGGATGGCGGGCAATCAGGTCGAAATTCGATGCGCGCGTGTTGCGCGGAAAATCGGTGTCGTTCAGGCCGAGCAGGCAAATCACTTTAAACGGAAGGTTGCGCATCGGCACCATGCTGCAAAAGGTAATGCCTCGGCGTAGAAAGCCGGCTTCGCTGCGGCTTTCGAGAAAGCGGGTAATGTGGTTGAGGGCGGTGTGCATGGGCAATGCCTGTCTGAAACCGGCTAAATCTGCTTCTTCCTGCCAACGTGAAAGTGCCTGCTCGATTTGTTGTACGGCATGTTGGTCTTCGCTTTGCGGTTCGAACAGGCAGGTAAACAGGTCGCGTACGCGTTGTGCCCATTCGGTAACGGAGGCGCTTTTTTGCCATTGTTTCTGTACGGAGGCCAGCGCGCGGATAAATGCGGCGAACCGGCTTAACGGAGCAAGCAGGTTCAGGCTGCTCGGTAGGGCGCTGATGCTTTGCCACATGTTTGCATTTTGCGGGAGCATCCAACCGAGCACCAGCCGGTCTAAGCCTTGTTGCCAAGTGAATAGGGTATCGTGCCCGCGCATGTTGCGGTCTAGGCCCCAATGAATATTGAGTCTGGTAATGATGTCGCTTAACAGAGGCAAGTCTTGGCGGGTTAAGTTGAAGCGGCGCAAAACGGCTTCGTTTTCCAGCAAGGGTAGCACTTTATCGGTTTCAAAGCGGCTGTTGAGCAAGTCTAATGTTTGCGCCAGTGCGTCGAGCAGCGGCTGGCGGCGGCTGAGTTTGACGTCGGATATGGAATAGGGGAGCGCTTGCGCGCCGCCGCCGCTTTGGCCGAAAACGGCTTCGATAAACGGGCTGTAGGGCTCGATATTGGGTGTAAGCACGGCAATGTCGTGCGGCTGCCAATCTGGATGTTCGTGCAGAATGCGCAGCAGATGGTCTTTTAGAATCTGCAATTCACGTAGCGGGCTGTGGGCGCAGATGATGCGGATGCTGCCGTCGGGCTCGGCCGCCGATGGTTGCGCCGAGGGCGGGGTGAGGGTTTGGATATCGTGCTGCAGACGGTGCAGCAGGCTGGAAGGGGCTTCATCGCTATAAACGGAAAGCTCGGTTTTGGCGCCGGCTTCAATCAGTGCATCGAAAAAATCCCGCCCTTGCTTGCCTAATGAAGCCAGTAAAGGATGGCCGCTCTGGCCCGAATCGGTTTCATTGCCTTGGCGCAAGATTTGTACGGGCTCGATAATGTTGCCCCAATATTCGCTGCTGGGATTGAGTGCGAAAATATGTATGTCGCAATGTTTGGCCAGGGCTTGCAAAAGTTGGAGATAAAGCGGGGCAAGCGTGGCGATGCCGAATATTAAGATGCGTTGGGGCAATTCGGCGGTATCCAGAGCTTGCAAAAGCTGTTGCCATATCGTGGCACGATGCGGCGCGGCTTGGGTGCCGTCGTCGAGGAAGCGCCAGATTTCCGCCTGCCAGTGCTCTTCGTCGCCCAGCCCGACGGTTTTGCCTTCTTGCCATGCGTTGAGCCAGTCGGCGCGGTAAACGAGGTATTGGTCGAAAATATCGGCCAGTTGGCCGGCAAGTTGATAGGCGGCTTGGTTGCCGCGTTTTAGATAATGATGCAATGCGGCGCGGCTTTGGGCGAATTGCGGCTCGCTTTGGAAATGCCTGTCTGAAAACAATCCGAGCAGGCGCCAGCGCATTACTTCGGGTGAAAACGGGTTGAGTGTCGTAATATCGGGCAATACGGCTCGTGTCAGCCGCCAGGAAAACGAGGCGGGCAGGCTGAAGCGAAGATTGGCCGCGATGCCGCTTTGCTGCGCCAAATAACGGCTGAGAAAACGCCGTATCCCTTGGCTTTGCACGATGATTTCTTCCGGCGCCAGAATGCCGGCCAAAGGCTGATTCTGCCTGACGGCCTGCAACATGGCGGCAAGGTCTTCAAGTCGGTTGGATTGATATAAATAAAGCATGACGAAAGCGTGAGAAAGGTTTTCAGGTGGATATTATAACGGGAATGCCTGTCTGAAAAATATTTTCAGACAGGCATTGACGGGTTTGAGGCTAACGATCCCAATCAGATTTTCATTACCGACGCATTTTGCTGCCGCAGCTGCTCTTGTTCTCGATCGAAAGCCAAAGCCGCATTGCGGGCGTCTTGTTGCAGCTGCTTACCAACTTGCGAATCCATCAGGCTATCCAAAGCGGCGAAACGGTGATCGTCATCATCCGACAACAGCGCGGCAAAGCCGTAATCGGTAAATTCCTGACCCGAAGCATTTTTGGGCAGCGGCTGTGTAATATCCTGCGTTAACGGCGGCAGATTTTTTTCAGCCGGCTCGCCCGGGCGCCGATCAGGGCTGAAGAAATCAACCACATTCTTAGGCGAGATGCCCAAAATACTGATGCCAATGCGGGTATGCTCGACACCCGAACGATAAGCATCAATCTGCACTTTGTTATCCTCGGCCAGCTTGCGCGCATTCGGATCGGATAAGATGGAATGGGGGCCGGTAAAATTGCTAATCGAATGGGCGGAAAAAGCAGAAGTAACTGCCGTGCCAACCGTATTATGCGGCAACAGCGCATTGGCAACTTTACTGTTGGTATAGCCCGCGCTAGTCAACATCAGAAGATCGCTTTTATCCGCCAGTGTTACCACCTTGCCGTAATGCGGGCTGGCGGCCGATACGGCATCGGTGGCTTTCACATAATTGATGACTTTATCGCCGCCGCTAGGCAGGCGGCCGAGGCTGGCTGCGCCGTAGGCATTAAAGGTGATGCCTTCTTGGTTGAAATAATGGGCGCTGATTTGGGCGAGCGTGCCGCCGAGGGAATGGCCTGTATGGGATATTCTAGGGAAAGGCTGATCCAAGTGTTTATTATGGAAATCTGTTGCTTTCTCCATGGCCTTGCGAGTTAATATGATTGCATCATCGGCTTGCAGATTGTAACGGCTGGAAACCATAGCACCGTCTACTACGCCATCAAGAGCAGATTGTGTTCCTCGATGGGCAATAATAATTTCATTGGTTTTAACATCTTGATAAACCGCACCGTAGTAGCCTGTTTTATCATTGTTATGAACAGCTAAAATTTTATATTCATTTCCTCCGACTTTAATAGTATCTCTATCGTTAGTGACTACTCGTAATTTATAAGCATCATCAGAAAGGTCTGCGTATTGTTGAGTACTAGGTTTGCTCATTTTTCGATCTCCTCAAGTGTAATTGTTACTTTAAATAAGTCCTTATATTGGTTTGGACGATAATTGGTTAAAGGCTCTCCAAACTCAGTTGCACCTACTCCATCAATCCTCTTTTGCATAGAACCGTCTGCATTTTTGTAATAAGGATATGCCCCTTTCCAATAATATTTGGTTAGGCTTTTTTTCTTTATGAGATATTCCATTAAATCACTGACATTAAATCTTGTTTCTTCAGGCTTTCCTGTAGCTTGAAATGCTGTGCCGAAATTTTCAACTTTCCATTGACAAATACCTTGTCCGAAATAGTCTTCATCTTGCATTGCATCAAAATAAATAATCGTTTCATATTCATTCTGCCCAATTTTGCTAATCTCTGTTTTAATATCTTTCTCAGGCTCAGCAGATGCCCCTTCAAATTTATTGATGATATATGAGCAGTTTCTAGCTATATATCCAATATGCATATTATTCACCAATTTTAACGGTCCGGGCGCATCATCGATTTTGATTTTAATCCGGTAAGCTTGCTTGGGATGGGGATTTAACTGGAAACGCTTTTCCGTTTGTTCTTGGATACTCATGCCACTCTCCGACCCACTGCAAGCACTCAAATTTGCGGCGGATAATAAAGCTAAAGTTAATAGGGAAACAATGCGTTTCATAAAGCACCTTTTCTTTATGAATGGATAATTAAGCCGTCTGAACAACATTCAAACGGCTTAATTATAAACTCATTCGGGAAACAACCAACCTGCCTTTTGCAGACGGTTTTATGTTTTGACGGGCGACTGTTGCGGCATATTGTGAAATGCTGGGCTGATTCATTGTTTAATCTCCTCAAGTGAAACAGTTATAGTAAATAAATTTTTCTGATTTGTAGCGCTGAAATCACTAATTAATTTACTACCAAAATCTGTATAGTCTGTTTGGCTAGTAACGGGAAATGGGTAACGAGCTTTCCAATAATATTTAGTCAGTGTCTTTTTCTCTATCAAATCTTCCATAACATCAC
>NZ_JAUMZU010000027.1 GCF_030527965.1 Neisseria sp.
AAATTTCAAAAATATTAATTTCATGAAAGGAAATTATTATTTTCTTGCCTAATTTTCTCTTGGCAAAGACATGGAAGCCGTTTATATTATCTTCCAATAACATCTTCATTGCAGTTCCCAACCCTTCAGTTTGCTTTCCAGCGCTGTGATACCTTTTTCTCATATTGCCCCGCTTTCAGCTTACTGTCTTAAAACCATTGGATCTGCTAATAAATTGATATTCCTCATCTTCATTGGAGAACCCCATGTCTGCAACTCTGAGCCGCCTATTCGAACAAATCAAAAAACGTGATCCCAACCAACCCGTATTCCACCAAGCTGTTGAAGAAGTATTCAATAGCCTGGCACCTTTTTTAGAAAAAAATCCTAAATATACGCAATATGGTTTATTAGAACGAATCGTTGAGCCTGAAAGAGTCATTATGTTTCGTATTGCTTGGGTAGACGATAAAGGACAAACACAGGTAAACCGAGGTTACCGGATACAAATGAATTCAGCCATCGGGCCCTACAAAGGTGGTTTACGCTTCCATCCTACGGTAGATTTAGGCATCTTAAAATTCTTAGCGTTCGAACAAGTATTTAAAAACGCATTAACAACTCTACCGATGGGCGGTGGCAAAGGTGGTTCTGATTTTGACCCTAAAGGCAAGAGTGACGGCGAAGTAATGCGCTTCTGCCAAGCATTTATGACCGAACTATGCCGCCATATTGGTGCCGACACTGACGTACCTGCAGGTGATATCGGCGTTGGAGGCCGTGAAATCGGGTATCTTTTCGGTCAATATAAACGTATCCGGAATGAATTTACCTCAGTGCTTACAGGAAAAGGCTTAGCCTACGGAGGCAGCCTCATCCGGCCAGAAGCCACCGGCTATGGTACCGTTTACTTCGCAGAAAATATGCTGAAAACAAAAAGCGATAGCATTTCCGGTAAAAAAGTTTTGATTTCAGGCGCCGGTAACGTCGCGCAGTATGCAGCAGAAAAAGCCATCCAATTAGGAGCAAAAGTATTAACGGTCTCCGATTCCAATGGTTTTGTGAAATTCACTGATAATGGCATGACCGAAGCCCAACTAACCGCTTTAATCGAACTTAAAGAAATCCGACGCGAACGCCTGGCTGTTTATGCTCAAGAGCAAGGGCTACCGTACTTCGCAGACCAAAAACCATGGAATGTTCCATGCGATATCGCTCTTCCCTGTGCCACTCAAAATGAACTGGAAGAAAGCGATGCAAACACTTTATTATCCAACGGCTGCATTTGTGTCGCCGAAGGAGCTAATATGCCCTCTACTTTGGGTGCGGTTGAAGCATTTGTTAAAGCAAAAATCCTATATGCCCCAGGAAAAGCCTCTAACGCTGGGGGGGTGGCCACCTCCGGTTTGGAAATGAGCCAAAACCACATCCGGCTGTCTTGGTCTCGAGAAGAAGTTGACCAACGTCTGTTTGGAATTATGGAAAATATCCATGAAAACTGTGTGGCCAACGGCCGTGAGCACAACTATATAAATTATGTAAACGGCGCCAACATTGCTGGCTTTAAAAAAGTAGCTGAAGCCATGCTCGCGCAAGGCGTCGTATAATCAAATCTTTCGACTATTTTAAAGCCGCTTAAATAAATCAATTTAAGCGGCCTATTTTTTGACTCAATCCCACGAATGAGAATTTCACACCACTCTATTCGGGGTAAACTTGTTTTTATTTTCAAACTTCAAAAATTTTCGGTTTAACTACTTTTAGACTGTTATAAAAACATTGCTTTAATACTCGATATCCAATTTAAAACAATTCTCGTAACAGTTAAAAGATATGGTCACCATACGGCAAGTTTCCACTAATACAATCTGAAATCCCAATAAATCAACAGCCTTTTATATTCTCGCGCAAAAAAACCTAGCATTCCAATATGCTAGGTTGATCGCAAGTAATGTTTCTATACTTGATTTACTCAAAGGATATCTGCTATATGCTTTGCGGCCCGCTTAGCGTCTAGTAGAATCAAACCTAATTTTCCACTCTCTTTGGCCATCAAAGTCAAAACAGCATCGGAACCCGCTTGATTCAACAAGATATAACCTGTTTTGCCTTTAACCATAACTTGGTCTAATTCACCACAAGCCAATTCTCCGGCGGCATGGCTACCCAGAGCCAACAAAGTTGCAGACATAGCACCTACTCTGTCTTGATCCAATGTTTTAGGCATCAATGTTGCAATCGGCAGGCCGTCCGTTGAAATGACAGCAGATGCAATAATATCTACAGAGGTTGCATTTAAATCACTCAATACAGACATCAAAAGTTGTTCGCGCATATTTCTTCCAATTCATTTAGTATAAGCAGCTAACTGTCTTTTCGTTTTCCCACAGTAGCTAAAATTCATTATTCATTTAAATAAATGATTAATGAGCTGCTTTAATAAGTTATATTAACGATTGCTCAATGCTTTAATTAAAGAAACAAAAGCTTCTTGATTCAAATCAGGAGCACCTCCAATTACTAAAATCAATTTATTTTTTCCAATATACAACGGAAAAAAAGTCAATTCCGTCTGACCTGAAGGATCACAAATCCCCCATGCCGTATGATGGATATTCAGATTATTTTTCAACAGCAATTGGTGACGTTCACCCACCGCAACCACTTCACTTGCCAAAATACCTACTTCTTCAGCAGTTTCATGATGGAATCCTGCGTTGGCAAAGTATAAACCATTTTGGTCTGCCAATAGAGCCTTACCCACATTCGATAACCTACCTAATAACTCAGGAAGCTGCTCGTCCGCCAAGTAAGCATTATCTACTGAAGGCAACTCGTCCCCATATAGAAATTCTAGACGCTGCAAACGATACAACAGATTGAGCGCTATATTAATATCACTTGTATCAGACCATGCAAGCAATTTTTCGGCACTAATCAATTCATCGGCATTTGCCTTTAACAGACCATGGAGCAAAGTACGGCTAGCGCTTGCTGTATTGTTTGAAACAGCATAATAGGCACCAGCAGGTGTAATTCTTGGATATAAATTTGCTTGTAAAGAAAGAGTTGTGTCCATTCTTATACCTCTAAACCCGGATCAATAGAGAACAACATCGCACTTACCAATTGTTTCACGTCATCTTCTTGGCGGGCATCAATTTCAAAAACAGGAACATTAAAATTATTCTGCGCCAAATATTTCTGATAAACCTCTATACTTGGCAAAGAACGGACATCCATTTTGGTTACGCCCACTACCAATGGCGCTGTTTTCAACAAATCCTTAAATGCATCTAAGAAAAAATTAAGATCTTTTAGAGGGTTAGTTCGAGTATTATCTAATAGTAACACCAGTCCCATACTCCCTTTACTTAAAATGGTCCACATAAAATTGAAACGTTCTTGTCCCGGAGTCCCATACAAATGAACCTTAGTTTCTTCATCCAATCGAATGACGCCATAATCCATAGCTACTGTTGTATAGCCTTTACGCACTAATGTCATATCAGAAGCACGCGCATCCGTTTGAACAGGAGGATCATCTGATAATGCACTTATTGCCGTTGTTTTACCCACCCCAACCGGACCAGTAAATATAATTTTATTTTCAATCACTTACAAACTCCTCATTTACCAATCAGTTTACGCATCAATCGGTTCAGTAAACCCCTCGGCTGTTCTTTAGAACCACTGGCAGCACGCTCTGCATCGCTTGACATTTTCTTATCTGTAACATCATTACTGTTTACATTCATACTCGCAGATACATCCGGTGTATGGGCAGATGCACTAGTCTGAGTTTGTTGCGCAACAGTAAACTCATTATCCGTTGCCAGAAACCCCGTGACATAAGTTGCCGCGATATAATTTAAAATATCCGACATGTCTAAGGGCATAACTTTATATAAGACGTTCAAATTAACCGATGTTTTAGTCAAAAAAGCAGATAATCGCATCGACTCGGGAACCGGAGCCAGTCGCGTCAAATTAGGCCATCGTTTCAATGTAAAAACGGTCTGTGGCGTCAATGGATAAACCAAACGACCCTGAGCCGTCCAAATCGCCATTTGCCACAAACAAGACATAATGGTCACTTTCGCTTTATCTTTCCATTGCGGATTATCAGGAACCGCTTTGCATACGACTTCAAGACTGTCGTCTTTACACATGCGTTCCAACTCATCAGCGCCAACTGTTAATAATACACGTTGAATAGTGGGAAAAACAATCAAAATAGGTTTTCCGTTATTTAATACAGCCGTATCCTGCTGACGGGCGCTCGCCATCTTTAAAGCACCTAACAAGCCACTCTGAGGATTGAAACGTTTAATGGTCGCTTTTCTATGTTCATTCGACGAATGCGTCGAAGCGGGCTTGGCAGCTTCTTCAGGCTTCGCTTCATAAACATTTCCTCCTTGAACCAAACTCCGCAAGGTAGGAAAAAGGGTATCAAACTTAACAGGTTTTGCCAGATAGGGCGCCGTTAAAATAGGTTTTTCAGATGAAAACACAACTACTGGAATATCACCATATTGTTGACGAGATTCGTGCCAAGGCAGCATACCCCGTTGAGTATCTACATCCACTAGAACCATATCCGGTTTCTGGTCCGCACCATATTCAACAATTTCATAATTGGTCGTATTGTGCATTTTGAATGCCATTCGGAAAATAGCGCTCTGTTGCTCACTAAAATCCTTTAGCATAACCCGTACTGTTTTGACTTTCGGTAACAGACTATCCATTATCGGTACTCTTATCGTTATTTAGAAATTTCATTAACACGTTGCAACAAACGGCTCATCGCCAACACTACCTCTTCCGGTAAATTTGGTGCTCGTTCTCTCAACAACCTGACGAACTTCTCCAAACGATCCCAGTCTTCTGATCGCTCATACAAATCAAATAGCATAATATAAAGTTGGGATTCCTCCGGATATTGCAGCACTGCTTGCTCCAATGTATCCATAGCCTGATCCAACTGACCATACATCAGTAGAGATTCCACTTCTTTAATTGCCATATCTGCCGGAGACATATTTCCGTTATCCACAGAATCATTTTGCAATACCAAATCGCGATAACGGGCTTTCAATTGACGTTTCGAAGGTTGTAAATAACCTTTAGCCAAACCAATTTCACGAATTTTCTGCTCTGACGGCCCTTTTTCAAGATCATCAAATAACTCATGTTGACCCAAACTATATCCCCAGCCAAGCATGCGCTCTTTTACTTGGCGTCCGTAAGATCCTAAAGAATAATATAGCTTCCATAGATGCCCTGCGAACTGCTCAACTTCATGGTGTTGGTAATCTAATTTAAGCGCGTCGATGATAAGCGCAGCAGGTTTTTCCGATTTTTGAATCGCACGGTTATATTGTTGTAATGCTGTTTCATAACCAATCTGATTTTGCAGGATTTTGGTGCTGCGTTCCGGCTTAACAAAACTCATCACTGCGCTCATCTCTTCATTAGACAAGTCGCGTAAATCTTGGGAACCTTTGGCAACCACAATCGCACTACGCCTCGAAATGCGTTTTTCCGAAGACAACGCAGAACCAGAAATATTGGAACCGGATGACTTTGAATAAGATGAATCATCAGCACCCAAACCGGTTTGTTCTCCAATTTGATGTGCCACTTCTTTCATGCCCCAATTCAACTTACTCTCTGCAACTACGCGCAAAGACAAGTTGTTTGAGTCTTGCATTAGACCTTCTCGCACATAACCCGACAAACTGTCTTTGGGTAAAATATCAGCATGTTTGTCTAAGGTAGTTGCAAGCAAATCTATATTACCTGTACTCAAACTCAGATTGGCCAATTCATGCACCAATTTTTCAGGTGCACTGCCTTCCATATTATTTAAATACCCAGCTAATGACGCAGCGGCTTTGTCTTCATAACCGAATTGCTTATAGACCTGATATTCGGTCAATGGGTCGACTTCTTTAGCAGAAACAGAAGTTGCACTAGGATCAATGCCACCCGCATCCCATTCCCAATCTTGATCATCTGTCTCCTCGACAGATTGGCTGACCATATCCAGCCATTCTTCGGCCGGTTGCCCATCGGTTTGGCTACGCTTTGCCGACGGTTTTGCCGCAAGCTTGTCTCCCGCTTTGTTTTGCTTTAAGCGCACAAAAAGGGCTACCACCACCAGCGCACCCAATAGTCCTATTAACAGCGAGTAATTCAAGAAACTCTCCCGATATATACAATAAGCCCATAAATATCTAATTTTTCAAAATAATTACATCTGAATAATATTTACAGGCTGTTGATTCCTTAGGTTTGGATAATAACATGACTTACCCATACCAGTCATTTGACAAATATTTCTTTACCCTAAATAATACCGATTATCTCAAAAAAAGACCGACGGACTCAACATGTGCCGTTTGTGGAAACATATTCATAACACCTACCTCTTTGAATTTATAACCTTTTTTAATTATTACATTTGCATCCCTTGCAAATGTTGCAGGATTGCAGGAAACATACACTATCCGCTCAGGCATAAATTGCCCTTGCAGCGCTTTAACAACCTCATAAGCACCACTTCTCGGCGGATCCAACAGCATTTTATCTAATTTACCCCAACGGGCAACGGTTGCTTCCTTAGTAGTGAATAAATCTGCCACTTCAAAATACGTATTCTCTGAACAACCGTTGACTTCTGCGCTTTTAACAGCACGGTCAACCAAATAATCAGCCCCCTCAATCCCCAACACCTGAGCGCCGGTTTTTGCAAGAGGAAGCGTAAAATTACCCAGTCCACAAAATAAATCTCCGATTCTTTCCTCTGCATGAGGCCCAAGCATTCTCATCGCTCGAGAAATCATTAAAGCATTTACATCCTGATTAATCTGCGTAAAATCACCTGGTCTAAAGGGCATTTTTATATCAAATTCAGACAAAGTATAAAACAGATCCGGCATGTTTTTCGGATAAAACGGTCGAGCTTTTGCTTTTCGAACTTGCAACCAAATCTGCCATGGCTCCGCTCCACACGATAAAAACTCATCTGAAAATTTTTTCAAACGTTGCAAATCTTTTTCAGACAGGCTTTTTACTGAACAGATATTCAAAACAGTTACTGCCTCCCCTACCAAAAATTCTACCGCTTCTATTTCTGCTTCCGGCGATAAACTTTGCAACAAATGACGCAACGGATCAAACAGCCGATCAATTTTTTGAGGTAGAACCGGACACATGGTCAAATCCACAACTTCATTACTACGACGAGATTTAAAGCCCAGCATCACCCTACCTGCAGATTTTCTCTTCACACTTAATCGTGCTCGATGCCTGTAGCCCCATGGTTGAGCATAAATAGGCGGTAAGATATGCTCCGGTTTCACTTTACCTATATGCAGCAGCTGCTCCTCCATGATTCTCTGCTTATAGGCCACTTGGGCCTCTGCCGAAGCATGTTGCAACACGCATCCGCCACACTCTCCGAAATGCCGACACTTCGGCTCCACACGATCCGACGAAGGCGTGTGAATCTCAGTCACTTCCGCCTCATCGAAATGCTTTTTACTACGTACTACACGGAACTCGACCTCTTCATATGGCAACGCACCTCGAATAAAAACCGTTTTGCCATCCACTTTCGCCACGCCGCGCCCTTCATAATCAATAGCAAAAACCAGCGCTCTATTATTATCCACACGTTCCCTCATACAAAATAGCCTTATACACCCTTACAACAACTATGGCCGAAAAGCGGATATTTTCTCACAAAACAACTGAAAATGCGGTATGATTTCTTACTTTGCGTACTCCGCAAAACACTTTGATTATTAACCATAACACGAATACACATAGATAATAAAATGAACAAAACCGGATTAGGCCTGCTTATTACCACATTCAGCAGCATCGCTACAGCCAACACGCCCGTTCCCGATGCGCAACCTTATTCAACAGGCCAGCATGTCGTTATCAATATCCCCCAGCAAAGATTGTTTCTTTATACCGACGGCAAGCTGACCAAAATCTATCCCGTCGCCGTAGGCAAAGCAAGCACCCAAACCAATTTAGGGCGCCATCTTATCGGCGTAAAAGCTTACAACCCGACCTGGCACATCCCTAAATCCATCCAGAAAGAAATGAAAAACGGGCAGACAGCCATTCCTCCGGGGCCTAATAACCCATTGGGTCCGGTATTTGTTCGTCTGGGCGACCCAAAACTTGGCTTGGGCATCCACGGCACCAACGCACCGGCCAGCGTTCCCGGCATACGCAGCCACGGTTGCGTACGCATGAAATCACCGGACGCCCTAGAATTTGCCAAAACCATCAGCTCCGGCTCGCCCGTTGACGTAATTTACCAAATGGCTTCGCTCAATGCCGATGCCAATAATAACCTCTGGCTCGCCGCCTTCCGCGACCCTTATAACCAAAAAAATCTGGACACCAAGGCGCTGCAAGCCAGCATCAATGCTTGGGCAAAAGCACACGGTAAAACCGTACATACAAAACGAGTAGCCATCATTTTGAAAAACAAAACCGGCTCACCCAACTGCATTACCTGCGGTTCAAAAAGCGGTAAAGCACCCGATATACTCAAATCACTCGCCTGGACCAGTGGTTCTGGCGAACTAAGCAAAACAGTCGCACCTCCGCCCAAACCCGCTCCTCAGCAAAACCAAGTACTGCCTGATGGCAGCGAAATTGAAATCGACGCAGATGTGCCGGCCAATGCCAACCCTTTCGCATCCAGTGCACCTGTCACTGCACCAGAACCAGACAATTATCATCCTCTGTCACCCGCTTCAGGGTATAGACAAGAAGATGACGATGGTACGCAGAATCTGTTTTAATTCGGCAATAACCAAATCAAATGCCTGTCTAAAATCAATTCATTTCAAACAATATATCTAGATAATCATAGTATATTTTAAGTAAAAAATGAAAAAGCTCCTCCTTGAAACAATTTAAGTTATGCAAAACACTTAGATAACATTTTAGAGAGAAGCTGTAAAATAAAAAAAGCGGACTTTGTGTTCCGCTTTCTTATTTCTTAATCTTAATATATCAATTAATGATGCACGTCTTTCCAGTATTCTTTCTTCAAGAAATATGCCAATGGCAGCATTATTGCAAATAAGAAAATCATAACAACATAACCTAACTGCTTACGTTTTTGCTGGGCTGGTTCTCCCATATAGACCAAGTATGTTACCAAATCTTTTGCATAGTTATCGAATTCCTTATCAATCACTTTGCCATCGGGTGTACGACGACTGTGTAAACCGGTAGATTGCCAATAAAGTTTAGGAACTGAAACGCCGTGTTCATCTTTCTCCCAAACGGGCTGACCTTTGGCATCTAGTTCGACGGCTCTGATACCTTGTTGCTCCCACAAAGGATGCGGCATACCTACCTTATCAAACACAACGTTATTCCAACCAGTCGGGCGAGTCGGATCTCTATAGAATCCACGCAAATAAGCATATAAATAATCTGCTCCGCGCGAACGTGCAATCAATGTTAAGTCTGGCGGCTCTGCTCCAAACCATTTTTTAGCATCCGTAGGCTTCATAGCCGATTGCATCACATTACCTATCTTATCAGTGGTAAACATCAGATTTGTTTTGATTTGATCTTCAGTCAAACCAATATCTTGCAAACGGTTAAAACGCATTCCCGTTGCAGAATGACAAGATAGGCAGTAATTGGTGAAGATTTGTGCACCGCGCTGCAATGCCACTTCATCCCCTAAATCGATATCAACTTTAGGATAATGCCCAGAATTAGCTAATGCCATACTCATCGGAGCTGCCAATAACAAGGCAGCAAACCAGCTTTTCAAGGTTTTTTTCATTTTGCCGCCCTCATCAAATATTAGTTGCAAACAGGTAAGCACCTGCAATGGTAATAATGGCGTAAACGAAAAACATAATTTTCTGTTTACCCGTACTCATTGTTACACGTTCAGGAACTGGTCGGTTTTTATCCAACTTAGTGTAAAACGGCATGCCTAAAAAGAATACAAAATAGACGACGGACAAAATACGCGCCACGATAGTACGAGTATCAGAAGCAACCAACGCACCGAGAATTCCCAAACCAATGAAGGAAATAATAAACAATACCAACATGGTTTTGAAAATTGGGCCGCGATAGCGTACAGATTTCACAGGAGAACGATCAAGCCACGGCAACAATGCAATCAACACGACGGCAGCACCCATACCAATCACACCCCAAACCTGAGTACCGAAAAATGAAGGAATGGCACGCAAAATAGCGTAGAAAGGAGTGAAATACCATACCGGCGCAATGTGGGCTGGCGTTTTCAAAGGATTTGCGGGGTCAAAGTTAGGCGCTTCCAGGAAATAACCGCCGCCTTCCGGCGCAAAAAACATAACTGCGCAAAATACAATCAAAAACACTACCACACCTAAGATATCTTTTACAGTGTAATAAGGATGAAACGGGATGCCATCCAACGGAATACCGTTTTCATCTTTCAGTTTTTTAATTTCTACGCCGTCCGGATTATTGGAGCCGACTTCATGCAAAGCAATCAAGTGAGCAACAACTAATCCTAGCAGAACCAAAGGAACCGCGATCACATGCAAGGCAAAAAATCGATTAAGCGTTACATCCGAAACGTTGAAGTCGCCACGTATCCAGGTTGACAAATCTGGACCGATAACAGGAATCGCACCGAATAAGTTAATAATTACCTGAGCACCCCAAAACGACATCTGACCCCATGGCAACAAATACCCCATAAATGCTTCTGCCATCAAGGCCAAGAAAATCAGAGAACCGAAAACCCATACTAATTCCCGCGGTTTCTTGAATGAACCATAAATCAATCCACGGAACATATGTAAATAAACAACGATGAAAAACATGGACGCTCCGGTCGAGTGCATATAACGGATAATCCAGCCTCCGGAAACGTCGCGCATAATGTATTCCACTGCCGTAAAAGCAGCAGGCATATGATAGGAATTCAGGTTACCATCTGGCTTATAGTTCATGGTCAGAAAAATGCCGCTGACAATTTGAATCACCAGCACCAGCATGGCCAATGAACCGAAGAAATACCAGAAGTTGAAGTTTTTCGGCGCGTAATACTCGGTTACGTGCTCTTTCATCATTTTAGACAAAGGGAAACGTGCGTCCACCCAGCCTAACAATGATTGTTTTTCATTATTGGTTTGGTTTGCCATGATTTAGTCCCTTTATTTATCTTCGCCGACCAGAATAGTGGTGTCGGACAGGTATTTGTAGGGGGGAATAATGAGATTGGTTGGTGCGGGAACACCTTTGAAGACACGGCCGGCCAAATCGAATTTGGAACCGTGACAGGGGCAGAAAAAGCCTCCCTTCCAGTTCGGCCCCAAATCGGCCGGAGCAATATCAGGACGGAAAGTTGGCGAACAGCCCAGATGAGTACAAATGCCGATGGCTACCCAAATGTTTGGTTTGATGGATCGCAACGGGTTTTTACAATATTCCGGCTGATGATCATCAGTTGAATTCGGATCAGTTAAGGCACTGTCTAGCGTGGGTAAGTCTTTTAGCTGCTGCTCTGTGCGATTGACAACCCAAATTGGTTTGCCTTGCCATTCTGCTGTTGTCAGCTGACCTGCTTCAATCTTGCTCACGTCGATTTCTACGGGCGCACCTGCGGCTTTCGCTTTCTCCGAAGGAAAAAAGCTAGCTAGCAAAGGCGTAACCACACCAACGGCGGCAACACCGCCTGCTCCGGCAGTGGCTAACGTTAAGAATCGGCGGCGGCTTGTGTTAATTTCTTTATTATCCATTATTCAGTCATCCTAATTTTTGGGAATACCGAGCCATTAAACTGTGTAATTCTAACCGATTTTTCTTGTTCCCTTAAAGTATTATTTAAATTAACGTAAAGTTTTATAGTAAACTTTGATTTTAAGCAGGATTTAGTTCGTCAAAGTAGTAAAGCTTAACGGGAAAGCGTTTTTCGAGGGCACCGCCCAAAGCCTGTACGCCATAACGTTCTGTGGCATGATGCCCGGCACTGATAAATGCTACGCCTGTTTCATTAGCCAGATGATATTGTGCTTCTGAAATTTCTCCTGTGATATACGCATCGACACCTTCATTAATAGCTTGATGAAAGAAGCCTTGAGCACCACCTGTGCACCATGCTATTTTATTGATTTCTTTAAAATTATTACCAATCACAATAGGCTCTCTTCCTAATTTTTCAGACAAAGTGGCCGCCAAAACATTTAACGATTGGGTTTTAGGCAGGCATCCGATATTCAACAGATTCTGATCACCTGTTTGACGTTCCGTAAGCCATCCCATACGCTTGGCGAGCTGTGCGTTATTACCCAATTCCGGATGGGCATCCAACGGTAAATGATAACCAACCATATTGATTTGATGTTGCAACAATGTTGCAATGCGCGTTTTTTTCCACCCTGTAATCGTAACAGGCTCGTTTTTCCAAAACATGCCGTGATGCACCAGTAACATATCGGCTGACTTCTCCACTGCATATTCAATCGCAGCCAAGCTGGCAGTGACCGAAGTTACAATAGTGGCTACCTCATTCCTTCCTTCAACCTGCAAGCCATTCGGGGCATAATCGTTAAATGCCGAAACTTGAAGGATTTGGTCGCACCAGTTCACAATTTCTTGGCAAGTAGTCATCAAAAGCTCCTTTCATTTAATGACAGGCTCTCACAAAATGAAAATGAATGCCTACCTGAAATGTTATATTTTACCTTGTTACTCTTTATCTTACCAAATAAGCTGACTTTACCGCCCCCAGCTAGTCACTTAACCGTTATGATTTTGCAATATGCGTTTTACTTTATTCTTCCTTCTTTTCAACGATCGCATATGAAATGGGCAACGCCTAAAGAAACAAAAAGCCTGTCTGAAAAGAAATGTTTTTCAGACAGGCTTTTTGTTTCTCGTTAAACTCACGGCGACCATAACCAATCGGGTACCAAAGGTGCTTCCACACCCCAATGTTCAGGATAATCCACGCCGGTAAGATATAGGCCGTCCGGCATAAAGGTCGGCGGTGCTTTCAAACGACTTTTCTCAACCAACAAATCTGAAAAATCCTGCACGCTCAATTTCCCACACCCCACATACACCAAAGCGCCCATAATATTGCGCACCATATGGTGGAGAAAAGCATTCCCATGCAAATCCAATGCCATTAAAGAAGGCGTGCCGCTCAGCCGTATACTGTAAAGTGTTTTAATCGGAGATTTCGCCTGACACTGTGATGCTCGAAAACTGGAAAAATCATGTTCTCCCTCCAAACAAGCTGCCGCAGTCTGCATCAATACGATATCCAATGCTCGATGTGTCCACCCAGCCTTTCCAATCAATAATGGCGAGCGTACCGCAGAAGACTGCAAAACATAACGGTAGCGCCTACCCGAAGCATCAAATCGTGCATGAAACCGAGGATGAGCCCTCTTCGCACACAACACCGCCACTCCCTCCGGTAAATACGCATTGACACCGCGTATCCAAGCCTGCTCAGAACGAATGGCAGTCGTATCAAAGTGGACAACTTGCCCTGTTGCATGAACGCCTGTATCCGTGCGCCCGGCTGCCACCACATTAATTGATTCACCTGCTATTCGGCTCAGCGCATCTTCCAAAACGGCTTGCACCGTTAAAACATCGGACGTTTGTTTTTGCCAGCCGAAAAATCGACTGCCATCATAAGACAATATCAATAACCAACGTTGTTGCTTTTCCATATTAATCAACCATGGTTTCACTCATAATCAACACACTCATTCAACCCAACCAGCAGCACCGATTACCCACACACAAAAAGCCCGAGTATCACGCTCGGGCTTTTCTCAAAACCATTATTTTCAGACAGGCATTATCCCAACTCTGCCAACAATGCTTTAGACTTGGCCAAAATTTCACCGCTGGCCTCTTCCACTAATTCATTCAATGTTTCACGAGCAGCCTCAGGATCACCGATTTCAATATACATCTGAGCCAACTCATATTTAGCTTCCAGTGGCGCGGTCATCCCAACAGATTCCGAAACGAATCCGACTTCTTCATTGTTACCATCAATTTGAACGCTATCCCATTCGATAACAGTATCATCACCTGCCTCGGTAATATGCGTATCTAAGAAATCCTCGCGCTCTTCCGTATTATCCTGCACAGAAGCAAATGCCGATTGGTCAAGCTCCTCCGAGGATTCTTCCAACTTCACATCCTCAGTAACAGATTCGGGCGCTTGCTCAGGTACCTGCTGGGTTTCAACCACTTCCAGTTCTGCGATATTTTCTTCAACTGCTTCCAGCTCAGGAGCAACTTCTTCAACAGCAGGTTCCACTTGAACGGGTTCTTCCACCTTTTCTTCTTCAGCTGCCACCTCTACAACAGAAGACTCTTGCTCTTGTTCAACTGATGCAACTTCTTCTTCAGCAACGGGCTCTTCAACATGAGCAGTTTCTGTTTTAGATTCTGTCGAATCCTCAGACAAATCAAACTCTAGTGGAGCATCTTGATGTTCTTCTGCCATGGCAGACTGAATCTCTTCCGCTTCAACCACATCAACTTCGACTACATCATCATTTTCAACACTGGCAGATTTGGGCTCTTCTTCATAAATACTGTCGGTAGATTCAATCTCATCCCAGTTTGCATCACGACGCTTATTGGTTTCTTCATCATTGGTAACAGCACTGCTAACAATGCCCACCTGGTCATCCAACGAGCTTAAATCAATATCAACATTACCAGCAGGCGCTTCTTCCGGTGTTTTGGCTTCCGCAACATCATTAAAGAAAAGGCCGTCTTCTTCTTTGGCTGATTGAGCAACGGCAGTTTCCACGTTAACAGCCGCTTTTTCTACGGGCTCCGCCTCATTCGAATCAACTACGCCAGCCTCTTGCTTAGCATCTTTCATCTTATTAAAGATAAATAATGCCAGCAAACCAATAGCCGCCAAAATAATCCAAATTAAAGACGAACTGCTTTTTTCTTCATGCCCAACATTGGAAGCCTCTGCAGAGACAGATGACCCCGCTTCATGTCCCGCCGAGTTCGGCGCAGAAGCAGATACGTCATCTTGTTTTTGTTCTTTTCCATCAGTTGAGTTAGCTTTACCTTGCTCAACATTAACTTCAGTTTTTTTCTCTCCAGTTGCTTTACCTGAAGAAATTTCTAGCTCTTTTATCGGTTTGACTGTTTTCGGTTGTTCAGTCGGGTTTGCCTGTTGAGTTGGCTTCGCTTGAGTAGCGCCTGTATTATCTGTCGGCATTACTGTTTTTTCATTTCCGGCAGCCTGGTTATCTGCTTTAGAAGACTCGGGCGCAGCGGGAATGACTAATACATCACCCACTCGGATAAAATTAATATTTCCGTTTCTGAATACCTTAGGATTGGCTTTAACTAGAGCCCGAATGGTTTCCTTCAAACTCATATTGTCCGGACGGATACGGGCTGCAATATGAGCAACAGTCTCCCCCTGCCGAACAATATATTGCCCCTCTTCTTGCTGCTTAACAGACTCATTCGATGCGTTTGCTTCCGGGGCTGCTACAGCACCAAATGAAACAATCATAGAAACGGCTAATACAATCAGTTTGATACGGCTGTTAATTTTCAAAACTTGCCCCCTAAAGTTATCTCTCATAATACATTGTGCAGCATTCATAACAAATACTGCGGGAAATTTGACGACAATACGTATAAGTTACCCTATATGATATAGATGATTAGCCTTTTTTGCCAAACAAACCTGTATCTTTACTCATTTTAAATAACTTATTGCAACCTAAACGCTACGTCAACTACCAAACGGAACCATTTTTCAATCTGCACCATTCCATCCAAACAGTGTACTGTTTCATATTGCCTTAACATATCTTGATACTACAATCTACCTGACTCTGCTATGATAGCCGTTTATTCGCAAAGCCATCTCGCAACACCATGAAAATTTTAAGCGACCTAATCGCCGTTATCTTATTTTTCATTACCTACACTTTTACCAAAAACATTATTTGGGCAACTACCGTCGCTTTGATTATCGGTATAATTCAAGCGGCTTTCGCATGGGCTAAATACCGAAAACTAGATACCATACAATGGGTTAGTTTAATTTTAATTGTCGTATTTGGCGGGGCTACCATTATTTTCAAAGATCGTGCTTTCATTATGTGGAAGCCGACTTTGCTGTTTTGGGCAAGTGCTATTACGATTGCCGTCAGCCACCTGATGAAAAAAAACGGTTTGAAAAAACTCATGGGTAAAGAATTAACCCTTCCTGATGAGGTGTGGGTTCGTTTGACTTATATGTGGATAGGGTTTCTTTTCATCATGGGCATTATCAATCTAGCAGTGGCTTACCCTTTCACACTCGAAAAAGAGTTGATTTGGGTTAAGTACAAAATGTACGGTTCAACCAGCCTAACGATAGCTTTCGTATTGATACAAGGCTTTTATCTCAGCCGCCATATTTCTCAGGAGAACAAACAATGAACAAGCAATATTTTATGCTTTTGGCAACCGATGGCGAAAATACGCATGAAGCGCGCATGAAAGCGCGCCCTGCCCATCTTGCACGCTTGGAAAAGCTACAGGCACAAGGCGATTTATTAACCGCCGGCCCTAACCCCTTGCCCGAAAACGCCGAACGTTTTTCAGGCAGCCTGATTATTGCCCAGTTCGAGAGCTTGGATGAAGCCCAAGCATGGGCAGAAGCCGATCCTTATGTAGAGGCAGGCGTCTATGAAGAAGTATTGATCAAACCGTTCAAAGCCGTATTCAAATAATGGATATGAAAGAAGCCATTCAAAGTCGCTTGCAAATCTTGGAGCCCCAAGTATTCGAATTCCAAGACGACAGCCATCTACATGCAGGCCATGCCGGCAATCGTGGCGGCGGGCATTATTCGATAGTTGTGGTAAGCAAGCATTTTGAGCAGCTTTCCCTGTTGCATCGTCATAGAAAAGTTAAAGAAACCCTGCAAGACTTATTTACCCAGGGCCTAATCCATGCCTTAAGCATGCGTACATTAACACCCGACGAATATTTTTCTTAATTCTCAATTACATGAAAGCATGATTTATTATGAAAAAAACCTACTTAACCGCCTTACTCGCTTTATTATCCGCCAATCTGATGGCCCAGACCATTGTTACGGTTAACGGCACGGCAATCGACAGCGCCACCATAGACGTCGTTGTGAAAAACCTTCAACAACAAAACAACGGTCAACTTCCCGACAGCCCGGAACTTCGCAATGAAGTTACCCGTCGTTTAGCAGTAAGTACGGTTGTTGCTCAAGAAGCGAAAAAACTCAAATTGGATCAAGGTGCTGAGTTTAAGCAAGCAATCGAACAAGCGCGTGCGGCTGCTAAAAAAGAAGGAGCCGACAAACAGCCTTCTTTCCAACAAGAATGGGCTCTTTATGAAACCGATTTACTTAACCAAGCCTATTTTGCCGATTTAACGCAAAAAAATCCGGTTAGCGAATCCGATTTAAAACAGGCTTATAGCAAATTAAGTAACTATTATAAAAATACCCAGGAAGTCCAATTGGGTGAAATCATCACGAATAACGGCGCTGATGCCAAAAAAGCCATTGGCGAATTAAAAGCCAAGAAAAGCTTCAAAGATGTGGCAGCCAAATATTCCACCAATCCGAACGCAAAAAAATCAGGCGGCATTTCAAACTCCTATATCCCTTTGAAAGATTTACAACAGGCCAATCCGCCTGTTTATCAAGCCGTTAACAGCTTGCGTAAAGGTGCTTACACCGAGCCTCCGCTTCAGGGCAATAACGGTACCTACGCTATCTTTTATATCAATGACAAACGAAACGTTACCATACCGCCATTTGAGCAAATAAAACCTCGTTTGGCCGGTCAGTTGCAAGAAGGCCGTATCACGCAAGCCGTAGATGGTTTGATGCAAAAAGCCAAGATTCAACCTGCCAAATAAGGCTCCTTTATTTTTAAAGAATATTAAACATTATGAAAACGAAAGTATTATTAACCTCACTAGGCCTCGCTCTGACGAGCATGGCATTGGCCGCACCCACAATCGACAAAGCACGCATTGACAGCATGTCGACTCTCTTGCTGAAACAAGCGGAGCAAAATCCGCAAGCCCAACCGGGTAATATCGATGGGGCCGAAATCCGAAAAGTTGCCACCCAGCGCGTGCAAATTATGGAAGTTTTGAAAAATGAAGCCATTAAAAACGGCTTGAATAAAGATTCAGCCATACAAGCTCAGTTAAAAAACCTGGAAGCCGAAGTTTACGCCAACGCCTATACGGAATATCTTGAGAAAAAAGCGGAAATCGATGAAAGTGACGTGCGGAAATTGTACGACCAGATAGCCAAAACGGTAAAAATTCAGCAAGTTATATTTGATACGCCTGCCGAAGCCAAAGCAGCTCAAGAGTTACTGCTTAAAGGCCTGAGCTTTGACGATTTGGTCAAACGCTACCCGAAACAAAGCAAAAGCACCGATTCATTTATCAGCCCTCAAGATCTTGACCCTGAAATCGGCAAAATAATTTCAACCATGGCACGCGGTGAAGTAACCAAAGAGCCAATTACACTTAATGGAAAATTCTATCTGGTTAAACTGGCGGCGGAAGGTCGAAATCCCCAAGTGCCTCCGTTCGAGCAAATTAAAAACCAGCTTATCAGCCAAGCCAAGCAACAAAAAGTACAAGAGCAAATTATGCAGCTCTTAAAAAGCAACGGCATCAACCCTTAAACGCTGCATTATCATAGAAAAAGCCTGTCTGAAAAGTTTCAGACAGGCTTTTTATTGAAAGAACCAAATGGTTTCAGACAGGCATTACATCATGCCCATGCCGCCCATTCCACCCATACCGCCCATATCCGGCATAGCAGGTTTGTCTTCCGGGATCTCGGCAATCATGCAATCAGTAGTCAGCATCAAACCAGCGATAGATGCGGCGTGTTGCAGCGCGGAACGGGTTACTTTAGCAGGATCAAGCACGCCCATTTCCAGCATATCGCCATAAGTGTCGTTACCGGCATTGTAACCGTAGTTGCCTTTGCCTTCCAATACATTGTTCACGACCACGCTCGGCTCGCCGCCGGCATTTTTCACAATTTGGCGCAATGGAGATTCTACGGCACGCAACACGATTTGCACGCCGGCATCCTGATCAGCATTACCGGTATGCAGTTTTTCCAAAGTAGCGCGGGCACGCAACAAAGCAACGCCACCACCGGCTACGATACCTTCTTCAACCGCAGCACGGGTAGCATGCAGCGCATCTTCCACACGGTCTTTCTTCTCTTTCATTTCCACTTCGGTTGCAGCGCCGACTTTAATCACAGCAACACCGCCGGCCAATTTAGCCACACGTTCTTGCAGTTTCTCTTTATCGTAATCGCTGGTAGCCACTTCGATTTGCTGGCGAATTTCCGCTACACGCGCTTCGATCAGGCTTGCATCGCCGAAACCATCAATGATAGTGGTATTTTCTTTGCCGATTTCAATGCGTTTGGCTTGACCCAAGTCTTCCAAGGTCGCTTTTTCCAAAGACAAGCCCACTTCATCGGAAATAACCGTACCGCCGGTTAAGATGGCGATGTCTTGCAACATGGCTTTGCGGCGGTCGCCGAAACCGGGGGCTTTCACCGCAACGGTTTTCAGAATACCGCGGATGTTGTTCACCACCAAAGTAGCCAAGGCCTCACCTTCCACATCTTCCGCAATAATCAACAACGGACGGCTAGCTTTAGCCACTTGCTCTAACACCGGCAACAAATCACGGATATTGCTGATTTTCTTGTCAAACAACAAAACAAACGGCGTATCCAGACCGGCAATTTGTTTTTCCGGATCGTTGATAAAATAAGGAGACAAATAACCACGGTCAAACTGCATGCCTTCTACCACATCCAATTCGTTTTCCAACGATTTACCGTCTTCAACAGTAATCACGCCTTCTTTGCCTACTTTTT
Source organism: Neisseria sp. (assembly GCF_030527965.1). GTDB lineage: Bacteria > Pseudomonadota > Gammaproteobacteria > Burkholderiales > Neisseriaceae > Neisseria. The sequence goes on from NZ_JAUMZU010000027.1 coordinate 19,958, forward strand.
CCATCGCTTCGGCAATAATCGCGCCGACTTGTTCGTCAGAGTTGGCAGAAATCGAACCTACTTGAGCGATTTCCTTGGAAGTATCGCAAGGTTTGGCAATGTTTTTCAGCTCGCCTACCAATGCGGTAACCGCTTTGTCGATACCGCGCTTCAGATCGGTCGGATTCATACCGGCGGTAACGTATTTCATGCCTTCGGCCACAATAGCTTGAGCCAGAACGGTAGCCGTAGTCGTGCCGTCACCGGCCACATCGTTGGTTTTGGACGCCACTTCTTTCAACATTTGCGCGCCCATATTTTCAAATTTGTCTTTCAGCTCAACTTCTTTAGCAACAGTCACACCATCTTTGGTGATGTGCGGGCCGCCGAATGAACGGTCAAGCACCACATTACGGCCTTTCGGGCCTAAAGTTACCTTAACCGCATCGGCCAATACGTTCACACCTTTGACCATTTTTTGGCGCACTTCTGTGCCGAATTGTACGTCTTTTGCTGCCATTATTCAGTTCTCCAAAATAAATCGATTAAATCTTAAAATGCCTGTCTGAAAGACCAAAGATTGTGTTTGTCCGACAGGCATAGGGGTTTATTCCACAATACCGAAGATGTCTTCTTCACGCATTACCAGCAATTCTTCGCCATCCACTTTAACGCTTTGACCGCTGTATTTACCGAAAATAATTTTGTCGCCGACTTTTACATCCAGCACGCGTCGGTTTCCATCACGGCCCACTTTACCCGCACCAACCGCAATCACTTCGCCCATATCAGGCTTCTCGGCGGCAGAACCTGGTAAAACGATGCCGGATGCGGTTTTCTCTTCAGCTTCCAAACGTTTGACGACCACACGGTCATGTAAAGGACGGATACCCATAAAACTATCTCCATAAATTTTCAATTTCATAACCGTTTGTTTTGCTAAATACAAAACAAACCTCTTTTTAACAATAAACTAAATAAGGTTTATAAGCTATAAATTCAAGAGGGGAATATCTGATTTTTCCAGACAGGCATCGCTGATACTCTCAAAAACACGATACCCGTTTGTTTCATTTATATTTCCATCCAAGCAAGCCTAATCAACTTAGCATCTTAAACAATACCTATCATTATTATCGAAATTAATTATTCAACCTAATTCGATAAATTATGACATCATCAAAAATATTAATTCTTATCGTTTTTTCAACAAAGGCTCATCATTCAAAATTTTATTAAACTATTATCAAATAATAATTGCAAATGCTTCTCAATTTTATATAATAAAAAACATTACCTTCTTTTTCATTGCATAACGGCTGCAATACCTAATCAGGCCGTTTGGCATAA
>NZ_JAUMZU010000028.1 GCF_030527965.1 Neisseria sp.
GGATAATTCTAACTTAAATTTGAATTTCCCTAGTTATCTAGGACAGCCCCTAATTATTTACTATATATAACAAAAGCTCATTTTCTGCAAAAAAATTTTTTTAATAAAATTCAAATATTTTGAAAACTTCAATTTCAAAAATTCATTTCTGCTCAAATTAGGTCTTTCCATATTTTATATGGCCTATGTCATCAACAAATGGGCTTACTGATATTGACTCATCCATCGATTAGATTTCAATAAGAAATTTTCATGCAATAACATTAGCAAACCGCTATAATCTGCGCATTTATGTAAAAAAGCACAAATTTTCATGCAACAAATCAAACTAGCAATATCTGGCGCGCAAATCCTGTTTGTCGCATTCGGCGCCATGGTTTTAGTACCGTTGTTAACCGGGCTGAATCCTGCCATGGCTTTATTAGGAGCAGGAATTGGCACACTATTATTTCAAGCATTTACCAAGCGAAAAGTGCCTATTTTTCTTGGTTCCTCTTTTGCATTTATCGCGCCAATTATTTACTCGATGCACGAATGGGGTATGGGCGGCACGATGTTTGGTTTGTTTGCAGCAGGATTTATGTATTTTTTATTTGCAGCGCTGATTAAATGGCGCGGCCTGAATGCAGTTAACCGTTTACTTCCACCGGTCGTCATTGGCCCCGTCATTATGGTTATCGGCTTGTCGGTAGCAGTAGTTGCCAGTCAAATGGCCATGGGCCAAGCAGGAGGAGAACAGAAAATCGATTATGTTCATTCTCTTTTACTCTCTGGCCTCACTTTCGCCATAACCGTGATGGTGGCGATTTTTGGCAACCGCATGATGAAACTGGTGCCGATTTTAATCGGTGTCAGCTGCGGTTATTTGATTGCTTTGGTTTTGGGATGGGTAGACACTTCCAACATTGCAGCTGCGCCATGGTTTGCCGTACCGGTGTTTCATCATCCTGAAATCAATTGGCAGGCTGCTCTCTTTATGCTTCCTGTAGCGATTGCACCTATCATCGAACATATCGGCAGCATAATAGCAATCGGCAAAGTGACCGACGAAAATTACGCTGAAAATCCCGGGTTGCACCGCACACTTGCTGGCGATGGCTTGGGTGTTTGCGTTGCAGGGCTGATTGGCGGCCCGCCGGTAACCACTTACGGTGAAGTAACCGGTGCCGTTATGCTGACCAAAAACGCCAATCCGGTCATTATGACTTGGGCAGCCATATTTGCGATATGCATGGCTTTTTTTGGAAAATTCAATGCGTTACTGGCATCCATTCCGCTTCCGGTAATGGGCGGCGTTATGATCTTGTTATTTGGCTCCATTGCTTCCCTAGGCTTAAAAACCTTAATTGATGCACAAGTGGATTTAATGCGTCCGAAAAATTTGGTTATCATCAGCTCTGTCTTAACCACCGGCGTGGGCGGAATGTTGGTTAAATTTGGCGGCGTCAGCTTTGCCGGGGTTGGTCTTTGCGCTATTTTAGCGATTATCTTAAACATAGTTTTACCGGATAAAAACTCATGACTGGTCGCTGAGAAAAAACGCTGCGGGCAATGCCTGTCTGAAAAGGCAATCAAGGCAACATAATTATATTTCCATTATAATATTGGCTTTTCAAAGCCTGCCATGTTATGTCAAAACGCAAAGCCTATCTGCTCTTAACCGCTTTTTTTACTTTATTATTTATCGCTCTGGTTACTCTGGGCAGCTATCTCTTATCGATTAAGAGCAAACAATACGGTATCGCTGCTTTTTTATTTTCATTTGCTACCGTATTAGGCCAAGTTTGCTGCCTTGCTCTTTTCTTGCGCGAACACTCTCGCTACAAAATGATGCAGGAAATCCAACAAAAACAGCAAAACGCTCAGGAATAACGCCATGTTTGAAAAAATCGTACTCGCCAGCGGTAATGCAGGCAAATTAGAGGAATTCTCTCGCTTATTTAACACCCAAAACATTGAATTGCTGCCTCAATCTGAATTCAACGTACCCGAGTGCCCCGAGCCATATTTCACTTTTATTGAAAATGCCTTGGCCAAAGCACGTCACGCCAGCAAATATTCCGGCCTTCCTGCATTAGCCGACGACTCCGGCATCTGCGCTAATTCTCTTAGCGGCAAGCCTGGAGTTTTATCTGCACGCTTCGCCGGAAGCAATCCAAAATCAGATACAGCCAACAACACCAAACTATCTGAAGAATTGGCTGGGAAAGCTGATCTCAGCTGTTATTACGTATGCGTGTTGGTACTGGTACGCCATGAATACGACCCGCAGCCGATTATTGCAGAAGGCATATGGAAAGGCATATGGCACAACGAAGCTGCAGGGCAATACGGGTTTGGCTACGACCCTCATTTTTATTTACCGGAATATGGGAAAACTGCCGCTGAATTAACCCCTGAAATCAAAAACGCTGTTAGCCATCGGGCTCAAGCCTTACAGGTACTTTTATCTCAAGTCGCTTTGTTAAAGAATGCAGGTTAATTTCCGGTTATGTCTCAAATTCGTTTTACCCGCCCCGGCTGCCTAACCGCATTGCCCCCTTTATCGCTCTATGTCCATATCCCTTGGTGTATTCAAAAATGCCCTTATTGCGATTTCAATTCTCACACCCTCAAGTCTGCTCTCAATGAAGATTACTATATTGATGCCTTGCTAACCGATTTACAAACCGAGCTTCCCTATATATGGGGACGACCGGTAGAAACGATATTTATCGGCGGCGGCACACCCAGCGTTTTTTCTGCCCGATCCATTGACCGTTTGCTTTGTGGCATTCGACAACTGGTCAAGCTGCAACCCCAAGCAGAAATTACCATGGAAGCCAATCCCGGCACGTTTGAACGTGAAAAATTCCAAGGCTTTAAAGATGCTGGAATTACTCGTTTGTCCATCGGCATACAAAGTTTTGATAATGCCTGCCTGAAAGCTCTTGGTCGCATCCATGACGGTAAAGAGGCTCAATTGGCTATCGATACGGCACTGACCATCTTCGAGCGCATTAATCTCGATTTCATGTACGCCCTACCGAATCAAACCGTAGAAATGGCCTTGAATGATATTCAGACAGGCATTGCCAGCGGCGTTGGCCACATCAGCGCCTACCATCTAACTATGGAGCCCAACACCCCATTCGGCCGCACTCCGCCGCAAGGTTTACCGCAAGATGAAACAGCGCTGGATATCGAAGATGCCGTGCACGAAACTCTAAAATCAGCCGGTTTCGAACATTATGAAACCTCCGCCTTTGCCCGTCACGGCCAGCAATGCCGTCACAATTTAAATTACTGGCAATTTGGCGACTATCTCGGCATCGGAGCAGGCGCACACGGTAAAATTTCCTACCCGACGCATATCGAACGAACTACCCGAGCCCGCCATCCGAATCATTATCTCGCGACCATGCAAAATCACCCGCAAGAAGCAATAGAGCGCTATCCTATCACCACTGAAGACTTGGCATTCGAATTTATGATGAATGCTCTAAGGCTCAGCAACGGAGTAGCATCTTCATTACTGGAAGAACGTACCGGCATTACGCCTGCCCAAATTGCCGCTCCCATTCTCCACGCCCGCCAAATCGGCTTGTTAAGCGACAATCCATCTCTGTTTGCCCCTACCGAAAAAGGCAAGCGTTTCCTGAATGATTTATTACAATGTTTTTTATAACTATCTGCCTATGAAAAATCTTATCCCGTATTAACAGATAAAAGCAGGTTACATTCCGATTTGAATACAACCAATTGAATAAAAATAATAAATTTAAAAACATAAATATAAATATTTCATTCGTTATGATGCACAAATGAAACAATCCATCTAAAAACGCTTAACCCACCTGCATTTTTAATAGACAAGTTTCTCAATTAAAGGCAGAATCGCTTGTTAACAGAGGCTAGGTCTGCAAAGCAATTCATATTTAATTTACGCCGACCTTAATTACCCGAGTGTCCTGCCCAATTTAAACATTGCAGTACAAATATTATTATTCAACCATAAATCACCAGCAGTCTATGGTTCAACACAGAAACGGAAGGTTATCATTATGCCCCAGACAAAATTACAAATTACCGGTATGTCTAGCCGGGAAGATGCGAAAAAAATTATGGAAAAAGGCGAAACCATTGACAAAGTTCGCATGGTTAATGCCAATCATGAAACAGGTGTGGTTGTAATTACCCATTTTGAAGGCTTTGATCCCGCCTCGTTCAAATCAGCGATTACAGACCTGGGTTTCAGCGCCTCGTAAATTTTTTCCAAATATAATGCCTGTCTGAAAATTTCAGACAGGCATTATATTCAAGTTCAAACATATTTAACCACGATATAAATTCGCCATCTTACGGGCAGCCGCTACACACTCATCAACATCAGCCACCAATGCAATCCGTACATAGCCTTTACCCGGATTGCCATCCTCCGTATCACGTGCTAAAAAGCGACCGGGCAAAACCTGAATACCCGCCTCAGCAAACAACTTTTTAGCAAACGCTAAATCATCACCATCCGGTACTTTCAACCACAGATAAAACGACGCATCAGGCATCTGAACCTCAAAAACTTCACGCAATATCGGCACAACCTTCTCAAATTTTTCCTGATACAAACGGCGATTTTCCACCACATGCACTTCATCCGACCAAGCAGCAATACTGGCACGTTGCACCGGCACGCTCATCGCGCTTCCATGGTAAGTACGATATAGCAAAAACGCTTTTAACAATGCCGCATCCCCCGCCACAAATCCCGAGCGCAAACCAGGCACATTCGAACGCTTCGACAAACTGGTAAACATAACTATACCTTTATTGCCTCGTCCGGCAGCCCGGGCCGCTTGCAAACACCCAAGAGGCTTCGCATCGTCAAAATAAATTTCAGAATAGCATTCATCCGAGGCAATCACAAAATCATATTGATCTTGCAAAACAAATAATTGGTCCCAGTCTTCCTGCTGCATTACACTGCCGCTAGGATTATTCGGTGAGCAGACAAACACCAGTTTTACACGCTGCCAAGTATCCTTCGGAATCTCATTCCATGCCGGCATAAAATGAGGCGCATAACAATTGGCAAAACAGATTTCACCGTTTCCCAGTAAAGCTGCGCCTTCATAAATCTGATAAAAAGGATTCGGGCTAACCACAACATCTTTACCATCTGCCGCAGGATCAAGCACCACCTGAGTAAACGCAAACAATGCCTCACGGCTTCCCAGCACAGGTAGAATTTCTGTTTCCGCATCCAATTTCAAGCCGTCATACCGCCGCTCCGCCCACCGCGCACATGTCTCGCGCAATTCTGGCAAACCCACGGACAGGGGATAAACCGATAATTCATTTAACGAATTAGTAAGCACATCAGTGATTACCCGAGGTGTTTCGTGCTTAGGTTCGCCAATATGTAGCGGCACTAAGGCAACTCCTTCTGGCGGTTTCACATCTTGCAAAGCCTCACGCAATCGGGCAAACGGGTAAGGCTGGAGATGGTTTAATAAAGGATTCATTAAAACCTACCCTATATACATTTTCTAAAGGCCAAAGTTTAGCACAACCTATAAACACAAGCATGACGAAACCTTAACCATGCTATGATTGCATCATTAACAAACTCAAGGAGAAATCATGCATTACCGGTTCATTCCTTTTTTAATCGGCATGACCTCATTCGCTCACGCCGAAGCACCTCTATGCTCTACCGAAAAAATCGCTGAAATCCTTGCACCCGCATCAACCAAGCAACAAGTTACCATCGATTGCTCAACCACCTTACCTGCAGGCAGTACAATTACGAAAACACTGCTATTCTCCGGCCCCGTAGCATCAGATATTACATTTGACTGCAATAATGCCAAAATTATCAGCCAAAAAAATAACACGGATAATGTTCTAATCAGCTCCATACAACAAAATGGACAATGGCTACGTCCTCAAAATTTAGAACTTCGGCATTGCAATATACAAGGAGCATTACGCATCAACGGAATGAACGATGATGCGTTGCGTATCGCATCCCGCCAAGAGAACGCCACCGCGACTATTCAAGCCGCAGCACCTACTCATATCACACTTGATCAAGTCAATATTAGCGGCAATGGTCGTGTCCCGCTCTACCTACGCCCCGGTACAACCTACATTACCATCAAAAATAGCCTCATCAACGGTCAATCCAAAGGACCAGCCGTCTATTTTGATATGGAAAGTGCAAACAACCTTTTTGAAAACAACATAGTAGAAGTCAAAAACCAACGCGAACAGTTTGCTGTTGACGGTTCCGCTCATAATATCATCCGCAACAACCGTTTCCTTACCCCGAAAAATGGCGGTATTTTTCTTTATCGCAACTGTGGGGAACGCGGCATCATTCGTCAACAAACACCTTCCTCCAATCTCATCAGTGACAATTACTTTGCCAATCGGACAGCTCGCTTCTATCGCCCCATGATTTGGATTGCATCACGTAACGGTGGCCAATCCTACTGTAAAGACGATGCAGGATATCCCTTTGGAAGCAGCTCTGATGATCGTGATTTTCCTGAAAACAACCAAATCATAAATAACCGATTTGATAAATTCTGGGCTTGGTTTACCATCCGACAGAACTGGCAGCCCAATCAAATTTCTAATAACCACCGTAAATAGCACAATGCCTGTCTGAACACATATTCAGACAGGCATTGTGCTATTTCTTAATCTATTGCTTCTAACTAAAACTTTATTTCGAACGTTCCTGGGATTCAGTAATCGGAACAATAGCCGGAATACTTATTTGAGGCTCATCATCATTTTTTACTGATTTATTTTCTACTGCCGCTTTTCTATTATTAGCAACAGACTCGGTTTGTTCTATTTTCACAGGTTCAGATTGAGACGTTTGAGATGAAGGAGAATCTGAAGATTCTTGCACAACAACCGGTTTTTGCTGGGCATTAGTTTTTACGACAGGTTTGGAAACCTGAGTTGCCTCAACAGGCGCCACTTGTTCTTTCGGCGAAATAAATCCTGTAATAAAAAAGATCAATGCCAGTAATACGATTAAGAACAGTCCCAATAACAGCATGGAAAAAACCGCATATTTACCATACAACCATTTTTTCCAGCCTCTGTAACGACCGAGTTCCGACATCAATTGTTGCTCGAGCTCGGCGCGAATCTGTTTGCGTAACTGTTTCTCTTCCTCCTGCTTCTCTCGCAAGAGCTTATATGCAATTTCATGTTTTTTTCGATGCTCAAATGCAACCCGCTCCTGCCACTCAATACGCTTCCGTTGGATTTGCTGCTCTGATAGCTTGTTTAACGGCAACCCACAAGTGGGACAATCTTGAACATCTGGATTTTCCAAAATGCTGTAACAAACTGGGCATTGAGGAACCGGATCGGATAATTCTTCTTCACTCTCGCCACCACTATCCTCTAACTCTAAAGAAAGTCGAATAATGACGTCCAAGCCTAAATAAGTGAAGTAATGTTGTGCATTCTCACGCTCTTCATTAGTGCAATGTTCAGCAATAATAGCCTGACGCTGATCAGCAAGTGCATTGATAATATCATTTGCCTCCTCCTCTGAAAGATTATCTCGGAGGCACTCATTTACACGCTCTGGATCATCGCCAGGAGGATAAGAAACATATACATCGTAGAATTTTTGTTGGTTAATCATTACGTTTCCGTAGCAAGTGCTCTTTAATAAAATAGATATTTTTTAAGTCAAAACATACCAGACAAAATATTCAACTTAAATGGTTTACTAAAACCATGCGCTTTATTTATCTAAATATGGTATTCCAAATAAGATTGTTTGTCCTGCAACTATATATAAAAGGTAGAGAAAGATGGATTGGTGGTATCTGTTTGATTCCGTCCAAGCTATTCAAAATAATGCTAAAATTTTCCAAGAAAAATCATGTAATTAGCAAATATTTCAAATAAAAATAAAATGATATTTTTCAATTAATTATCTTACGAGAAAAGAACTATCCGCCATTTACTATCGATTAAATTAATTTTAACATTATTTGATATCTCACGAAAAAGCAAACCCGCATTAAATTGATAATTAATGCGGGTTTTAAATTAATGTGTTGCAAATTAAACAGAGAATGATGAACCGCAGCCACAAGTGGTTGTCGCATTGGGGTTACGGATAACAAACTGCGAACCTTGCAAACTTTCGGTGTAATCAATCTCGGCTCCGACCAGATATTGATAACTCATCGGATCAACCAAGAAAACCAAGCCGTCTTTCTCAATGGTAAAATCGTCGTCATTGGTAATCTCATCAAACGTAAAACCATATTGAAATCCCGAACAACCTCCGCCGTTAACGAAAACGCGCAGTTTCAAATCGGGATTGTTCTCTTCGGCAATCAAATCGGCCACTTTGGCGCAGCAGCTGTCGGTAAAAATAATCGGTGTTTCTTCTGACATCGCAATATCCTTTTCATGGTGTGCGGTTTGTATTTTCCCGCAAATAAACCTGCTAATCAATATTGAGGAAGATGATCATTTTTTCAAGAATCAAAAACACCTATCCATCATTTTCAAGCTGGTTCAAAATTTTTTAGCAGATAACTCTGTTAAACTGTACGCCCGAACCATTCGACACGGCCGATAATCGCGACATCGTCACTTATGTTCTGCAAATGGATTTCAAATGCCGGATAAGCTTCGTTGGCTGAAATAACGCGCACAATATTTCCGGGCATTAGTTGCAAACGCTTGACCAACAGATTCTCATTGATGCGTAAAACATACAAGCCGTCTCTGGGAACGGTATGATTGTGATTAACTAGAATCGTATCGCCATCATTCAAAACACCCTCCATCGAGTCACCTTTTACCGAAATGACGGATAGCTGCTTCACATCACGAGTAATGTAGTTCTCCAGCCAGTAACGGCGAAAAGCCATTGTAAAACTCGGCGTTTCATTTTCAACAAAACGACCATGCCCCGCCGCCGCTTCAATATCGTAACGCGGTATGAATACAAATTCATCTATATCCACTTTGTTACCTAAAGTGTCTGATATCTCCGCTTCCACACATTGGGTCCGTTCCACAGGAAAAGGCTCTCCTTCTCCTGTTAGCAACCAATCAATATTACATCCTTTAAGTTGTTTTATTTTTTTGAGAATCTCAGCTTTAGGTAAACCGCCCTCGTTCCAAATACGGCTGAACCCGGCAATCGTCATCCCGATGTCTTTAGCAATTTTTGCCTGTTTGGCTTCTTCTTTCCAAAGAAAAATCAAACGTTCTTTAAAACTATTCATCTTTTCTTTACCCAATTAGCTGGAATGCTACTAAATGATTTTATCTATTTTTATTTTACGCCAACATCAAAGAAAAAGTAAGAAATATTTTACCATTTATTCAAATAAATCTTGATAAATAATTTTTTTCTTAGTAATATGATAAAAAAATTAAGATTTTCTTTAATTAGATAAGAAAAATCAAAGAAAGGAATTTCCAATATGAAATCAGCAAAATGGTTATCCGGAAGTATTTGCTTACTGCTTTTAGCGGTTGTACCGGCTATGAATTCCAAAGCGTTTTCACCTACAGATCTGCAAAGCGGTACCGATTGTCATGCCTTATCTCTTATTTCCAACCAAAATTTAAGCTCCGAACAACGAAGACTTGCCCAACAGTGTGATAATGAGGAGGCTGAACAAGCTTGGCATATTCAATATGGTCGCATGCGCAACACTGAAATTTCATCTGCTATTGTTTACGACCCTTCTTGATCTTAATGATATGGGCAACAGCCATAACTAATGCCTGTCTGAAAACATTCAGACAGGCATTATGAGCTCGCGATTTATATTGGATATAGACAAATTCATTAAAACAAAAAATCAGATGGATACTCAATATCAAGGCAAAAGCGGCGGCATGTTCAAACCCATATCTTCTGCAAATCCAAACATAATATTCAGATTCTGCACTGCTTGGCCGGCAGCACCTTTAACCAAATTATCCTGCACACTCATCAAAATCCAAACATCGCTTTCCGGCGCGCGCTGCACACCAATACGGCAAAGGTTCGCACCACGCACGCTACGTGTTTCCGGCGCTACGCCATAGGGCAGCACATCAACAAATCTACTGTCTCGATAAAAATCACTTAACACCTTATGCGGCATAACGCCTTCTTGTAAATGCACATAAATAGTGGCGTGCATACCGCGTATCATCGGCGTCAGATGCGGCACAAATACAAAATTGTCGGCAATCCCGCTTTGCCAACGATCGATAGTTTGTTTGATTTCGGGTAAATGGCGATGGCCTGCGACGCCATAAGCTTTAAAATTATCGCCCGCCTCTCCAAATAACGTACCGACCGAAGCACCCCGCCCTGCACCCGAAACACCTGATTTACAATCCGCAATCAACGGTTTTCCCTCTACGAGCGCACCGGCTTTAAGCAGCGGCAGCAAAGGCAGCGACACACAAGTCGGGTAACAGCCCGGCACAGCAATCAAGCGGGCTTTTTCTATAGCCGAACGATTCATCTCACACAAACCGTAAACCGCTTCTTGCAAAACATCCTTGCTCTCATGCGTATGCTTATACCATTTTTCCCACGCAATCGTGTCTTGCAAGCGAAAATCTGCCGACAAATCGATAACCTTTACACCTTTTTCCAGCAAGGCAGGTGCCTCACGCATTGCCACACCGTGCGGCGTCGCAAAAAACACTGCGTCGCATTGAGCTAAGTCCGTCTGATCAGGCGCTTGGAACACCAAATCATAAACCCCGCGCAAACTCGGAAAATAATCGGCAATATGCACCCCTGCCTCACTGCGGCTGGTAATAGCAACCACTTCCGCGTTTTCATGCAATGCCAACAGACGCAACAATTCAACCCCTGTATAACCTGTTGCGCCCACAATACCGATTTTAATTTTCTTTGATGCCGCCATGCTTTTTCCTTTTGACTTTTAATAATCTCAAATAACCAAACACCAGTCGCAAGCCTTATAAATGCTTGCCTATCAAACCAAATAAACAGCGCATAGTTTACGCTCAATCATGCCTATCTGAAAACAAGCCTCGGCCACTTATCCTGCCATATATCGGCCAAATCCGTTAAAATACTTGTTTTCCATCCGCAGGAAAAATCATGGTTTCCATCCCTCTCCATACTCAGATTGCCATCGTCGGTGCCGGCCCCGTCGGCGCCTTGGCTGCCATAGAGCTTGCCCGCCAAGGCAAACAGGTTTTGCTTATTGAAGCACGCCCCGCCCATATCGCTCTGCGCGACCAACGCACGCTCGCTCTCTCCTTCAACAGCATCCGTTGTTTTAAACAAGCCGGCATAAGCCTGCCTGAAACGCAGATGACGAAAATCAACGCCGTACACATTTCCCAGCCTGCTCATTTCAGACGAACCTTGTTACGCGCGACCGACATGAATATGCCTTATCTGGGCATGACCTGCGATTACGCCGCCTTAATCGGCGCCTGCGAAACCGCCCTAAACCAGCCGAACCTTTCTGTTTTATGGCAAACTAGCTTAACAAACATCAAATCCCTCAATCATTTCGCCGAACTCGAAATCCAACACAACGGCCAAACCCACAGCATTACTGCCGATTGGGTGATTCTGGCCGAAGGCGGCGCATTGGCGGAAAAACTACCCGGCATACGACGCCACAGCCATGATTACCAACAATCCGCGCTGGTTGCCACCCTATCATTCGAGCAAACCAACAACGGCACCGCTTATGAACGTTTTTCCACCGGCGGGCCCATGGCCTTATTACCCTATCGCGATGCCTACCGCTTAGTCTGGACGCGCTCCCCTCAAGAAGCGGAAAAATTGGCAGCCGCCTCTTTCTCAGCGTTTGCCGCAGAATTCGAACAAACTTTCGGCAAGCGTTTAGGGCGTTTAACTTCATACGAAAACGCTGCCGTTTTTCCCCTACAGCTCAAGCAATTAAATAAAGTATACAGCGGCCGCGTTATCTGCATCGGCAATGCCGCCCAAACCATGCATCCCGTTGCGGCTCAGGGGCTCAATCTCGGTGTACGTGACGCAGTGGCGCTAGCCGCTTGTTTCGCCACCCCCCACAGCCTAACCAACAGCCGGCTGGCGCAGCAATATGCCGCATCCCGTCGCCTTGATGCCCATGCCACCGTCGGCTTCACGCACAGCCTCGTTACCGTGTTCGATCAGCCGAATATGCTATTGCAACTGGGGCGCGGTACCGTTATGAACGCACTCGACAGTGTTCCCGCATTGCGTAAAAAATTTACAGAACATTTAATTTTCGGCCTATAAGCCTGTCTGAAAACAATATAGGTATTTCCCAGCATGAAAACCCATCCTTTTTATGATGCCATTATCATCGGAGGCGGTTTGGTCGGCGCCGCCGCTGCTATCGCCCTGAAGCGGCAAGGCAAACAAATCGCCTTGCTGGAGCTTCGCGCGCCTAAAAATGACACCGCCAAACTGCTCAGCGGCTGGGATGCGCGGATTTACGCCATCAGCCCGGCCAACCGACAATTCTTACAATCACTGCAAGCTTGGCCGGACGAAAGCCGCATACAAGCCGTAACCCGGATGGATGTACGCGGTGATAACGGCGGCCGCATCGAATTCAATGCCTCGGATATACGCGCTGAGCGCCTTACCAGCATTGTTGAAAACCGCTGGTTGCTGGCCGCTTTATGGCAACAAATCTTTGCGCTTGATATTCCCGTTATCAGCGAGCCGGCCAACGCACTGGATACCGACATCAACGAAGCCCGTCTGAAGCTGGCCGACGGCACAGTTTTGAAAACCAAGCTCGTTATCGGTGCCGACGGCGCCAACTCTTGGGTGCGTTTTCAGACAGGCATTCAAGTTGCGGAAGCGGCTTACGGCCATCACGGTGTTGTGTCCAATTTTCATACCGAGTCAAGCCATCACGGTACGGCATACCAATGGTTTGATAGCGGCGAAGTATTAGCCTACCTGCCGCTGCCCGACCATAAAATTTCCATTGTTTGGAGCACCGCAGAGCCGGAAAAACTCACTTCGCTTTCGCCCGAAGATTTTGCCGCCGCCGTAACCCGCAAAGGGCAAAACACACTGGGCAAGCTCTCGCCCTTATCGGGCGCATTCGCTTTCAATCTGATTTTGCGCCACCCCGCTTCAACCGTCGCCCAACGCGTATTACTGATGGGCGATGCCGCCCACACCATCCACCCGTTGGCAGGGCAAGGCGTTAACCTCGGCTTCGGCGATGCGATTGAATTTGCCCGTTTGGCCGAACATGCTAAAGATCTCGGCGCACACCAATTACTGAAACAATACGCCCAAAACCGTTTCGAACCGGTACGCAGCATGCAGCTTGGCTGCGACGGCCTGTTCAAACTGTTCGGCGCAAGCACACCCGGCTTACCGCTGTTGCGCAATACCGGTTTGAATCTGGTTAATAGCTCGGGCTGGTTGAAAAACCGCCTTATCCGCCATGCAATGGGCTTGTAGCATGACGCGACAAACCTGTAAGCGAACGCAACCTTAACGGTAGAATCATTCTACCGATTCGCTATAAAATACCTGCCAGACATCTGCGAGGAATATTTATGCAAAGCCAACTCCCTTTTTTCAACGTCGTGCGCGTCAGTGGAGAAGATCGGGCCGCCTTCCTGCACGGCCAATTATCCAACCACGTCGAAGGCCTGTCTGAAAACCAAGCCTGTTACGCCACTTACAACACACCCAAAGGCCGTGTAATTGCCAATATGTTGGTCGTTAACAGAGGCGACGATTTATTATTGCTGATGGCAGCAGATTTAGTAGAAAAAACACTTAAGCGCCTGAGCATGTTCGTATTGCGCGCCAAAGTAACCTTCGAGCCGCTGCCTGATTTCGCAGTGGCCGCTTCATTACCCGACCATACGCCACCTTTACCTGCCGCCGAACCGAATCTCTCGTTTCCAGCACTTCAAGAAAACGGTATTTCGCGCATTCAATTGCCACACGGCGGCGTTATGCTGGTCGGCCAAGCAACCGATTTACCACCGTTTGATGCCGCCGCCGAAAACGCATGGCAATTACATGAGATTGAAAGCGGCTATCCTTGGATCAGCGAAGCAACCACCGAAACCTGCGTTGCGCAAATGCTCAATCAACACACCATAGGCGGCGTGCATTTCAAAAAAGGCTGCTATCCCGGGCAGGAAGTTATTGCACGCGCGCAATACCGAGGGCAAGTCAAACGCGGATTGGCCGTTTTATCGGCCGACACATTGGAAACAGCAGGCATCGGCATCTTGCAAGACGGCACTGACGCCGGGTTAGTCATCAATGCCGCAAACACGACCAACGGCAGTTTGTGTTTGGCCGTTATCAAACACGGTGCAGCAGGGCAACCGCTAACCGATGCCGACGGCAACGCCTTGCAGCAGAAGCAGCTATTCTTCTCAACCGATGCCGGATAAACGGGAGCGCAATATGCTGCAAATCAGAAGGCACTTCCGATCCGCCGCAACCACCCGCCGGATTCTCAACCTCTGGCCGCCGTTGCTGTTCAGCGGCATCCACATTATTGAGCTGTCCAGCGACTTCCGCCGTATCAAAAGCCGCCTGAAAGACTGGTCGGGCACCCGCAATCTGCACGGTGCTCAATTCGGCGGCAGCTTGTTTGCTTTAACCGATGCCGTTTATGCCGTGATGTTCAATGGCTTAATCGGCACAAAATATTTCGTATGGGATAAAGCCGCCCACATTGATTTCATCAAACCCGGACGCGGAGAAGTGTATATCGATTGCACCATTACCGACGAAATGCTGGCCGATGTATACGAACACACCCGCACCGGCGAAAAATACCTGCCCGAATACGAAGTGCGCATTTTCGATAAACACGGCGAAACCATCGCCATTGCCAAGCGTACGCTCTACATCCGCCTCAAACCGGCTTTTCGACCGCAAAAATAAACCATGCCTGTCTGAAAACACAATTCAGACAGGCATGGTTGCTTTGTTGTTTTTCACATTCCCAAAGATAAAATCACAAAGAATTCACCACAGCATCCGCCCCAGCCGCAACTGCTAGCCGATATAAAACCTGCTGAGAAATATCGTTGTGCCACAAACCGGCAATATTTGCCAACACCGGCAAATGGCTTAGATTTTTCACTCGAGCAATGGCATCCACATCCAAGCGATGCACGTGATCCGCAGCAAAGCTAAGCGTACCCGCCTCGCCCAGAATAATCTGCCGATTGCCTTTAAGCGCTACCCGCTCCGCCGCCACCAACCATTCGTTATACGAATGATGTTTGTCTTTGCACAATACCAAAGGCGTGTTCAACCTGCCCACTTCGTCTTGCAGCATCCGGTTGGCCATCAATTCGCCACCCAAATACAAAATATCCGCCTCATGCGCCAGTGCCGGAGCAATTTGCCTCACATCGCGAATGCGCACCAACACCGGCAAGTCCGAAGCATGGCTATGTTGCAAAGCATCGCGCATCTGCGCAATTTGCTCTTTTTCATTGCTGCGTGCCGTATCTGCATAAGGCGTATCCGGCACCGAAAACGGGTCGAGAAACACCGCATCGGCCTGCCCGCTACGCTGTAAATCCGTAGTCACATCCAATACCGAACCACCGCCAAACGCCACCCCGCGCACAGCAATCACACTATCTTCCGCCTGTGTTTCGCGGCTAATGATGCGCCAATCATTCAACACACGAATAGCACGCTCCACCTGTGGCAAACGCTCCAACTCATTCGGCTTGAACACCCGCTCATCGCCCACAGCGCCGATGATCGTTCGCTCCTCACCTTCGGATACATGCTCGGTCAGCCCGCGCGAGCGGATAAATGCCACCACTTCCGCCACCGCCTGTGGCGAAGCATATTTCTGCATCACAATAATCATAAAATCCTCTTAACCAACCGATTTCTGCTCCATGTTATATCAATTCCGCAAAATAATCTAACCGCACAATAATACGCAAAACTGACCACAAAATCAGCCATTAGCATTTTTTTAAACAGGTCGCCGCCTTTCAGACAGGCATTTGGTTTATACTTAGCGCCCCATCATAATTGCTTCTCTCTAATGATTTCCCGCCTACAATCAGGCAGATTCTGGCTAAAGCTGTTTGCTTTCAGCATCATGGTCGTTTCCATTATTGCGGCAGGTCTCTATATCGCGCTCAACCAAGTGATATTCAGACCCGATCGACTGCACGAAATCGGTAAAGCCGCCCTAGCCGGAACAGGCCGCACCCTGCATTTTGACAACGACATCTCCCGCACATGGCTGCCTCGCCCCACCGTTACCCTGCGCAACGTTACCCTTACCGGTCCCAACAACTCAGCCGGCGTTCATCTCGGCGACATGCGCATTGGCCTTGCATGGTCATCGCTGTTTGGCGAACCGGTTATCGAAAAATGGGTGCTGAATTCACCGGACATCACACTGGCTCAAAATGCTCAAGGCGTCTGGAATCTGCAAGACCTCTGGCAAAAACACAACCACCCGCTGCGCATCAACCGCTTGATTATCGAAAACGCCAAAATCCGCCTCGATACACCTGCACAACACACACTTTCACACTTCAACCTCAAACTGAGCCGCGAAAGCGACCGCAACCTGCGCTTCCAAATTAACGGCCGCACAGAACACCCTACCCTAAACGATTTAAACTGGAAAAGCAGCGGCAACATCACCACCACCGATTCCGGCTGGCAGCTCCCCGATTTCCGCCTGAACGCCACCGCCAACTACCGCAACCAGCCGATCAACCTGGCAAGCACAGGTAGCGCACAATGGCAGATCGACACCCTTAAATTAAGCAAAATCACCGCCAGCCTGGCTACTCCGCTTTACCAAACCAATTTGAACGCCACCATTCCCACCGCAGAATGGAAAAACGGCCACCTTGATATCGAAAGCATAAACAGCGTTTTGAACGGCCGCCAAAACGACAACGAATGGAACGGCACCCTCAATATCCAAAAAATCAATATCGAAGCCCAGCGCGCCAGCTTTAATCAAGTCGCACTCAATGCCGGCAGCAAAATCAGTGGCAAAACCGGCACACTAAGCATAAGCAGCCCTGTTTACTGGCAACACACCCACGGCTGGCTGCTACCCAACCTGAAAATCACCTCCCGCCAAGACCAAACGCTAGCCGAAGGGGGAGCACGCTTTATCAGCAATCTTAGCGGCAGCTTCGAATACAATACCACAAACAACTGGCAGCTCTATCTAACCGGCCTATTCGACCGCCAGCAAGCCACCATGAAAATGGCTTATGATAACGAACAACGGCTTATCAATGCCGACGCCACGCTTAACAAACTGGTTTTCACACCCTATCTGAAAGATTTCAAAAAGCAACACCGCCCAAGCTATCCTGCCGCCCTGTCTGATATCGACGGCATACAAATCGATGCGCAACTGAATCTTAACAACCTTCAACTGCCCAATCTGGAAATCAACCACATCCGCAGCCGCCTCAAAGCCGATCGCAACCGCATCAGCCTGAGCGATTTCAGTGCCGAATTATACGGCGGCACCAGCGTCGGCAGCCTCGACATCGAAAACCAAGAAACGCCGGTCTACCACTTACAACAACAAGCCAAAGGCATCCAAATCCTGCCTCTGATGCGCGATTTATTGCGCTACGAAAATCTCGCCGGCGCCGGAGATGTCGCTTTCGATTTCACCACCAAAGGCCTTTGTCGAAAAGAATTGACTCAAAATCTTAACGGCACGCTCAACCTTAAGCTGCAAAAAGGCACTTTACTCGGCATTAACATCAACCATATCCTCAAACAAAACGTCGATCCGGCTCAGGCCGATATCCCGAACACGCCATTCAACCGCTTTACCCTTAACAGCCTGATTCAAAACGGCATCGGCCACCACCAAAACGCCGAGCTGATTACCGACAGATTGTATATCCTCAGCAGCGGCGGCGTTGATTTAAACAAACTCACCGTGAATGAAAACATGCTTATCACAACCAATAATAACGATGCAGCAGCGCATATCCCGCTCAACATCAGCGGCCCGGTCGAAAGCCCATCCGTAACCCTGAATTACACCGGTCTCACCCACGGCCTCAGCACCCCCGAGGAAAAACAAAAAGCCTTGACCAACACCCTAAAAGAACAATGGAACATGCTTAACAAACCTTAGCCAGCAATAATGCCTGCCTGAAAATCTTCAGACAGGCATTATTAATACGCTCAACCAAGCTAAGAAATGCTTCTTCCCCTAGATTGCGAATGGTATTCGGCCAGCGCCATTTCACGTTGCTGCGCTCTCTGCGCCAATTCCTGCTCTGCCTGCTTCGACTGAACCACACTTTCTTCAATAGGCGTTGCAGCCGCTTGGGCAGAATCTAAAGAAGCATAGCTCAAAACACCTTGTGGCGATTTATGCCCCACGGAAAGTAAACCATCTTCCCTGATATGGAGCGCTTGCACATAAGGAACGCGTTCCCGATAAGCAGCAACACCGATTGCCGCGGCCGTCTTATCTGCATCAGTTTCGTTATAAGCGATACCATGCTCTTTATAGAAATCAACCAAATGCGTCTTACATTCTTCGCAAAGTTGTCGTGCCTTTTCCGGCATGTCAGAAAGACCCAATGCAGGGGCGGTTTGCGCGTATTGCGGCTGGTTCTGTTGCTCAAGCGGGTTGAGGTCTAATCGGCGATTTTCAGAAATGGTTTTGTCGATTCTTTTAAAAATATACTCGAATTTTTCAGGCGATTGTCGTACCAGCTCCTGCACATCACGGCGAAACTCTTCAAACATGGCAGCATGTTGCTGAGCCAGTTGGCGGGCATTCGAATGGGGCGACAAAACAGACATACCGTTTTCATCGGTAAAATTGGCGATAACATGAGAGGCAGCAACGCCGAATAAAGGGCCTCTTTTGGCTTCAACCATAGGCGCATTCAAGCAGAGGTAAGGGGAACCGCCCAAGTCCACCATCGGCACGGGTGTGGGGTAGAAAAAATTATCCGAATCCAAAAATAATTTAGGAGCTGTCCTAGATAACTAGTACAAATCATGCTTTACTAATTGTTTTAAAATAGAAA
>NZ_JAUMZU010000029.1 GCF_030527965.1 Neisseria sp.
TAGGGATAATTCTAACTTAAATTTGAATTTCCCTAGTTATCTAGGACAGCCCCATGGATAATTAAGCCGTCTGAATAACATTCAAACGGCTTAATTATAAACTCATTCGGGAAACAGCCAACCTGCCTTTTGCAGACGGCTTTATGCTTTGACGGGCGACTGTAGCGGCATATTGTGAAATGCTAGGCTGATTCATTGCTTAAGCTCCTCTAAAGTAACTGTTATCTTAAATAAATCCTTATATTGATCTGGGCGATAATTAGTTAAAGGCTCTCCAAATTCAGTTGCGCCTACGCCATCAATCCTCTTTTGCATAGAACCGTCTGCATTTTTGTAATAAGGATATGCACCTTTCCAGTAATATTTGGTTATTATTTTTTCTTTTATCAGATTTTCTATTAAATCACTAACATTAAATCTTGTTTCCTCTAGCCTCCCTGTGGCTTTAAATGAAGTTCCAAATCCCATCATTTTCCAATGACAAACACCTTGTCCAAAATAATCTTCATCTTGCATCGCATCAAGATAAACCTTTGTTTCGTATTCATTCTGTCCAATCTGTTGGATTCTTATTGGGAAATGCTTCTCAGGTTTCGCCGAAGCCCCAGCAACTTTACTTATAATGTATGAACAGTTGTCCGCTATATAGCCGACATCCATATTATTTACTAGCTTCAACGGCCCGGGCGCATCATCGGTTTTGATTTTAATTTGGTAGGCTTGCTTGGGATGGGGATTTAACTGGAAACGCTTTTCCGTTTGTTCTTGAATGCTCATCCCATTCTCCGGCTCGCTGCAAGCACTCAGGTTGGCAGCAGATAATAAAGCTGCGGTTAAGAGGAAAGTAAGAGGTTTCATAAAAGGCTCTTTATAAGATAAGATTTATCAAGTAATCAGAAGGCTTCCAATTAGTATGAATTATAAATCTGTTGGGTAAAAAATTGGCTGGTTCTGGTCAAGCACTGTTTATTTTTAAGGAAATGGATTCTATCGCTTGTTATAATCTATTGAAATATTTATTGAATATTAAAAGGAGGCTTGATGGATGATGCTTTGCCCCGCCCTCTGATCTCAACGCGGTTATTGTTGCTGTCCGGGGTGTTTGCGGCGGTTTGTTGGAGTGTGGCGGATATGTTGTTGTTGGGCTTTGTGCAGTCGCCGCAGCGTTATCCTTTGTTTAGCCAAACTTTGTTTGACCGGTTGGGCGGGAATGTTGGCTTGGCGATGTTGATGCTGGATGCTTCGCCGTTAAGATTGTTGTGGGGTGTTTTGTTTGCTACGTTTAGCGCAATATTTTATTTGGCAGCGGCGATGCTGGGCGGAGCAACGTTGAATCTGGCGCAATTGATTTTTTTCCTGTGTGCTTATTGTTTGACGGAAAAATAAACGTTTCCCGTTATACTAGTGCCTGTCTGAACACTTTCAGACAGGCATTGTTTCTTTCTATTTTATTCAACGCAAGAGGGTGCGTATGACGCAAGTTTATCTGGAAAACCAAGCTATTCGCGTAAACAATATTTATTGCATCGGTCGCAATTATGTTGACCATATCGCTGAATTGAAAAACGAAACGCCTTCCGAGCCGGTGGTGTTTATGAAGCCGAATAACAGTATTCTGCAAAGCGGCTCAACGATATGCCTGCCCCGATACAGCCAATCTGTGCATTATGAATGCGAGTTGGTGTTGCTGATTGGTGCAGATTCGGATGATGCGGGGGATAACCCTGCGCATTTGATTGCCGGTTACGGCATAGGGCTGGATTTGACTGCCCGTGATGTACAGAGCCGTTTGAAGGAAAAAGGCTTGCCTTGGACTAAAGCCAAAGGCTTTCGCGGTGCGGCATGTGTTTCGGATTTTATTGCAGCGGATAAGCTGGGTGATGCGCAAGATTGTACGTTTACGTTTCGCGTGAACGGTGAAGTGCGCCAACTGGGTAAAACGGCTTTGATGATTTATCCGATTGAGGCGATTTTACGCGAACTTTCGGCAAGCTATGGTTTGAAAGCAGGCGATGTTGTTTTTACCGGTACGCCTGCGGGCGTGGGTGAACTGCACTCGGGTGATAAGCTGGAATTGGATTTAGCAGGTGCGGTGCAAGCTCGATTTGAGGTGGCTTGAGTGGCTGATTTTTACGGATAAGCTTGTTTGTTGCAAATATCGTTTGCAACAAACAAGAGGGGCTAATTCAGTTTAGCCCCTGTAGATCATGGTTTGTTTCTGCTCGCGTGAATATTGCGGCATGGTTTGGAAAACCATGCTTGTCTGAAAAATATTTATTTATCGAGACCTTCCTGCACCATTTGCGCTGCCCGTAAAACCGCACGGGCTTTGTTTTGCGTTTCCTGCCATTCGGCTTCCTCATCGGAATCGACTACGATGCCGCCGCCGCTTTGCACATAAAGGGTTTGGTTTTTAATCACGGCGGTGCGGATGGCGATGGCCAGATCCATATCGTTATTAAAGCTCCAGCAGCCGACTGCGCCTCCATAAATGCAGCGTTTGTTCGGCTCCAATTCTTCAATGATTTCCAGCGCCCGCACTTTGGGCGCGCCGGAAAGCGTGCCGGCGGGGAAGGTGGAAGCCAATATCTGCATATTGGTAATGCCTGCCTGAAGCTGACCTTCTACGTTGGAAACAATGTGCATCACATGCGAATAGCGCTCAACCACCATTTTGTCGGTTATTTTGACTTGGCCTGTTTGGCTGACTCGGCCGACGTCGTTACGGCCTAAATCAATCAGCATCACATGTTCGGCGATTTCTTTTGCATCGTTGAGCAAATCCTGCTCGTTTGCCAGATCTTCGGCGGGCGTTTTTCCGCGTAAACGCGTGCCGGCGATAGGGCGCACGATGATGGTATCGCGTTCGCGGCGCACGAGAATTTCGGGCGAAGAACCGACAATATGGAAATCGCCGAAATCGTAATAAAACATATAGGGCGATGGGTTGAGCGTGCGCAGAGCGCGGTAGAGCGAAAGCGGATGATCGGTAAACTCAAGCTTCATGCGTTGGCTCGGCACCACTTGCATGCAATCGCCGTCGAGGATGTACTCGCGAATGCGGCGAACATATTCTTTATAGCGCGTTTCGCCGGTTTCGTGCTCGGGTTGGGTTGGCGTGCTGCCCAGCGATAAGGGAATGGCGCAGCTTTGACGCAGGCGGACGCGCAAGTCTTCCAAACGGGCGCGGGCTTGTTCGTAGCCGTTGGCGACAGCCGGGTCGGCATAAACGATCAGATAAATTTTGCCGCTGAGATTATCGATAACCGCCAATTCTTCCGACAACATCAACAAAATATCCGGTGTACCTATGCTGTCCAGTTTGTTGCTGTTGTGAAAGCGGTGGGAAAACTGTTCGAAATTGTAGATGGTTTCATAGCCGAAATAACCGACCAAACCGCCGGTAAAACGCGGCAATCCGGGGATTTCGGGCGTTTTGAAGCGTTGATGGAAGGCTTCGATGAAGGGCAAGGGATTGCCGTCGTATTGTTCGACAATTTGGCCATTTTGGTAAACATCCACATGTTTACCGGCGGCCTTCAGGTAAGTTTTGCAAGGCAGGCCGATGAAGGAATAGCGGCCAAAGCGCTCCCCGCCTACCACGGATTCGAGCAAATAGGTGAAGGGTTGGTTGGCCAGCTTGAGATAGAGCGAAAGTGGCGTGTCTAAATCGGCCAATAATTCTTGCACCAAAGGGATGCGGTTGTAGCCTTGTGCGGCTTGTTCTCGGAATTGTTGTAAGGTAATCATAATCTGGCTGGGCTGTTTAACTAGCTTTTTAAACGATATCGTAAGCTGAGCATGGTGAGATGGGATACGGCAGGGCTGTGGTAGTCGAGACGTCTGTTAAGTTAATGTTTATGATTGACATGGATTGTCGATGAGTATAGCAGATTCGCCGGATGGCCGAACGACTGTTTTCAGACAGGCATAGAAAACGCCGCATGATGCGGCGTTTGGTTTCACGAATTATTTAGTGCTGTTCAACAAGGCTTGATCTACGCGCTCGCGCAATTCCTTGCCGGGTTTGAAGTGTGGAACATATTTTTCCGGTACTTCAACTTTTTCGCCGGTTTTGGGGTTGCGGCCCGTGCGGGCGGGGCGGTGGTTCAAATCAAAGCTGCCGAATCCGCGAATCTCGATGCGCTGGCCTTTGGCCAGTGAGCGGGTCAGCGTGTCAACCAAAACTTTTACGCTGTACTCAACATCTTTGGCTTGCAGTTGGTTGCCGTTTCTGGATGCAAACACTTCTGCCAAACGAATCATTAATTCGGATTTTGTCATGATGCACCTGAATTATTCTTGGTCGCCGGATAATTTGGCTTTCAACAAGTCGCCCAAGCTGGTGGTACCGGCGTTGGCGGTTGCAGCGGCGTTTACGGAACTCAAAGCTTCGCGGTTTTCTTTGGCGTCTTTCGCTTTTACAGACAGTTTGATGCTGCGGTTTTTGCGGTCAACGGTTACGATAACGGCTTCCACTTCGTCGCCTGCGTTCAACTTGGTGGTCAAGTCTTCAACGCGGTCGGCGGCAAATTCCGAAGCGGGCAGGTAGGCTTCCACTTCGTCGGCCAAGGCGATAACGGCGCCTTTGGCTTCTACGGATTTCACAGTGCCTTTAACCAACGAACCTTTGTCGTTCACGCTGATGAAGTTGCCGAAAGGATCGCCTTCCAGTTGTTTGATGCCCAAAGAGATGCGCTCTTTTTCGACGTCGATGGCCAATACAACGGCTTCCACTTCTTCGCCTTTTTTGTATTTGCGTACGGCTTCTTCGCCGGATTCGCTCCAAGACAAGTCGGAAAGGTGTACCAAACCGTCGATGTTGCCGGGAAGGCCAACGAACACGCCGAAGTCGGTAATGGATTTAACGGCGCCTTTGATTTTGTCGCCTTTATTGTGGTTGGCGGCGAAATCTTCCCAAGGATTGGCCTGGCATTGTTTCATGCCCAAGCTGATGCGGCGGCGGTCTTCGTCGATTTCCAAAATCATAACTTCGACTTCGTCGCCCAGCTGTACAACTTTACTCGGGTGAACGTTTTTGTTGGTCCAATCCATTTCGGAAACGTGTACCAAACCTTCGATGCCTTGTTCGATTTCTACGAAAGCACCGTAATCGGTCAGGTTGGACACTTTGCCGAACAGGCGGGTGTTTTGCGGATAACGACGAGCCAAACCGCTCCAAGGATCTTCGCCCAGCTGTTTCATGCCCAGAGACACGCGTTGTTTGTCTTGATCGAATTTCAAGACTTTGGCTTCAACTTCTTGGCCGACTTCCAGCACTTCGCTCGGGTGTTTCACGCGGCGCCATGCCAAGTCGGTGATGTGCAGCAGGCCGTCGATGCCGCCCAAATCAACGAATGCACCGTAATCGGTGATGTTTTTAACGATACCTTTAACCACTGAACCTTCTTGCAGGTTTTCCAGCAGGGCTTTGCGCTCTTCGCCCAGAGTGGCTTCTAAAACGGCGCGGCGGGATACCACGACGTTATTGCGTTTTTTATCCAGTTTGATGACTTTGAATTCAACTTCTTTGCCTTCAAAATGGGAAGTGTCTTTGATGGGGCGAACGTCAACCAAGGAACCCGGCAGGAAGGCACGGATGCTGTTGATCATAACGGTCAGGCCGCCTTTTACTTTGCCGTTGATAACGCCGGAAAGAATGTCGCCGTTTTCCATGGCTTCTTCAAGGGTAATCCAGTCGGCAGCGCGTTTGGCTTTTTCGCGCGAAAGTTTGGTTTCACCGAAACCGTTTTCAACTGATTCGATGGTTACGGTAACGAAATCGCCTACGTTGACTTCAAGCTCGCCTTGGGCGTTTTTGAATTCGTTGATGTCAATCAGGGATTCGGATTTCAGGCCAGCGTTGACGATAACGAATTTGTCTTCGATGGCAACAACTTCGGCGGTAATGACTTCGCCTTGGTTCATTTCTTGTACGGCTGAGTATTCTTCCAATAACTGGGCAAAATTTTCCATGTTATATCAGTCTTTCGGTACACGGCTAAGGCGTGTGGAGGGTAAGTGGATAAAAGCCTGTTTTCCTTAGCAAAGCAGACGGGTAAACATATATCGGAGGGCCGCTTCGGCGCAGCCCGCTTCAAAGAGTGGCGTATTATACAGCCATTTTAAATTTTTTCATACCAATCAAGCACTTTTTTTACCGATTCTTCGATGGTAAGCTGAGTTGTATCGAGCAGGTGTGCATCGGGCAGCTGCTGAAGAGGGGCGGTTTTGCGGCGGCGGTCGGCTTCGTCTCGCGCTTCGATGTCGGATAGAATGCGTTCGAATTCGATGCCGTGGCAGGGCAGGCCGATTTGGGCGGTGCGGCGGCGGGCACGGGTTTCGGCGGTGGCTGTCAGGAATATTTTCAGACAGGCATCGGGAAAGACGACGGAACCCATGTCGCGCCCGTCGGCGACCAAGCCTTTTTCGGTTAGAAAATCGCGCTGGCGTTGTAGTAGGGCGGTGCGTACGGCGGGCAGGGAGGCGATGGCGGAAGCGCCCATGCCGATGGCTTCGGTGCGGATTTCGGCGGATACATCGCGGCCGTTTAACAGGATGGTTTGACCCGAGAAGGTGGCGGGCAGGGTGGTGGCCAGTGCGGCAACGGCGGCTTCGTTGTGCCACTCGGTATCGAGGGTTTGCGCGTAGAGGGCGGTTAGGCGGTAGAGTGCGCCGGAATCGAGATAGGCCCAGCCTAGGGCTTGGGCGACGCGGGCGGCAACAGTGCCTTTGCCTGAGGCGGAAGGGCCGTCGATGGCGATGACTTTTTGTTTCGGTTGCATGGTTTTCTCTCTGGGTTTTACGGTGTTTATGCCTATCTGAATGTGTTTTCAGACAGGCATAAATCACTGGATTTAGGCCAATACGCCTAAGATAACGTCGTTGGCTTTGAACAGGGCGGTGGCGCGCTGGCCGATGGTCAGGTTGAGTTGTTCGGTGCTTTTTAGGGTAATGCCGGCGCTTAGTATGGTGCCTTCGCCCAAGTCGATTTCGATAACGGAATTGACGGTGCCTCGGTTGATGTCGCTGATGAGGCCGCACAGTTGGTTGCGGGCGGAGAGTTTGATGTGGTCAAGATCGGTGGCGATGATGATGTTGCTGGATTTGATGAGTGCGATGACGGGGCTGCCGGTTTTTAGTGCCAGCCGCGCGCTGCTCTCGCAGGTTATGACGGCGACAAGCTCTTGCCCGCCGGCTAGTGAAACGGTGATTTCGTCGTTGACGCTGCCTTGTTTGATGTGTTTGATGTGGCCGGTTAGTTGATTGCGTGCGCTGGTTTTCATGGTGGAGCCTTATTGGAATAGAAAGGGCTGAAAATGGTTAAGTATAACGGACGAAACGGATAAAGCATATAAGCGGTAGGCTTGTTGGAGCCGCTTTTTTGCGGGCAGCCGCAGCGGCGGGCTGGTTTGTAAATAAAAAGGATTAGGGCGGCTAATCTTTATAGATAGCGGTTTATTGTTCTAATGTTTTGGCGCAAGCCCCTTTTGAAGCATATTTTTTGCTTCGGCTCTGTTTTATAGTCAAGCTATCAAAAAATTTTTAAATGATGCAGCCCTTTTCAGACAGGCATTAGCCGAATGCCTGTCTGAAAAGGGATAACGAACATAAAGCAGGAGCACGCTATGAGCCATTTTTTAGACCGGTTGAAATTCTTCAGCCAGAAGCACGAGCCGTTTGCCAACGGGCACGGTGTGGTTACCGAGGAAGACCGCAAATGGGAAGACGGCTACCGAAGCCGCTGGCAGCACGACAGAATCGTGCGTTCTACCCACGGGGTAAACTGCACTGGTTCGTGCAGCTGGAAAGTGTATGTTAAAAACGGCTTGATTACTTGGGAAACCCAGCAGACCGATTATCCGCGCACCCGCCCCGATCTGCCGAACCACGAGCCGCGCGGTTGCCCGCGCGGGGCTTCGTACAGCTGGTATGTGTATTCGGCGCAGCGCGTGAAATATCCGATGATGCGCGGTGTATTGGCCGAATTGTGGCGCGAAGCGCGCAAAACGATGGCGCCCGTTGAGGCGTGGGCATCGATTGTGGAAGACGAAGCGCGTGCCAAATCGTTTAAGAGCCAGCGCGGCTTGGGCGGTTTTGTGCGCGCTACTTGGGTCGAAGCGAATGAAATCGTGGCGGCGGCCAATGCCTATACCGTGAAAAACTACGGCCCCGACCGTATTATCGGCTTCTCGCCGATTCCAGCCATGTCTATGGTGAGTTATGCCGCGGGTGCCCGTTATCTGGGCTTACTCGGCGGCGTGCCGTTGTCGTTTTACGACTGGTATTGCGACTTGCCGCCCGCCAGCCCGCAAACTTGGGGCGAGCAGACCGACGTGGCCGAATCGGCCGATTGGTATAACGCGAACTATCTGATGGTGTGGGGCTCGAACGTGCCGATGACCCGTACGCCCGATGCTCATTTCTATACCGAAGTGCGCTACAAGGGCACCAAAACCGTAGCTGTTTCTTCCGATTTCGGCGAAATGGCCAAATTCGGCGATATCTGGCTGGCACCCAAGCAGGGAACCGATGCCGCACTGGCGATGGCGATGGGTCATGTGATTTTAAAAGAATTCCATCTGCAAAATCCTTCTCCGTATTTTACCGATTATGTGCGCCGGTTAACCGACATGCCGATGCTGGTGCGGTTGAAAGCCGACGAAAGCGGCTTTGTGCCTAGTTATTTCCTGCGCGCTTCCGAGTTGAACGATGACTTCGGCGAAGCGCAAAATCCCGATTGGAAAACCTTGGCTTGGGACGAGCTTTCCGATGGGCTGATGGCACCGAACGGCTCGATAGGCTTCCGTTGGGACGGCAGCCGTAAATGGAATCTGGAAACGCAGGCGCAAGGCAGGGAAGTGCGTGCGGCTTTGTCGCTCAAAAACCGCTGTGATGAGGTGGCGAAGGTCGGCTTCACCTATTTCGGTGGCGAACACGACGACATGATCTACCGCAAAGTGCCGGCCAAACGCATTACGCTGGCCAACGGCGAAACCGCGCTGGTGGCAACCGTATTCGATTTGATGATTGCCAACTACGGCATCGACAACGGCTTGGACTGCCCGAACTCGGCCAAAGATTATGGCGAAGACAAACCGTATACGCCGGCATGGCAGGAAAAACACACCGGCGTAAGCCCCGAGTTGGTAGTGCGGGTGGCTCGCGAGTTTGCCCAAAACGCGCACGACACCGAAGGTCGCAGCATGGTGATTGTGGGCGCCGGCCTTAACCACTGGTATCACATGGATATGACTTACCGTGGCATCATCAATATGCTGATGATGTGCGGCGCCATCGGCAAATCGGGCGGCGGCTGGTGCCATTATGTCGGACAAGAGAAGCTGCGCCCGCAAAGCGGCTGGGCACCGTTGGCTTTTGCTCTCGATTGGCACCGTCCGCCGCGCCAAATGAATGGTACCTCGTTTTTCTATGCACATACCAGCCAATGGCGGCATGAAAAAGTGGGCGTAGATGAAATACTGGCGCCTAATGCCGATGGCAGTATGGGGCGTTATTCGATGATCGACTATAACGCCAAAGCCGAACGCATGGGCTGGCTGCCGAGTGCGCCGCAATTAGGCGCCAACCCGCTCGACGTGGCCGATCAGGCAGCGGCGGCCGGTATCGAACCGGCGCAATACGTTGCGACCAGTCTGAAAAACGGTTCGCTGGATATGGCTTGCAACGATCCAGACAATCCGCAGAATTTCCCGCGCAACCTATTTGTATGGCGCTCCAACCTGCTGGGTTCTTCGGGCAAAGGGCATGAATATTTCTTGAAATATCTGTTGGGCACGCAAAATGCCGTGTTGAGCGATGAAAACGACGAAGACTGCATCAAGCCGACCGAAATCAAGGTACGCCCCGCTGCCGAAGGCAAGCTGGATTTATTGGTGGTGCTGGATTTTCGTATGTCGACCACCTGCCTTTACGGCGATATCGTTTTACCGACCGCCACTTGGTATGAAAAAGACGACCTCAACACTTCGGATATGCACCCGTTTATCCACCCGCTGACCGAAGCGGTAAAACCTTTGTGGCAAAGCAAAACCGATTGGGAAATTTACAAAGGCTTCGCTAAGAAATTCAGTGAAATCGCCAAAGATTACATCGGTGTGCGCAAAGACATCGTGTTAACGCCGCTGATGCACGACAGCCCGCAGGAAATGGGCCAGCCTTTCGACCCGAAAGATTGGAAACACGGCGAATGCGAGCCGATACCCGGAAAAACCATGCCGGCAGTTAGCGTTGTGGAGCGCGATTACGGTGCCGTTTACGACAAATTCACGTCGGTCGGCCCTTTGCTGGAAAAAGTGAATAACAACGGCAAAGGCATGGCATGGGATACCAAGCATGAGATGGCATTTTTGCGCAAACTCAACGGCACGCGCGGCGAAGGTGCGGGCGAAGGCCAACCGAAGCTGGAAACGGCTATCGATGCTACGGAAATGATTTTGACCCTTGCTCCCGAAACCAACGGCCATGTGGCCAGAAAAGCATGGGAGGCGCTGGGTAAAGTAACCGGCCGTGACCATACTCACTTGATCAGCGCCAGCGAGCACACGCAAATCCGCTTCCGCGACATTGTCGCCCAGCCGAGGAAAATCGTGACATCGCCTATCTGGTCGGGCGTGGAGAGCGAAGAAGTGTGCTACAACGCCGGCTATACCAACGTGCACGAGCTGATACCGTGGCGTACGCTGACCGGCCGCCAGCAATTTTATCAAGACCACAAATGGATGCGCGATTTCGGCGAACACTTGTGCGTGTACAAACCGGCAGTCGATTTTAAAACCACCAAAAAACTGCTGGGCAAATACCCCAACGGCAATAAAGAAATCACGCTTAATTTCTTAACGCCGCACCAAAAATGGGGCATCCACAGCACTTATTCGGAAAACCTGCGCATGCTGACCTTGTCGCGCGGCGGCCCGCACGTTTGGATTAGCGAAACCGATGCCCGCAAGGCCGGTATTGTGGATAACGATTGGGTGGAGGTATTCAATGCCAACGGTACCATTGCTTGCCGCGCCGTTGTCAGCCAACGGATCCCTGAAACCATGATTTTGATGTATCACGCGCAGGAAAAAATCGTTCATACGCCGGCGGGCGAGGTTTCTAAAAAGCGCGGCGGCATCCACAATTCGGTGACCCGCACCATTCTGAAACCGACTCATATGATCGGCGGTTATGCGCAGCAGGCCTATGGTTTCAACTATTACGGCACCGTTGGTTCCAACCGTGATGAATGGGTTATCGTGCGGAAAATGAATCATGTAGACTGGATGGATACACCGGTGAAGTAAATGCCTGATTAATGCCTGTCTGAAAATGGCTGCAAGCTGTTTTCAGACAGGCATTTTTTTGCGCGCGACCCGTATTACATAACAAAACCGAAACGGGTAAAGGCTGTTTGGTTTCGCTATTTGTTGGCAATGAAAAGGCCGCATTCGGGCTGATAGGCGGAAAAATCGTTATAATGAGCATCCCTCACACAATAATTCAATAGGAAACCCATCATGAGCGAACTGAGCAAAACCCCCGTTCCCGACCACGCGGAATACAATGCCTATTTTCCTTCAGCGTATTCTCTGAGCCAATATACGGCGCCGAAAACCGATTTCAACGGCGTGAAATTTACCGAGCCCTATACCGGTGGTAAACACAAAGTATTGATGATTGCTACCGACGAGCGCTATCTGCAAATGAAAAACGGCAAGCTGTTTTCCACCGGCAATCACCCCGTCGAAACCCTGTTACCCATGCTGCATATTCACGAAGCCGGTTTTGAAATCGACGTGGCGACCCTGTCGGGCAACGCCGCTAAGCTCGAAATGTGGGCCATGCCGCAGGAAGACCAAGCGGTGCAGAACATTTTTCAAACCTACCTGCCCAAGCTGCAAAAGCCGTTGAAACTGGCGGATATTATCGAGCAGGCCACTGCCGCAGATTCTCCTTATATCGCCGTATTTGTGCCCGGCGGGCACGGCGCGTTTACCGCACTGCCAGAAAGTAAGGAAGTGGCGCGGATTCTGCATTGGGCGGTAGACAACAACCGCTATATCATTACGCTCTGCCACGGCCCAGCGGCGCTGGCGGCAGCGGCGGAGCATGGAGAATTTCCATTCGCCGGCTATCAATTGTGCGTGTTCCCCGATGCGCTCGATGAAGGCGCCAATATTGATATCGGTTATATGCCCGGCCGGTTGCCTTGGTTGTTGGCAGAGCGTTTGCAAAAGCTGGGCATGGTTGTGTTAAACGAAGGCATTAGCGGCCAAGTTTGCCATGACCGCCAGCTATTGAGCGGCGACAGCCCTTTGGCTGCCAATAATCTCGGCATTCTGGCAGCCGAAGTATTGCTGGAAGCCGCTCGGAAAGAATAACGGATTGATTAAGTATGATCTGTTGAAATTAAAGGAGCTCAATATGAAAAGATTAGATTATCCGGTTACCGGTGCCAAAATATTCAACGAAATGCTGAAAGTGGAAGGTGCGCTGAGCGATTTGTCGATTGACGTGCTGATGAAAGAAATCATTAAAATCAGAGCATCGCAGCTTAACGGCTGCACTTTCTGCTTGGATATGCATGTGAAAACCGCACGTCAGCACGGCGAGCGCGAGCTGCGGTTGCATCATATCGCGGTATGGCGCGAGAGCAAGCTCTTTTCCGAAAAAGAGCGGATGGCGCTGGAGCTGACCGAAACGCTGACCCGATTGGCGCCAGAAGGTTTGAGCGATGAATTGTATCAGCGCGCCCAAGCCGTATTAAGCGACCAAGAGTTGTGCGATATTGTGTTTTCCATCGCCCAGATTAACGCATGGAACCGTTTGGGCGTTGCTTTTCATGCCGAAGCAGGCGCAATGGATAAAGTAATGGGGCTGGATAAAATAGCGCTTTGATTATAGGGAAGTTTGGCTATTCAAGATAAAAAGCCTGTCTGAAAATGTTTTCAGACAGGCTTTGTTTTGCCCAAGGCCCATAGATCTATGTAAAAAATTATACAAATGGTATTATGTAATTTTCATGCTATGAGACTGAAAGAGATTTTTAGCCTAAATTTTTTATTGATTGTATTAAAGGAGAAGTGCATGTCGATATTATTTGAAGAATTCTTTTATCTGAGAGAAAGGAAAAATCTTCCTATTAATATAATAGAAAATTATAACACTAATTATAATAATAATGGTCCATATGAAGGCCAGATGCGTTGTCCTGAGTGCCACTTAGCTGAACTAAGATTTACACCAAGCACTTCAAGTCGTCGAGCTTTCTTGAGTGCCATTGATTTGGACAAGCATGCAGATGGCTGTTCTTATAAATATGAGCGTGCTTCATCCAAAGCAATACAAAAATATTTTGAAGATTTAACAAATCAACAAGTTAAGGATAAATTGGTATCAATGTTGAGAATGATGAATAGAAAAAAGGAAGCGCAAGGATACCCTAGAAATCCTCAATCACAAGATCCTGATAGTAATCCGTTTATTTGTTCAGACAAAGACCAAAAGAAATATTATAGAAAGGCACTTCCGCGCAGGAGTTTGAATAGACCGTTAGTAGTAGAAGATGCTAACCTACTTTGTGCTTTTTATGGTCAGAGTGTATATTTGAGCGTTGATACGGTGCATAAGGAATCCCCTGATAAAACCCCTTATGTTTACCATAGATTAAAAATTAAAACCAATAATAACATGATGTATAGTATTTATCGTGGTGTTCATTATGATGATGTAGAAGATGGTAAAATTTATAATATTGTTTTTATAGGTAGTTTTGATAAGAGCAAATTAAAATATTTTGAGAAGAACATAGATCTGATTAAAGATGGGAATTTTTTTAATCAATTTGCTCTAGCAATTGAAGAAGTGGCTAACCAATAAATATTGAACATATATTTCAAGGGATCTAGCTGGATATTGTAGGGAGTGCTATTCTTTTTTGGTGTTTTAAGCCGTATAAAAAATTTACATTGGAGAATCTATTTTTATAACCTGATGATTTTTCATAATTTAATCAATACCAAATTTAATTACACAATATAATCAAACTAACAAAACTTGTTGTTTATACTTTTCTTTTTCAGATTCATCAGTTTACCCTTATACGCGAAAGAGAAATCTAAGATGAAATCTTTTCTATTACTCAGTTTATGCGCTGCCTTATTGCTAAGTGCCTGTTCGGGCAGGGAAGACGGGCAAGCGCCGCGTAAGCCCGGTTACAACCGTATGGGATTGCCTTATGCCGATAAGCCGCCACAGGTTAAGATCAATCCTAAGCGCAAGCAGCATTATCAGATGGAAGTCAAAATTAAAGATGCGCCATTGGTATTCAGGCATGTAAGAGGAAGCGAATTGTATCAAGCCATGAATTGCCGTTATACGACTTCGCGGATTGCTGGTTCTACCATTAATCCGCAATACGATATTTTGCTCAATATGGCTAAAGTAAACGATACGACCTACGTTACCGATTTTTATACTGATACGCCGCTGGATGAGGATTATTACGAGCAGGGTGTTTGTAAATGGGAGTTTCTAAACTCTAGTGTTGTTTTAGAGGCTACAGGGAAGGATGTAAGGGAAACAGCTCTTGTTGCAGATGTTAGGTTGGAAGACTTAAAGAAAGTATCTCGTGAGAATTCTGAAATAACAATCAAATATTTTTATGATAAAGCATCATACCCAAGAATGAGTTTTGTCAAAGAAGGAGATTCAGGCCCAGTTACCAGTGGGATCAGACCAGAGGAATTGAAACTTGATGAACAAACTTCTTTGAAAGATTTATTTACAGTTGAATTAATAGTCAAGAGGTTGGAAAAATGAGGGAATTAAATAAGCAGGATTTTGCACTACTATCCGCTCATGTTTATGGTGATATGGATGGTAAGCTTGTTTTAAATAAAAATAGAGAAATTGATCTCAATGGAATTACTTATAGAGTTGTTAAACAAAGTGAAAATAAAGTTAATGGTTATTTTGGAGCTATCTATCAACGGCTAGATACTAAAGATTTAATTACTGTTCACCGTGGTTCGCAGGATATCGCAGATGTCAAAACTGATATGCTGATGGCTAGGGATCATATAAATCGACAGTATAAAGATGCAGAAGAATTAACAAACTATGCCATTTCGCTTACTGAAAGTTCAAACCCTCAGTTCAAGAATGCCCGTATCTACCAAACAGGCCATTCTCTTGGCGGTTCAGTTGCCGAACTATGCGGCAATAATTTTAACCAGCAAACCCACACTTTTAATGCGTTTGGCGCCGCTAATTTAAAAGAAGCTAAACCCAACCCTTATGCAGCCCAGCTGATTACCAACCACCGTATGGGTGGCGATTTCGTTGCTGCCGGGGCGCCGCATCTGGGCAAGGAAATTGTTTATGCCAAGCCCGAAGAAATTCAGTTGTTAAAAAATGGCGGATACGGCAACGGCAATCCGAAAGACAATAAATTATTTTTGGATTCGGATAATTTTTTCTACCCCACACCCGTGCCGATGGTG
>NZ_JAUMZU010000030.1 GCF_030527965.1 Neisseria sp.
ATTTTAAAACAATTAGTAAAGCATGATTTGTCCTAGTTATCTAGGACAGCCCCAAGAATTAAATTAAAATTGCGGTTTGATAAAAGTTATAAACAATAATGCCTGTCTGAAAACATT
Source organism: Neisseria sp. (assembly GCF_030527965.1). Taxonomy (GTDB): domain Bacteria; phylum Pseudomonadota; class Gammaproteobacteria; order Burkholderiales; family Neisseriaceae; genus Neisseria. The sequence continues at coordinate 118 of NZ_JAUMZU010000030.1, forward strand.
TTAGACGGATTTTTACGGGTAAACTGCTGATGACTCAAACATTGAAGCATGCTCAGGAATATTATGGTACGGTTGCGCATTGGTTTAACCACCAAAAAATCGGTTCTATCAGACATGATAGTCAAAGTGTCAGTGAAAATATCTTATTGATTGCCGAGCATCTGCCGGAATTTTATGTGACTCCGAAAGTTGGCGACGAAGTGCGTTACCGGGTCAGTAAAGATGAGAACAATCGACTTTACGCAACCTCCATCGAGCCACTAGCACCTTTGAGAGGGGGTAGCTTAATCCGCATTACGGTGAAAATGTGGGATATGAAAAATAATGGAGGTTACGGTATTTATGGTGTGCGGCAGACGCCAGTATTTGCCTTAGGCTTATATTTAAACGACAGAACCCGCATTCCGGAGGCCGGAGACGTATTGCAAGGTTATTTAGCTAAGCATGAGAACCAACACTGGATGCTGACCGATATCGGCATTATTGATAAGCTTGATCAGAGGCATCAGGAAATAGAAGAATCGGAAGAGGCCGCCCGTTTGGCGGCAGACCGCCAATATGCGGGTTCCAATTATGCTGGTAGAGTTTATGCCGCGCGCAAACAACAGACTGCACCTTTGCAAGTTGCGACCAAAATGGAAACCCAGACAAAAGACAATCTGATGTTTCCGGCATTTACACCGCTAAAAGGGCAAATCGTCAGTTGGGATGAGAGTAAAGGGTTCGGGTCCATCCAAAGTGGTATCGAAGGTAAAGAGGTATTTTTTCATCTTAAAGCGTTTCATTATAGTAACTTAAAGCCTAAAGAAGGGTTGCAAGTCAGTTTTTATTGTAACAAACCTATATCCGATGCTAAGCAACAAGCAGTACGTGTGGTGTTGCGTGAAGATGAAGAATGGCTCTATTGCGACCAGCCGCAGGAAGTAGGTTCGGGTATTAAGTGGGGACAACTAATGTTATGCATCCCTGTGGCTGCTGTCTATCTGTATTGGGTTTCCTTGCTTTCTTGGAAGTTGGCAGCAATTTACTTGGTGATCAGTTTATTCGCAATCATGCTTTACGGATATGATAAGATGGTGGCTAAGAAAAACCGCTTGTGTGCCAAGTGTGAGCAGAAAAGCAGAATGCCGGAAAACATATTATACCTTACAGGTATTTTGGGCGGCTGGCCGGGAGGTTTGTTGGCTCAGTCATTGTTTCACCACAAAACCAGGAAACAGCAGTTTATTATGATGTTTTGGTTAATAGCCTTAGTTAATGCTGCTGTAACTTATGGTGCATTGGTTCGTTTTGTTGACGAGCCAATGCTGAAGTCTTTTCTTTTGTTGTTAAAAAATTAGAGGAATTTTATGTCTTTTGCATTTTTCTTTCCGGGGCAAGGCTCACAAAGCTTGAATATGATGAGTGGTTTCGATGGAAAAGCCATCGTTAAAACAACTTTTAATGAAGCCTCTTCTGCGCTTGATCAAGATTTGTGGGCAATGATGAATGGAGAAGATGCTGAAATTATTGCTCAAACGATTAATACCCAGCCTCTAATGCTAGCAGCCGGTGTGGCTACTTATCGTGCTTATCTGGAGGCAGGGGGTAAATTGCCTGCAGTTGTTGCTGGACATAGCTTGGGCGAATATACGGCGCTGGTTGCTGCAGAAGCGTTGAGTTTTACCGATGCGGTAAAACTTGTTCGTTTACGTGCAGAACTAATGCAAAATGCAGTTCCTCAAGGCATAGGTGCGATGGCAGCTATTTTGGGTCTAGAAGATGAACAGGCCAAAGCAATTTGCGCAGAAACTGCTCAAGGAGAGATAGTGGAAGCCGTTAACTTTAACTCTCCCGGTCAGGTAGTTATTGCCGGCCATGTGGCTGCCGTAGAGCGGGCAATGGACTCGGCAAAGGCTGCAGGTGCTAAACGTGCTTTATTATTGCCTGTTTCCGTGCCATCGCATTGCAGTTTGATGAAACCGGCTGCAGAAAAATTGGCTGAAGCTTTGAAAAATATAACCATTTCTTCGCCGAAAATTCGAGTCGTCCATAATGCCGACGTAGCTTCTTATGATGATGGAGACAAAATTAAAGATGCATTGGTATGTCAGCTTTATAGTCCGGTTCGATGGACGGAAACGGTCAATGAATTGGTAACAGAAGGCATTACCGAATCTGCAGAATGTGGCCCGGGAAAAGTGCTGGCAGGTTTGGCTAAGCGTATCAATAAAGAAGCTGTTTGTAGTGCGCTCACGAATGCCGAACAAATTATGGCTTTTGTTGAAACCCATTAATTGCTTTATATTTAACTATTAATTGCAATCGTTTTTTCAGACAGGCACTATTATTCGATTAGAACAAATCTGTTTGAAATACATGAAGCGTCTGTTATGAAAAAAAACATTATTCTAGCTGTTCCATATCTTTACGGCTTAGATCAATGCATTGAAAAAAACTTGCGTTTTCATGGTTTCGAGGTAATTAATCTTTGCTATGACGATAGGGATTCTTTTTATCCGAGCTTGGGCACTCGCCTCATAAATGTTTATCAAAAACATATCAACAAAGATGGGAATTACGAAAAAAAGCTGAAATTTTCTCGTTACCAGCAGGATATTAGAAGAAAGCTCAGTGCGTTACCTGGTGGTAAAGCCGATTATGCTTTATGCATCCGTGCCAATATTTATCCGAAAGAAATCATTGCTACTATCCGCGAACATAGTCGTGTATGTGTGAACTATCAATGGGACGGTATAAACCGTTTTCCTGATATTCTGGATTATTTGGCTTATTTTGACCGTTTTTTCGTATTTGATGGGCAAGATATTCAGAAATACCCGCAATACGGATTCAGGCCAACCAGCAATTTTTATTTTGATTTTCCAATAAAGCATAAGTCTGTTTCAGACAGCCTTTATTTTCTGGGTGGGTATGAAGCTAATCGAGAAAGGGCTACTGAAATATTTATTGAAACGGCTCGTAGCTTGAAGTTGCCGTTGGATTTTAATATTTATTGTAAAGATGACCGTGCCATCACTATTTTTGGTAATGATGGCATTAATTATTTGAATCGCGATACTATATTGAATTTCGAGGAGAATATAAAAAAAGTACAAGATGCGAAAGCAGTGGTGGATTTTGTTAATCCTGATCACGCCGGCTGTTCTTTTCGTATATTCGATGGTTTGTGTTTCGATAAAAAAGTTATCACTACTAATGCTGTGGTAGCTCGTTATGATTTTTATCATCCGAATAATATTTTGGTGTGGAACGGCAAAGAGTCTGTTGATTTTATTGATTTTCTTCAACGCCCCTATCAACCAATCGATCTAGATATTAAAAATAAATATGGATTTAGTAACTGGATACGCTACATGTTGGATATTGAACCGTATACACCGATTAATTTACCGTAAATATTTATTTAGACGTCAAAAAAAGTATCTTGGAAATAAAAAGATAGATAAATCATGATTATTGATCATTCAGATATACCATTGGTATCTATTGTCGTGCCTTGCTATAACTCAGCAGAATATCTATCGGAAACCTTAGATAGTTTGCTGGCTCAGACTTATAGTAATTTTGAAATTATTGCTATTGACGATGGCTCAACAGATCATACTGTGCAAATATTAAATCAATATGCAATGCAGGATAGTCGTTTTAACATATTGCTTCAAGAGAATACCTATTGCGTTATTGCGCGGCAAAATGCGATTGCACATGCTAAAGGTAAATATCTGGTTTGCTTAGACTCTGATGATAAGCTAGCTCCGACTTATTTGGAAAAATGCGTTGAAATTGCTGAGAGACAGCCCGAAATTGGTATTGTTTATTCAGAGGCACAACTGTTTGGTAGGATAAATCAAAGCTGGAGTTTACCACCGTATGATATCCAAGACTTTTTGATAGAAAATAGTATTTATATCAGTGCATTGATTAGAAAGTCTGAGTTTGATGCAGTAGGTGGTTTTGACACACGACTTTTGTATTTCGAAGATTGGGAGCTTTTTATTTCCTTAATCAGGAGAGGGGCGCAAGTTTACCGAATAAAAGAACCTTTATTCTTTTATCGCTTGCGGCATAATCAATCCTCGATAACTGATGAGGTTTCCAAGCATAAACGATCAGAAAACTTATTTTATTTATATGGCAAGCATAAAGAATTTTACGAACAGAATAATATTTACTTTAGCGACTTATTTTTAGGTTTTAAATCCGATAAAGATCATAAACGTCGGTATTACAAAAAGCCATTAAGGAAACTGTTTTATAAATGGTTCAAGCCTAAGAAGTACCAGAAAATTTACTCGAAATAATAGATCGTTGGAAATAAAATATGAATAAGGCCAAATTTTGCTTAAATGTATTGAAAAGTACATTACATCCGTATGTTTATCAAGGTAGTCGGTATTTGGACTCTTTTATTTCTCAAACTGAATTGAGTCAGGAAAAAGGAAACGGTCAGGTTGAAAAGCGGGTTTTCGTATTTTGGACAGGCAATAATCCGATGTCGGCAAACCGACTGGCTGGAATGAAAGCTTTGGAAGAAAAAGCAGATGTTCCTATTTTACTTATTACACCTGATAATCTTCAAGAATGGATTAAGCCTGAAGCGCCATTGCATCCGGCTTATGAGTATTTATCATTGGTACATAAATCCGATTATTTGCGTTGTTATTTTATGCATCATTGGGGCGGTGGATATAGTGATGTTAAACCATGTCGTTTTCCATGGCAGTCTTTTTTTGATGATTTGGACAAAAGCGCTGCTTATCTAGTTGGCTATTGTGAAAAAAAAGCGGCAGATCTGGCGCAAGTATCGGGTAAGGTTATGCAGGATATGGAAAATTATTTTTCCAGAATTGTTGGAAACTGTGCCTATATTTGTCGGCCGGATACTCCATTTACCCGAGAATGGTATCAAGAATTACACCGAAGGATGGATGCTTACGCACCTGCATTAGAAGCTGCTCCGGGTAATGTGATGGGAGATAATGAAGGTTATCCGATTCCGTGGACGAATATCTTAGGTGACATTTTTCACCCATTAGCGCTGAAATACTCAGGTAGGATTTTAAGAAGAAATAAGCTTCGGCCGGTGTGCCAGAATTACCGATAGATTATGTAACAATGTAGGCATCTATAATTTGGAAATTCTTTGTTCTCCAAGGAAGATGTAATTTTATTCACATTTACAAATCAAAAGATTAAACGGAATGGATTTTTTTAAGAATGGTTTTCTTAAAAGAATATAGAAGTAAAAATTGGATATTTGAATGACTAAAACTATTTTGTTCGGCATGCCTGCGGTTTCTGAGATTTTTAAGGAAATCGAAGCAAATCTGAAATATTATGGATTTAATGTAGTTAGTATTGCAGAATTAGATTCAAATTTTCGTTACCCGTCTCTCCGTTCAAGGATTAACGTAAAATTTAGAAAGCATATTTTAAAAGATAAAGATGCTAAAAAAGATTTGAAGTGTGACGTTCTTCAAAAAGAAATTACCAAAAGACTCAATGCAAATAATAAAGCTGATTATGCTTTGGTAATTAGCGGTGATATTTATAGTCATCAGTTTCTTCAGTTTTTACGAGGGCACTCGATTCATGGTCTGGTCAATTATCAGTTTGATGGATTGAGCAGATTTCCCGATATTTGGACGCGTATTTCCTTATTTGATCGTTGTTATGTATTTGATTCAGATGATTTAACAGGAAAGGATTATTCACTGTTCCCAGCCACTAACTTTTATTTGGATTATGATTTGACCAACCTTTCTGAAGACGTGGATTTTTATTTTACAGGTGCGCATATGGATTCGCGTTGTAAAATGATCTCAGCTTTTGGTCAATACGCTCAGGATAGAGGAAAATCATTGGAGTGTAATATTTTTTGGAATCATGGTACGTTAGCATTAGCAAAAAGTATTTACCCTAATGAGAACATACGGCTGATTGATCAAATAATCAGCTTCAGTGAAAATGTACAGAGGGCTAAACGCGCCAAAGTATTGTTGGATTTTGTAATTTCCGAGCATAAAGGTTTGTCATTTCGGGTATTTGAGGCACTGGGCTACCGTAAGAAATTGATTACGACAAATGCAGATGTATTAAAATACGATTTCTATCATCCGAATAATATTTTAGTGTGGGATGGTCAGGATTTTGGGGCTATTGATAAATTTTTAGAGAAGCCTTATCACGAGATTGATAAGACAATTCGTGAGAAATACAGTTTTGGCAATTGGATCAATTATATTCTGCGGATTGAACCGTATACGCCGATTGATCTGCCCCAGTAATAATTGGTTTTATAGTGGTGTTTACTGTTAATCTAGACGACTATAGTAATCATCTTAATTAGGAATTAATGTAAATGAGTTCACAAGATTTAAGCGGAAAAATTGCGTTGGTTACCGGCGCGTCACGTGGTATCGGTGCTGCAATTGCGGATACTTTAGCCAAAGCTGGTGCGACTGTTATCGGTACTGCGACTTCTGAACAAGGCGCGGTTGCTATTGGTGAGCGCCTGGCGGAGTGGGGCGGTCAAGGTCGGGCGCTGAATTCTGCGGAAGCAGAGAGCATTGAAAACCTTATCGGCGAAGTTGAAAAGACATTCGGTAAACTGGATATTCTGATCAATAATGCGGGCATTACACGGGATAATCTTTTGATGCGTATGAAAGAAGAGGAATGGGATGAGATTATGCAGGTTAATCTGAAATCTGTGTTCCGTGCTTCGAAAGCGGTCTTGCGCGGTATGATGAAGCAGCGCTTTGGCCGGGTGGTTAATATTACTTCTGTTGTCGGCGTGATGGGCAATGCGGGGCAGGCTAATTATGCGGCTGCAAAGGCCGGGCTGATTGGTTTTTCCAAATCAATGGCGAGAGAAGTGGGAAGCCGCGGCATTACCGTTAATTGCGTGGCGCCTGGGTTTATTGATACGGACATGACCCGCGCATTGCCGGAGGAAGTGCGTCAAACTTTTGAGGCGCAAACTGCGTTAGGCCGATTTGGTGAGGCACAGGATATTGCCGATGCGGTTTTGTTTTTAGCAAGCGATCAGGCGAAATACATTACCGGCCAGACTTTGCATGTTAACGGCGGCATGTTGATGCCGTGATGGTTGTTGATTGATAACTTTGGCGGCGAATATAACAATCGCAGCAATTGTCTCTACTTGAATGCCTGTCTGAAAGAAACCTTTTCAGACAGGCATTCTGTATAATAAAACCATTCTTATCCATAGGAAAAATCATGCAGCAAAATGTTGTTCATTATTTGAAGGATTATCGTTCGCCGGATTTTTTAGTAAGCAAAACTGATTTGACATTCGAAGTTTTCGACGGTTTTACGCTCGTTAAAGCATGTTTGGCCATTGAGCCGCAAATGTCTGATGTGCCGTTGATTTTGGATGGTTCGGCTGAATTGGTGGGCTTGAAAATCGAGGGTTCGGTTTGGCAGGATTATCGGCTGGCAGATGAAAAGCTGGTTATTGAAAATGTGCCGTCAAAGCCTTTTGTTTTAGAAGTGGAAACTCGTCTTGCGCCGGCTGAAAACAAATCATTGATGGGTTTGTATGAAAGCGGCGGCAATCTTTATACCCAATGCGAACCGGAAGGCTTCCGTAAGATTACTTTTTATCCTGATCGTCCGGACGTGATGTCTCAATTCACAACAACCATTATTGCTGATAAAAACCGTTTCCCCATCATGCTTTCCAATGGGAATCCGATTGGCCGCGGTGAATTGGAAGGAGGGCGCCATTGGGTAAAATGGGAAGATCCGTTTAAAAAGCCGAGTTATTTGTTTGCTTTGGTGGCAGGCGACTTGGTGCTGATTAAAGACACGTTTACCACCATGAGCGGTCGCGAAGTGGCGATTGAATTTTATACCCGCGCCGAAGATGCAGGGAAAGTCGGCTTTGCAGTGGAGTCGCTCAAACACGCAATGCGATGGGACGAAACCCGTTTCGGTTTGGAATATGATTTGGATATTTACATGATTGTCGCGGTGGGCGACTTCAATATGGGCGCAATGGAAAACAAAGGCCTGAATATCTTCAATACCAAATTTGTTTTGGCAGACAGCCGCACCGCTACTGATACGGATTTTGAAGGTGTGGAAAGTGTGATTGCGCACGAATATTTTCATAACTGGACAGGCAATCGAGTGACTTGCCGCGATTGGTTCCAGCTCTCGCTTAAAGAGGGTCTGACGGTGTTTCGTGACCAAGAGTTTTCCGCAGACCGAGCCAGCCGTGCCGTGCGACGCATCGACAACGTGCGTTTGCTGCGCCAGCATCAGTTTCCTGAAGATGCGGGGCCGATGGCGCATCCGGTGCGTCCGGCCTCTTATGTGGAAATGAATAATTTCTATACCATGACCGTATACGAGAAAGGCGCGGAAGTGGTGCGCATGTATCACACTTTGCTTGGCGAGGAAGGTTTTCAGACAGGCATGAAGCGCTATTTCGAGCGGCATGACGGCCAAGCGGTAACCTGTGATGATTTCCGCGCGGCAATGGCCGATGCCAACGGTTTGGATTTGGCGCAATTCGCCTTGTGGTACAGCCAAGCGGGAACGCCGGTGCTTGATGCGGATGCCTGTCTGAAAGACGGTGTATTTCGTTTGCGCATTCGGCAACATGTGCCGCCCACGCCTGATATGGCAGATAAGCAACCGATGCAGATACCGGTTAAAATCGGGTTACTGAATAAAAAGGGCGAAGCCGTATCGTTCGGATATCAAGGAAAAACCGTGCAAGAGGCTGTGTTGATGTTGACTCAGGCCGAGCAGGAGTTTGAGTTAACGGATATAAACGAACCGGTTTTGCCTTCGCTTCTGCGCGGTTTCTCTGCGCCGGTGCATCTGAACTATCCCTATAACGATGCCGAACTGACTTTGTTGCTGGCGCATGACGGGGATTCGTTTGCACGCTGGGAAGCGGGGCAAATGCTTTACCGGCGTGCGATTGCTGAGAACATTACGGCTCTGGCGCAAGGGCGCGCATTGCCCAAGCATGAGGCTTTGGTAGAGGCGGTGAAAACGGTTTTGCGCGCTGATATCGATCCGGCTTTCAAGGCTGTTTTGCTGCAAGTTCCGGCTGAAGCCGAATTATGGGCTGACGGTGAAAACATCAATCCGTTACATGTTTATCAGGCGAGAGAGACGTTGTTGGATTTAATGGCGCAAGAATGCGAAGCTGAATGGCTGATGCAGAATGAAACCGCGCAAAGTCGTGAGGAGAGTAGCGGCCTGAAACAGCCTTATGAATACCATCCTGAACAAGCCGGTTGGCGAACTTTGCGTAATGCCTGCCGTGCGTTTTTGTTACGTGCGAAACCGGAGCGCATCGGGCAAGTCGCGGCCAATTATGACAAGATGGCAAAAAATATGACCCATGAATGGGGTGTGTTAAGCGCTGTGAATCATGTTGAGGATGAAAAGCGCAACGAGCTGCTGGAGCGGTTTGCTGAGAAATTTGATGCCGAAGCGTTGGTCATGGACAAATATTTCGTTCTTATCGCTTCCAGTCATCGACCTGATACTTTGGAACGGGTAAAAGCTGCTTTGCAGCATTCGAGGTTTAATCTGGAAAACCCGAACAAAGCCCGTTCATTATTGGGTGCATTTAGCCGGAACGTGCCGCATTTCCATGCGGAAAACGGTAGCGGTTATGCGTTTTTGGCGGAAAAGGTGAAAGAAATCGATGCGTTTAATCCGCAAGTGGCTTCCCGTTTGGTGCAGGCTTTTAATATTTGCCAACGCTTGGAACCGAAGCGTCGCGCGTTGATGCAGTTACAATTGCAGGATATAGCGGCCAAAGCAGGTTTGTCGAAAGATGTGGCTGAAGTGGTAGGCAAAATTCTGTCGTAAATCGGCTTGTCGGTAAAAAGCCTGTCTGAAAATGTTCAGACAGGCTTTATTTTTATATCCAGCCTTGTAAATGTTTGTCGGCCAATTCTGCTAAAGCCTCTATCCAGAGTGGATTGGTATTGAGACAGGGAATGTAGTTGAACTGCTCGCCGCCTGCTTCATGAAACGATTCGCGCCCTGCGATGGCAATTTCTTCCATGGTCTCCAAACAGTCGCCGATGAAGCCGGGGCAAATAACGTCCAGCTTGGTAACGCCTTGCTTTTTCGGCAGCTCTATCAATAAATCCTGTGTGGAGGGGCCAAGCCATTTGGCCCGGCCGAAACGGCTTTGGAAGCTCATAACATAATCTTGCTCGTTCAGATTAAGTTGCCGGGCAAGTAAGCGTACGGTTTCGCTGCATTCGTAGAGATAAGGGTCGCCTTTGTCGCAGCTGGCTTGCGGCACGCCGTGGAAGCTGAACATTAATTTTTGCCCGCGTCCGTGTTCCGCCCAATAAGCCTGTATTTGTTGCGATAGGGCGTAGATATAACCTTCATCGTGATAAAAGCGAGACACTGTGCGCAGGCTCATCATATTGCGTTGGCGGAACAGCACGGCCAACACTTTATCCAAGGCGGCGCCGGTGCTGGATGCGGCGTATTGAGGATAAAGCGGGATAACCAAAAGCTGCGATACGCCTTGTGCTTTGAGCTCGTCGATAACATCGGATACAGCAGGTTTGCCATAAGTCATCGCATGGCGAACCAATACGCCGGGCAGGCGTTCGGCCAATGCTGCACTTTGTCGTTCCGTATACACCGCCAGCGGAGAACCTTCGGGAAACCATACTTTTTCATAGCCGTGCGCACTTTTTTTGGGGCGCAGAGTCAATACCATGCCGTGCAGCAAAGGTTGCCATAAGGCGGGAGGCAATTCCACCACGCGCTGATCAGATAAAAAATCGCGTAAATAAGGGCGGACAGCTTGCGGGGTGGGCTCTTTGGGCGTGCCGAGATTGAGTAAAAGAATAGCGGTTTTGTTTTGTTCGGAAAAAGCAATGGCCGGTTCAGTACGGAAGCGGGACATAGGTGTTCCTGTAAACAGTATGAAAGAAGGTGTTATCTTACGGCATTTTGCCCTGCTGCGCCAAAGCCTTTGGGATGTGCGAACAAAAGCCTGTCTGAAAACCTTTTCAGACAGGCTTTGTATTGCAGCATTAAGGTATTCGTGAAGATTTAGAAGCCGGGGAACTTGCCTTTCATGCCTTGTGCCATTTTCATCAGTTTGGATAAACCTTTGCCGCTAAACATTTTCATCATTTTTTGCGACTGTTCAAACTGGTTCAACATTTTGTTTACTTCCTGTACGGTGGTGCCCGAGCCGGCAGCAATGCGGCGTTTGCGGCTGGCTTTGAGCAAGGCCGGATTGGCGCGCTCTTTCGCCGTCATCGAGTTGATGATGGCTTCTACGTGCCCCATTGCTTTTTCAGCGGTTCCTTCAGGGATTTGCTTGGAAATCTGACCCAATTCGCCGGGCATTTTAGACATAATGTTTTCTAAACCGCCCATTTTGCGCATCTGCAGAATTTGAGCTTTGAAATCGTTTAAATCGAAGCCTTTGCCTTTGCGCAATTTGGCAGCCATTTCAGTGGCGATTTCTTCGTCTATCCCTTTTTGAACATCTTCTACCAGCGTTAATACATCACCCATGCCTAGAATACGACTGGCAATACGGTCAGGGTGGAACGCTTCCAGCCCGTCAATTTTCTCACCCACACCAATGAATTTGATGGGTTTTCCGGTAATTTGTCGAACCGATAAGGCGGCGCCGCCGCGCGAGTCGCCATCCATTTTCGTTAGAATAACACCGGTCAACGGCAGCGCTTCATTGAATGCTTGTGCCGTATTGACCGCATCTTGACCCAACATTGCATCGACGACAAATAAAGTTTCCACTGGTTTGACCGCGGCATGCAGCGCCTTAATCTCATCCATCATTTCTTCGTCAATCGCCAAACGCCCCGCTGTGTCAACCATTAATACGTCATAGAAATTGCGTTTGGCATGATTCAGCGCCGCTTGAGCAATTTCTACCGGCTTCTGGCTGGTATCGGAAGGGAAAAAATCAACCTCCACTTGATTGGCCAGTAATTTGAGCTGCTCAATGGCAGCCGGGCGGTATACGTCGGCAGATACGACAAGAATTTTCTTTTTCTTGTCTTGTTGCTTCAGAAGGCGGGAGAGTTTACCGACGGTTGTCGTTTTACCCGCGCCTTGCAAGCCGGCCATCAGCACGACAGCCGGCGGTGCGCTGGCTAAATTAAGCGCACTGTTTTCTTTGCCCATCAATTCAATCAAAGCTTGATTGACCACGCTGATAAAGGCTTGTTCAGCAGTTAGATTGTCGCTGATTTCTTTGCCAATGGCTTTTTCCTTGATGCTTGCAACGAAATCTTTTACTACGGGCAGCGCCACGTCGGCTTCCAGCATGGCTAAGCGCACTTCTCGTAGGGCGGGTTTAATGTTCTCCTCATTCAAATGCACTTGACCGCGGATGTTTCGGAAAACCGAATAAAAGCGGTTGGTTAAATTGTCTAACATAAAGAATCCTTCTCTATACAGCAGATATGCAGGCCGCTCAAAATAAACACGGCCTGCGGATATTTGGTAAAATCGCGATATTCTACACTACATGCGCCGTTCTGAATATGCGCGCCCGGGAAGTCCGACATGCCTGTTTTGTTGATTTTGCTGATACTGGTTTACGCCGCATTGGCGGTATTCGTTTGGAAATGCCGCAGTAAAGGCGATAGCGACGTTTATCCTTTGAAAATTGAATTGAGCATACTCGCTCCGGCAACACTCATACACGGTGCGATGGTGGCATCGCCGGTATTGGTGGATAAAGTCTTGGTCATGGGGTTCGGGTATGCACTCAATCTCATTGTTTGGCTGATGTTGGTGATGTATTTTGCCGGCAGCTTTTTCTATAGCCTCAGAGGATTACAGTTGTTGCTTTATCCGGTGGCTGCCGTTTCGCTACTCTTGGCGGTTGTTTTCCCTGGCCGCTATACAGGCTATTCGATTGAAAATTTGCCGTTCATGTTGCATATAGGTACTTCCTTAGTCGCTTACAGCATGTTTTCTATCGTTACTTTGTTGTCTGTATTGATTTTATGGCTAAGTAGAGACCTTCACAAACATAAATTTTCTCTAATGGTATCTTTTTTGCCGTCGTTGTTAAGTCTCGAAAAATTGATGTTCCAAGGGATGTGGGTCGGTTTTATCCTATTAACCGTTTCCGTGGTCAGCGGTACGTTTTTTGCGGAAGAGGTCTTCGGTAGACCGTTCACCTTTACTCACAAATCAATATTCGGAATTCTTTCCTGGTTAATATACGGAGCATTGTTGTTGAAAAGAAGTATGACGGCATGGCGAGGCAAGAATGCTGCAATATGGACCATAATAGGATTTATCAGCTTAATGCTGGCCTATGTGGGCAGCAAATTCGTATTGGAAGTTTTACTGAGGCGCTGAAAATAAAAACAACTGTTCTTTAGAAAGCGCCCGCTTTCAGTAGAAGCGCAAGAGCGACGAGAGCGGATGAAGAAGCAGTTTGCCGA
>NZ_JAUMZU010000003.1 GCF_030527965.1 Neisseria sp.
GTTCGGGCATTCGAATCCTATTCAGCTAAGGAATCTTTCATAACCAGTTCGGTTCAGGTTGCAATAGGATACCGAAACGATTTAATACCGTTTGTTGGATATGATGGGAAAGTTCTGCTACGTTCTTTGCGGTGGCATGGCCTAGGTTTATCAGAACTAGGGCTTGCTTTTCGTGTACGGCCGCATCTCCGATGCGGTAACCTTTTAAACCGCATTGGTCGATTAACCAGCCGGCGGCTAACTTGGTAGTACCGTTGGGTTGAGGATAGTGGGGCATACTAGGGTATTTTTTTGTTAGTTTTGCGGCCAATTCAGATGGAATCACCGGATTTTTAAAGAAGCTGCCGACATTGCCTAATATTTTCGGGTCAGGTAATTTTTGGGATCGAATTTGGCATACTGCGTCTGAAACATCCTTGGCTGTGGCTTGCTGTTTACCACAAAGTTTTTGAAGTACGGCAGCAAGATCGCCATAGTGGATATTCGGTTTGAATATGGATTTTAAAGCAAAAACGACTGATAAGATGACGTAACGGCCTTTACCTTGTTGTTTGAATATGCTTTCTCTGTAGTCGAAGCGGCATTCGGCATTGCTTAGTTCTATGAATTGATTGGTTGTTAAGTCAAAGCAATGTACGGCATGGATGACATCTTTCACTTCGACGCCATACGCGCCGATGTTCTGTATCGGTGAGGCGCCCACGGTGCCGGGAATCAAGCTTAAATTTTCTAAACCGCTTAGACCTGCATTTATCGTATGCAATACGAAGTCGTGCCATATTTCGCCGGCCTGAGCTTCGATATAAACGGTTTCGTTTTCTCGTTTTATTTCTCGTATGCCTTTGTTGGCCATTTTAACAACCAATCCTTCGTAATCTTGCATGAGAAGGATGTTACTGCCGCCGCCGAGCCATAAAACGGTTTCGTGCTGGAAGCAGGGGAGTGTGCATAAATCGGGCAGGTCTGCTGCACTGGTTAATTCGATAAAATGGCGTGCGCGTGCGGGCAGGCCGAAAGTGTTGAAAGGTTTCAAATCGACATTATGCTGAATATTCATCATATTGTGTTCCGTTGCGTGAGGGTACGGCTGTGCTTTTCCAAAAGCCATACTAAAATGATTGCGGCAGAGCTGAGAGAAACGATTAATGTGGCCCAAAATCCGTAAATACCCATGCCGATATTGGCCAGCAGATAGCCGGGCAGCAAGCCGAAGCCCCAGAATGCGATGCCGTGCACAATCATCGGCGCTTTGGTTATTTTGTAACCCCTTAGTGCATAAGATGCAATACATTGAGTGAAATCAGCTAATTGGAATACGGCGGCGAAGAGTAATATGTTTGCTGCCAATGTGATTACACTCATATCTTTAGTATACATGCCTGCTAATGGGTAGCGTAATGTAATGAGGAGCGTTATTGTAAGGGCAGCCAATCCGAAACCGAGTATTAGGGATACGCCGGAGATATAGCGTGCTCGATTGGTTTGCCGCTTGCCGAGTGTATAGCCTACCCTTACTGTTGTGGCGGCTCCGATTGCTTGTGGAATCATATAAATAATGCTGGTCAGGCTGATAACAATTTGTTGGGCTGCAACGTGATCTGCGCCGAATTTGGCGATGAGAAAAACGATAAATGAAAACAAGCTTACTTCTAGGAAAAAAGACAAGCCTATAGGCCAGCCTAAGCGCCAGATTTGTTTAAGAACGGTTGTATTAGGTTTCGAAAAGCTACCAGACAAACCGAATGGTTTGAAATAATTTTGTTTTTTGATATAGAGCCATAAGGTCGATGCATTAAACCAGAATACGATTGCAGAAGCTAAGCCGCAACCGGCACCGCCAAACACGGGCATGCCGAACTTGCCGTATACGAAAACGTAGTTAAGTGGAATGTTTAAGAATAATGCGGCCCAACTTATCCACATGATTAGTTTGGGGCGGTTGAGGCTGGAAGCGTAGGCATGCAACGCGCGATGAAGCATGGCAGCAGGCATTGAGAGTGAAATAAAAAACAGATATTGCCCAAGCATGTTTTCCACATGTTCGGGCAAATTGAGATACCAGATAAAAAGCGGTGCTGAGACCATCAGTAAAACCATACCAATCAGGCCAAGCGCCATTCCGAACCATACCCCTTGTTTGCCTGTTTCTCCGACTTCGGTATGTTTTCCTGCTCCGAATAGTTGAGAAATCATCGGGTTGAGCGCGGTCATAATGCCAAGGAAGGTAATGTAGACGGTGGAGAATGCGGAGCTGCCTAAAGCCACTGCGGCCAAATCGTCTTTTCCGGCCGCGCCTGCCATCACGGTATCGACGAAGCCTACGCCTACCGAGGCGATTTGTGCAAGCATCATCGGTAGTGCAAGGGCTGCTAGCAGTCGGGCTTCTTTCCCTAAAACCGCCCATGAATGGCGGTTGATGTCTAATAACATAAACGATTCCACTGCAAAAATTTTCAGACAGGCATAATGCCTGTCTGAAAAGCTTTGTTATCCGTAATTGAATTATCGGCTGATTACAAACATGTAAAGCATTTCATCCATGAATACTCGGGCGATTTCTTTGTCTTCAAAATAACTTAGCAGAAGCTCGCGTCTTTCGGTTTGCCCTTCGTCATTTTTAAGTAGTACGACGATTTTACCCAGAGTGTAGTAATATTTTTCATGTTCTACATAGACATCCAAAACTTGATTCCACGGCATGTCTTGCTGAATGTAAACTCGATTGTCATCTTCTTTGTAATCGTAGATGGCTGCGGCATGGGCGTCGTAATATAGCCAGCGCAGGCCGATTTTATCCATCATAACCAATAGTCTCAGCCCGTCGGCTGCTTCACGATGTTTGCGGGCCGAGCGCCAGTTGGTAAAAGCAAAACACAGCAGAATCGTTAACAGGCCGAACAGCATGTATTTTTGCGGATGGCCGCCGCCGGCAAGAATGTTCAGCCCGACCAGTAACCACATCAAGCCGAAGCCGGTCGTGACTAAGCCGGATATCATTACGGCGATGGTTTGGTGGTGGGTAAGAGGGTAGATTCGGGGAGACATAAAACAACAAAAAATCAAAACACGTTATCATAACCCATTACAATACATTAAGTGAAAATTTCGATGAATGGATAGGCTCTCAGACAACCGTTTGACCATTATTGTCGGAAGAAAGCAGCAAGTGTCTGTTCAGACAGGCATCTGTGTTGATAAAAGCGGCTACAATATCTAAAACTAAATGACAAACCATTATGACCAATAACCTTACTCTTGTTTCCCTTTTTTTGATTGGCTTTTTTGGCGGCGGCCATTGCGTTGGTATGTGCGGGTCGCTTTCTTCCGCTTTCGCGTTGCAGCTGCCACCGCACATCAATCGCTTTTGGCTGATTTTATTGTTGAATTTGGGGCGAATTACCAGCTATACGGTTATCGGTCTCTTGTTAGGAGCGTTGGGGCAAATCGGTATTTCGCTTGACCAGACCCGTTTGTTGCAAAACGGTTTGTTTCTTGCCGCGCATATTCTTTTGATATTACTGGGTTTGTATTTGGCAGGGCTATCGGGAATGGTGCGCCGAATCGAAGATTTTGGCCGGCCTGTATGGCGCCGACTCAATCCGGTATTGGGTCGATTGTTACCTATCAAAAGCATACCTGCTTGTTTCGGGGTCGGGCTGTTATGGGGTTGGTTGCCTTGCGGTTTGGTTTACAGCGCTTCGCTTTATGCCTTGGGGAGCGGAAATACCGCTCTGGGCGGCCTTTATATGCTGGCCTTTGCATTGGGAACTTTGCCTAATTTATTGGCGATGGGTTGGTTTGCCGCGCAGTTGAAAGGTTTGCTGCAAAAACGCAGTATCCGTTTGATTACCGGCCTATTGATTGCTGTTTGGGCGGTTTGGCAGCTGGTTTGGTTTATTTGGGCTAATATACATTGAATTATTTGTTTCTAAGATAATAAATGTATGTTATGTGTATCCGAACTGAATCAGACTTGTATTTCAGATTGCTGAAACTTACCTAAACCCGTTTAAATTATCTTAAGATTAATATTTATTAACATAGAAAAGACTATGATTCTCAGCCGATAGTGCGTACAAACGCTACTATTTCATTATTAAACGAATAGAAAGAAACATCATGAAAAAATTAACTGCATTGATTTCTATGGCTTTGATTTCCGGTAGCCTGATGGCGGCTCCTATGCCTCCTGCCGAGCAAAACCATGAACCGGCCCAGCCTCAAGCTGCCAAGCCTATGAAACATGAAGCCGACAAGCCGATGAAAGAGCATAAACATCATGCTGCTCCGAAAAAAGCCATGCACAAAAAAATGGTTAAGGCGAAGAAAGTGAAAAGACATCATGCTCCGCGCAAACATGCCATGGCTCGTTAATCTTTAAATAGATTATTAATATTTCTAGATTTTTTAGCATCATGCCTGTCTGAAAATATTTTCAGACAGGCATGATGCTTTGCTATGGCTCGAATCATTTTAAGAGAATGTTTGCCTCTAAGGAAAAGCGGTGATTGAGCGTTTTTTACACATTGATGATATTGTTGCTTCGGCTTCATTTTCGTTACATGATCGGGTTTATTTTTCCTTGTCGCTTGGCTTTTTTTGATAAAGCCAATATAATTCGCTTCCTACGGCGGGTCTCCCTGCATGGTAATTCGGAGCAACGGGTCAGGAGCGGAAGCTAGCAGCCCACTCTGAAGCGTCAGTGCCAGGGGTTAGGCTCGCCGCCCTTATTTTATTAATGCCTGTCTGAAACGTTTTCAGACAGGCATTGGTTTTATCGGTGGTTTTGTTGGCATTGCTATTCGGAAAACCAAGCCTCCAGCTGATTTAAATCTGCCGTCAATTCTTGGGCGTTTTCTCCGCCGAATGCCCGCCATGCAGCCAGATATTTGCTGCCGTTGAGCAGGGTTAATACGGGAATGCCGGCCATGGCCAAATCCATAAATTCTTGGCAGAACCCGCCGCCGTCGGCTTCCATGATGCCAAAACGGTTGATGACGGCCAAATCAGGAGGGTTGTCTTGTAATGCCAGCAGTTCGCTTGCAGCCAGCACCAGTTTGGATGGGTCGAGCCGGCACGATTCCGAATTGTTACCCAAATCTTGAAATATGGGATACAGGCGGCCGCTTTCTATGGCGCGGATACATTTGTCTTTTTCTCCGTTTTCTTTGGTGTATTCTGCGGCAATCAATCCGCCCACCCG
Organism: Neisseria sp.; assembly: GCF_030527965.1. GTDB lineage: Bacteria > Pseudomonadota > Gammaproteobacteria > Burkholderiales > Neisseriaceae > Neisseria. Next base: position 5,204 of record NZ_JAUMZU010000003.1, read on the forward strand.
CAGCCCTTTTGCTTGTAGGAGTCGGATAAACGCTTCCAGCGCGGCTTGGGCTTCTCGGCTGTCTGCTTCGTGTACGATGGCGGCGAGTCGGATATTCATCGTATTTCTTTCATGATCAGGATTAATCGATTTTCGTTATAAGCCTGATGGGAAAGTTTGTCTATTGTGCCAAAGGCTTATGATATGAGCTGATGCCTGTCTGAAAATAAAAGCATAGGATTGAACGGAAGTCGGACGTTTCAGACAGGCATGGTGCTTAGAGAATCTTTTGGGAATCCAATAAGATGGTAACAGGGCCGTCGTTGCATAAATCCACTTGCATATGTGTTTGAAAATGGCCGGTTTGTACTGCCAATCCTTGCTTGTGCAGCATATCGGCCACTTGGTCGTACCAATGCCGCGCCTGATCCGGTTTGGCTGCGTTGGAAAAGGAAGGGCGTCGCCCGTTGCGAGCATCGGCATAGAGGGTAAATTGCGATACCAATAAAACCGAGCCGCCGATATCTTTCAATGAGAGATTCAGTTTGTCATTGTCATCGGCAAAAATCCGCAAATTGGCGGTTTTTTCGGCAATATAGCGAGCATCGGCTTCTGTGTCGCTTTGACATACGCCGAGCAAAACCATCAATCCGGTCTGGATACTACCGACGGTTTCACGGTGGTTCTGCGTGATAACGTCTACACTGGCTCTGCTGACTTTCTGAATGACCGCACGCATCGACTGTCTCCTATCTGTGCTCTGTTCCGCAAACGCGGCAGGAAGGGTTTTTCTCAAAAGCAAAACGCTGCCATTCGTTGGTTAGCGCATTATAGACTAGCAGGCTGCTATGGGCCGGCGCTCCGATGCCGGTTAAAATTTTCAACGTTTCGGCGGCCTGAGTGCTGCCGATGATGCCGACCAACGGCCCGAATACGCCAAAAACAGCGCAAGCGCCGTCGGAAGCGTTATCGCCGTCAAACAGGCAGGCATAGCAAGGAGCGTCAGGCAAATCCGGCCGATAAACCGCAAGCTGACCTTCAAAGCGAACGGCCGCACCGGAAACCAAGGGCGTCTTGGTGGCGACGCTGGCTCGATTAACCGCTAGTCGTGTCGCAAAATTGTCGCAACAGTCGACAATCACATCAGCTTGCGCAGCCAATTCGTGCAAGCGCGTTTCAGACAGGCGTTCGTTGAAGGCGCTAATCCGAATGCGGTGATTGATGGCAAGAAGGCGAGATCGGGTCGCTTCGACTTTTGCACGCCCAAGATCGGTTTCAGCAAAACAAACCTGGCGCTGCAGATTGGTTTCCGATACCGTGTCATCATCGGCGATGATGATGTGCCCGACACCCGCTGCCGCCAGATAAGGCAAAGCGGCGGAACCGAGTCCGCCGCAACCGACGACCAAAACTGTGGCCACCGAAATTTTTTCCTGCCCTTCAATACCGAGTTCGTCTAAAAGAATATGACGGCTGTAGCGCAGCAAATCATGGTCGTTCATCAGAAAGTAATGCCTTCGTAGCTTTCTTCAAATGAAAAATCACCGCTTTTGCCGCCGGTTTTACTTTCCAAACGGATGTGTGTCATGCTCATAGTTTTGTCTGCGGCTTTGAGCATGTCGTAAATGGTCAGCAGGGCCACGTTAACTCCGGTTAACGCCTCCATTTCCACACCGGTACCGGCTGTAGTGCTGGCCGTAACGGTGGCTTTGACCCGGCTGACATCTAAATCGATTTCAAAATCCACACGAACGTGGGTCAGCCCGATTTGATGGCAAAGCGGAATCAGCGAGCTGGTTTGCTTGGCACCTTGAATGGCCGCCACACGCGCCACACCTAGAACATCCCCTTTTTTAGCCGATCCCTCAGCCAGAATGCGTACTGCTTTTGGGCTCATATTGATATAACCGCTGGCGACTGCCACCCGTTCGGTTGGCGTTTTATCTCCGATATTCACCATATGGGCTTCAGCGTTTTCGTTGAAATGAGTCAGTTCATCAAACATGATCTTTATCCTAATTTGTAAATATTTTGAAATTTAATATGAATATTTAGCATAAAATTTAAGCATAATATTCTACTGGATTTTTGATAAGCCGCCTATGGCGTGGCAAACAAAACCAAGCCTTCTATGCCCTGATTTGCATTATGCTCTCACAACCTCAATGCAATTGTTGTATTTTTTACAAATCTAAAGTTCCGTTAAGCCTTGCCGTAGACCGTTAAGGCGGCTTAACGCCCCTTTTATCTGTTGAGGCGATAATATATTTACGACATTTCAACTGAAATTGTTTCTTTTAAGCTAGAATGCACAAATAAATATTACTTAAATGCTTTAATAAAACAGCGTCGATTCGGCGCTTGTTTTGCATTTTAAAGGCGAACCCTAAGTTTATCCTGTTTCAAGAATTGGCCTTATTACATATGAGATCTATCAGAAAAATTTCTATTTGCTTGGCTGCTGCCTTCTCCTGTATGCCGTTGACTGCCGCTGCACAAGATGTGAATGCCGAGCGAGAGCATTGGGCGCTGCACGCCCGCAACGGTCAGGCTGAATTAGCCGAATCAATCGCTGCTTTGCGCAAACTTTATGCACAAAGTAAAGATACGAAAGTGCGTGCCGATTTGATTGCTTTGTTGGTGCGCCAAGGCAAGCCGGCTGAAGCGTTGGCTGTATGCGGTAGTTGCAAGCCGGTTAATTATACTTCGGATGAGCTGGAAAATTTGGCTAAAGCAGCGCGGGACAATAAACAATTTGCACAATCCGCCGCGCTTTATGCTCAGCTGCAACAAATCGATTCTGGTAAGAAAATCGGCTTTCTAGGTGGCGCGCTGGCCTCTTCGGAAGCAGGAAAATATGCCGAAGCGCGAACCCAAATCAACGAATATCGGCAGCGGTTTGGGAATGATGCGGATATTACTCAGGCGGAAAACTATTTGAAAGACCGTTCGCAAACTTTATCCGAGCGCCTGTTTATCCTCCAAAAACAACTTGAGCAGAATCCGGATAATAAAGACTTGGTTTTGCAGACTTACCGTACGGCCGCACAGTTGCAAGCGTTCCCAGTGCAAGAGTCTCTGACCCAGCGTTACCCGCATCTTTTCACTCAAAAAGACCTGCTATGGTTGAAACTCAGTCAAGCGGTAGGCCAATTGCGTGCAAACCGTGAATCGGGCGATATGGCTCAGTTGGAAATAACCTATCAAAAATTGACCGATGTCGTTAATGAAGCACCCGAAGGCAGCGATTTGAAAATTCACGCCATGCGCGACCGTATGGCGGCGTCTATCGCTTTGGGTAAAGATAAGCAGGCGCTGGAAGATTACAACCTATTGCGCCGTATGGGCGAGCAACCGCAGTATGTTAAAGAACAATATGCCCAAGCTTTGTCGATGAACGGTAATCCGATTACTGCCCGCGCCATTTATGAAGAGATTGCGGCTCAGCAGAAAGCGTCAACAGGTGCCATCTCTCCAACATTGACCGGTCGATTGGTTGAATCCGATGCGGATGCCGGTTATTACACCAAAGCGCAAGAGCGCCTGAAGAATTGGAACCCAAAAAAAAAGGTCTCAGATTTCACACACACCCGAGAAGTAGATAATCCTTATTATAATCAACAGTTTTTCTGGAATGTTCGGCTGGAAGCTTGGAACGGCAATTATAAAAAAGCAATGCAGTTGATGGATTCATGGCTGGCCGAACATCCGGGTGATCCTTGGGCAATGGTTTTGCGAGGAGATTTATCTGCTTGGAACGACCATGAAGACGAGGCGGTTGAATGGTATACGCAGGCTAAAGATTACATTCCTCAGGAAAGCCGGATTTGGGTTGATACGAAGATAGCGGCCGTTTGGATCAATGACGGTAATTGGTCGGCCGTGAAAAAAATGGCTGCTCAGGCGGATCGAAACAATCCGGCATATAAGACATTTTGGGAGCAATATGATAAAGCGCGTGCCGCTCAACTGAGTATCTCGGCGAGCGCGATGAAAGCGACTTCACCTAAAGAGAGTACGGAGTGGGGGCAGAATGCGACGCTTTACAGCCCGCGCAGTATGGGCGGGCATCGGGCGTATATTACGGAGCAATCCGCTTATGTGCCTAACAAAGGTAATCCCTTGCGTGCAGGAAGAGTTGGGGTTGGTGCTGAAATCAGCTTGCATCCGGTGACTATCAATGCAGAAGCAGGCCATGGTACGCAGCTGAATGATAAGGCTTATGTCAACATTGGTGCGGACTACCATGTAAACGAAAGGTTGAGTTTGAGTGCCAAAGCGGCGCATAACAGTGCAAATGTGCCGACTAAAGCGTTGCAGCAAAAAGTTTATGCGGATGAATACAATATCGGTGCCACTTATAGCCATTCTGCGGGCACGCGAGCCGGTATCGGTGCTGGGGTCATGACCTTTGACGATGATAATGTGCGGAAGAGTGTGTATGGATGGGTGTCTCAGGCCTTATATCAACATAACCGCTGGAAACTGGATAGTTCCCTGTGGGCCGATTATAGCCATAATAAAGACATCCCTGCAGCTTATTATTACAACCCGAGAAACAGTAAAAGCCTGAGCGGCAGCGTGACGCTTTCTTACGCATTGCCGCTGGATCATGGTATTCGCCTGAATCAGCAATTGACGGCCGGTTTGGGTCGCTATTGGCAAGCCGGACAGAGCTCGGAAAATACTTGGTTGCTGAAATATGGCCACGATTGGTCTTTGGGTAAGAAGACCAGTATGGGTTATGAATTCGGCCGGAAACAGTCAATTTATGATGGTGCGCCGGAATTTCAGAATTTCGGCAATGTTAATCTGAATGTGAAGTTTAAATAAACTGGTCAGTTTATTATTCAGACAGGCATTGTGCCTGCCTGAAAGCCTTGGTTGTAAACCATCATCTTGATTATCTGATTGAATAGATTTTTATGAAATACGTACGTTTTTTATCTTCTTTAATTTTCATGCTTGGCGTGAGTGTTGCTGCTGCCTCCGAGAATAGCCAATATGGGGTTATGTGTTATCACAATATCGTTGATGAAAGCGTGCCACCGGATACCTCTGTTTCGGCATACGGAGGAATGGATAAGGAATTCAGGCGCCAATATTTTCCCCAGACGATGACGGCGCAGAAATTGGTCAGCCATCTTAACTGGTTGAAAAGCAATGGTTACACGCCAGTAAGTTGGCAGCAAGTGAAAGATGCACGTGCGGGCAAAAGCCGATTGCCGGCAAAACCGGTCTTGCTGACTTTTGATGACGGATACATCAGTTTTTACACAACCATTTATCCTATTTTAAAAGCTTATAATTATCCTGCGGTATTTGCTTTGGTAACCAGCTGGTTGGATGTTCCCGAGAATGGTTACGTTGCCTATGGTAAGCAGAAGTTACCGCGTAAGGCTTTTATTACTTGGGATCAGGTTCGGGAAATGCAGAAAAGCGGCCTGATAGAAATGGCTTCCCACTCACACGACTTGCATCACAGTATCATTGGCAACCCTTTTGGCTCTGAGTTTGCAGCAGCTTTGCCGGGCAAGTATGAAAACGGACATTACGAAACACCTGCGGAGTACCGTCAACGTATTGCCACAGATTTGAGGCGGTCTGCCGACATTATTCAGAAAAACACAGGAAAACGACCTACGGCATTGGTATGGCCATATGGACAGTTTAACCAAGAGGCAACCGAAATCGCACGGCAGGAAGGCTTTGACAGCGATTTTACATTGTATGATTTAAAGTTGAATCAGCCTGAAACTCAGCATGTCGGCCGGTTCTTATTGGAGCAGGAAACCGATTTCGGGGTTATTAAATCTTATTTGTCGGGAGATGGCTTGGAAGAGCCTCAGATAAAGCGGGCGGTTTACGTTAATCTGGATGATCTTTATAGCCCGGATGTCATGCAATTTAACCGTAATTTCGATAAACTGGTTAGTCGAATGGCTAAGCTGGGCGCGAATATCGTATATTTGCAGGCATCTTCAGACGAAAACGGTGACGGGTTGGTGGATTCGGCGTATTTTCCAAACCGTCATCTGAAAGTGAAGGCAGATTTGTTCAGCCGCGTTGCATGGCAGCTGATGACCCGTTCCGGAGTGAAAGTGTATGCCTGGATGCCCATGACGGCGGTTGATTTGGGCAGCGGCTATGATTATGTTTCATTGGGTAAAGGTCTGCGTCGCTTATCTGTTGCCAATGAAAAGAACCGCCGTGCCGTTGCTGAAATTTATGAGGATTTGGCATTTAGCAGCCGTTTTAATGGCATTCTTTTTCAAGACGATACTGTTTTTGCCAATTTTCAGAATACCTTGCCCGAGGGCGTGGAAAATAATGTTGAATACTGGCAGCAGGCGCAAAAAAATAGCGACGATTTAATCGCATATACTGATCAACTTAAAGCCGCGGTTATTAAGTACAGTTTTAATGGTGCCAACGAATTGAAAATTGTTCGAGGTTTATATGCAGGAGCAGCCCTGAGCGATAAATCGCAAGCGTGGTTTGCAGACAGCCTGTCTAAATTTGTAAATCACTATGATTACACTGCTTTGACTTTAACGCCTTATGCGCAAAATGACTTGCAATATAATGCTAAAAATACAGCCAAGTGGATAAACGATGTGGTGAGAAAAGTGAAGAAAACAGAGCTTCCTTTGACCAAAACCATTTTTGCACTTCCGGCTAAAAACGGATACACAGGACAGCCGACTCCTCCTGCAGAGCTGGCTGGTTGGATAAGCAATTTGAAAAAAGAAGGGGTAAAAAATATAGCCTATTACCCTGATGACTTTCTGCAGAATGAGCCAACGCTGAATCTTATAAAACCGGTATTTTCCGTTAAATAAATTTATCTGCCTCAATAAAGACTTTTCAGACAGGCGTTGCATGAAGCCTGTCTGAAAAAAGGCGCACAATGAGCACAAATGCCAAAATATTAAGAGCGAACAACCAATGAAATGGTATGACTATATAGCCGTTTTTGTCATGATGTATCCCGGTGTAATGGCCGTGTACTGGACGATATCCGGCATCATCTATTACATATTCTGGGAGCGCGGAATGCCTGATCCTGATTTTTCTGATCAGGAGGAAATCCCTATGGTTAGCGTATTGATACCGTGCTACAACGAAGCTGACAATCTCAACAGTTCCATACCGCACCTGTTGAACCTCACTTATCCCAATTATGAGCTGGTGTTTATTAACGATGGCAGTAAAGACGATACTTTGAAAATTATCCGTAGTTGGGAAAAAATCTCGGATAAAGTGGTTGGAATCGATCAAGAAAACGGCGGTAAAGCTTCTGCGATGAATAATGGCATGCGCCATGCAAGGGGAAAATACATTGTCGGTATCGATGGCGATGCCGTGCTGGATTATGGTGCCATCGAATACATGATTCAAAGTTTGGAAGATGATCCGAGCTTAGGTGCGGTAACGGGTAATCCGCGTGTACGCAACCGCAGCACCGTTTTGGGTAAATTGCAAGTTGCCGAGTTCAGCTCTATTATCGGTTTGATTAAACGTTCGCAAAGTATTCTGGGCACGCTTTTTACCGTTTCGGGTGTCATTATGTGTATTCGCAAAGATGTGATTGAACACATCGGCGGTTGGAGTGACAACATGATTACTGATGACATTGACGTTAGCTGGAAAACACAAGTGGCCGGCTACAATATCGCGTATGAACCGCGTGCACTTTGCTGGGTATTAATGCCAGAAACTGTGCGGGGACTTTATAAACAGCGTCTGCGCTGGGCGCAAGGCGGTGCAGAAGTCATTTTGAAATATTGCCGTGAAATTTGGTGTCTGAAAAATTTCCGCCTCTGGCCTTTGTATTGCGAATATTTTATTACCTTATTTTGGGCTTATGCCATGTTTGCCTTCATGATCTACGGTTTTATCCAAGTTCTAATGGGGCAGGCCAATTTCACATTGATAGAGGTAAGCGGTTTGATTACCTTTTTAATGTTTATGTTGCAATTCTCTATCAGTATGTTTATTGACAGTCGCTATGAAGGCAATCTCTTCCGTTATTTCATTAGCTGCATCTGGTATCCTTACGTTTTTTGGTTGATTAACAGCCTCACTTTAGTGCATGGCTTTCCAAAAGCCATTTTGCGCGATAAAAAACGCAAAGCAACCTGGGTCAGCCCTGACAGGGGAGTACAGTAGAAATGGGAAAAAACACCATGCCTCAAGAATACCGAAAAAATTTACGCGACCAAATGGTCATTAATAAAGCGCGCAGCGCAACACGGGCTATCAGTGTGAAAAGCTGGTTGATTTTCGCTCTGACATGGACATTATGGCTCGCTGCTGTATATTTCGTATTTAGTGACCATGAGGCCTTGATTTTTAAACCAATTATCGGCGCATGGACATCAATGGATCTGATAAAAGCCGTTGCGATTGTCACGCTTACTCAGCTTAATATTTTGTTTTGTTGGTCTATTCTTACCACATCCCGCATCAGTGCTTTGCGCAATAAACGGCGAACCGTAGCGAGAATCAAAAGTGCGGTTGAGACAACCCGTGAAAAAGTCAGGATTCAAGCGGAAAGTGAGAATCTAAAAAAATAATAATAGAAAATGCCTGTCTGAAACTTTTCAGACAGGCATTTTCTATTATTAAACTAAGCCTACCGTTTATATCTTATGGCAGCCCAAACCCAGATTAATACAAATCCGAAAAACATCAAGCTCCATACAGGTAATGGTATTCCCATTACATACTCACGTACACCGCAATCTCCGAAGCCTCTAATAACCGGTTCCCATAAATCAAATAACGGCCAATCATGCAAACGGAAAGTCCATGGCGCTCCACAGGAAGGTCGTTCTGTTTCGGGCAGGCTTTGCAACCAGATTTGGTAAATCGCCACGCCTAAGCCCCATAATGCAGGAATGCTTATCAAACCGGCGGCCGTAATGCGCCATCCTTTTCGTTTGGTAGGAAGGAGTAATGTCAGCGCAGCAACCAGAGTAACCGAAATCACCGCTACCCGTTGCAAAATACACAGCGGGCAAGGGTTTAGGCCCATAACATACTGTGCAAAGAATGAGCTTCCGGTGCAAAATAAACCTGCAACGAATACCACCAATAAAATCTTGCGATAAGACATGCTTTCCAACTTTCCAAAATTGTTTCAGGCAGGCATTTTACCATTCACTCAGCAAGGGCAGATACCTCTTAACCTATAATTTTCAGTAACAAAGCATTTCAATCAACTTGCTTACAAGATAGGGTGGGTACTGAAAACCACAAAAAATCAAAAATGTTGTAAACATGCAAATCTGTTTTTTGTTTTTTATAACTAATTGAAAAAATAGAATAAAATAAATTTTTGTGTAATAAAACCCACAAAAATTAAGCACTGTTCAGGTGGAAAAAATCGATAAAGTTTGTTTTTTCCAAACGAAGCATTTATATTAGCAGGCATGGAATCGCCGTTAATGGCGGTGAATTCACAGCTTGGGTGGTTTATTAAATACCATTTAAGTTTGTTTTTCTTAACGATAGAAAAGGAATACAGCAATGAAAAAAACTCTGATTGCTCTGTCTCTGATTGCTTTGTCTGGTGCTGCTTCTGCTGAAGTGATTCTGTACGGTCAAATCAAAGCCGGTGTAGAAGTTGCTCAAACAAAAGAACGCACTAACGGTGTTACAACAAAAGATCACACTAAAACTCAAATTGCTGACTTTGGTTCGCGCATTGGTTTTAAAGGTACTGAACACTTGGGTTCTGGTTTAAATGCAATTTGGCAAGTTGAGCAAAAAACCCCTGTTTCTGGTGGTGGTGAGTGGGGCACTCGCGATTCATTTATCGGTTTGGAAGGCGAAAGCTGGGGTAAAATCCGTGCCGGTAAATTGAGCACTCAATTGAATGACATGGATGCGATTGATCCTTGGGAATACAGCAATAGTGCTTTGGGTTTGGGCATGTTTACACGTACTGGTGAGCGTGTGGTTTCTGTTCGATACGATTCACCTGTATGGGCTGGTTTCTCTTTTAATGCTCAATATACACCCCGCGACAATCAAACTAAAGGACGTGGTTCAGCAGATGCTACAGGGCGTGCGTCAGATTCTGCAAATGCTAATGTTGGTGCTTTGAATGATACAGGTGCTTACTATGCGGGTGTGAACTATGAGAATTCAGGCTTCTTTGCTCAATATGGCGGTGCTTATAAGCGATCTGCATATGTAACTTCTAATAACCGAAGCAAATCTGGTCAAGCTCATCAGGTACAAGCAGGTTACGATGCAAACAATATCTTTGCAGCAGTAGGTTATCAATACACTAATGGGTGGGATAGTTTAAATAGCTATAGAGCAGCTTTGGCAGGTGAGAGTGATGCTTATAGTGATAGCACAGGTGATTACACTGCCACAGGAGCAGGCCGTGCAACAGATACTTCTCCTGGCCTGAAAACCCATGAAGTTGCAGCAACCGCCGCTTATACATTTGGTAACGTAACACCTCGTTTAAGTTATGCTCATGGCTTTAAAGGTAAAGGTGCTGGCTTAACTGCTGATCAGCGTCGTTCAACTCAGTATGACCAAGTTGTTGTAGGTGCTGACTATGACTTCTCTAAACGTACTACTGCTATGGTTTCTGCCGGTTGGCTGAAAGCTGGTAAACATGACAAAACCGAAACAACTGGTGGTTTAGTTGGTCTGCGTCATAAATTCTAATCTAAATTAAGGATTAGCTGAAAGAGAGCCTGTTTATAACAGGCTCTTTTCTTATTGTATTTTTGACTTTGAGTTATCCCAGCTAGTTAGAAATGAGAGTCATTAATCCGTTTATTTTGTAAGTTTTATTGAATAAATAGACTTATTTTTAATGAGGGCAGGAGGAAGTAAATTTATATATTTAATAAATTGATTTCATAGTTTTAATAGCTAAAATTTTAGAGTATAGTGAGTTCCGTAATAAAGCGGAATGGTTAGTCATTCAAATCATCTTTGTGTTTTGATGCTTGGATACTGCACCATAAGCGAACAAACCCTATAGCAACTCTGAAAAAGGAACATATACTATGAATAAATGTCCAGTAACTCATTTAACTATGAACAATGGCGCCCCTGTTGTAGATAATCAAAACAGCCTTACAGCCGGCCCTCGCGGACCTTTGCTTTCCCAAGATTTATGGCTAAACGAAAAATTGGGAAATTTTGTACGCGAGGTAATTCCTGAGCGCCGTATGCATGCTAAAGGTTCCGGTGCGTTTGGTACGTTTACTGTTACCCATGATATTTCAAGATATACCTGCGCTAAAATTTTTAGCGAAGTCGGTAAAAAAACAGAAATGTTTGCTCGTTTTACAACCGTAGCGGGAGAACGTGGTGCTGCGGATGCCGAGCGTGATATTCGTGGCTTTGCTCTGAAATTTTATACGGAAGAAGGCAACTGGGATATGGTGGGTAATAATACACCGGTCTTCTTTTTGCGTGATCCGCGTAAATTCCCTGATTTGAATAAAGCGGTAAAACGTGACCCGCGTACAAATATGCGCTCTGCTACCAACAATTGGGATTTTTGGACCTTGTTGCCCGAATCTTTCCATCAGGTAACTATTGTGATGAGTGAGCGTGGTATTCCTGCTTCTTATCGTCATATGCACGGTTTTGGTAGCCATACTTACAGCTTCTGGAATAAAGAGGGCGAACGTTTTTGGGTGAAATTCCATTTCCGTACTCAGCAAGGTATTAAAAATCTGACTAACGAAGAAGCGGCGGAGGTTATCGGTAATGACCGTGAAAGTCATCAGCGTGATTTGTATAATGCTATTGAGCGTGGCGATTTTCCAAAATGGACGATGTATGTACAGATTATGCCTGAAGCCGATGCAGAAAAAGTGTCGTATCATCCGTTTGATTTGACTAAAATCTGGCCGAAAAAAGATTATCCGCTGATTGAGGTTGGCGAGTTTGAATTGAACCGAAACCCGGAAAACTACTTTGCCGATGTCGAACAATCTGCTTTTGCGCCGAGTAATTTGATACCGGGTATTAGCGTTTCACCTGATAAAATGTTGCAAGCGCGCCTATTTAACTATGCCGATGCGCAACGTTATCGTTTAGGTGTGAATCTTAACCAGATTCCGGTTAATGCGCCGCGTTGCCCTGTGCATAGCAATGCTCGTGATGGTTATGGTCGTGTAGACGGTAATTACGGCAGTACCATTGCTTATGAGCCGAATAGTTTTCATCAGTGGCAGGAGCAGCCGCAATATGCTGAACCGCCGTTGAAAATCAACGGAGATGCCGCGCATTGGAATTATCGTGAAGATGATGCGGATTATTTCAGCCAACCGCGTGCATTGTTTAATCTGATGAATGATAAGCAGAAACAGGCATTGTTTAACAATACTGCTGCTGCGATGGGCGATGCTCTGGATTTTATCAAATATCGCCATATCCGAAACTGTTATGCTTGTGATCCTGCTTATGGCGAAGGCGTCGCCAAAGCATTGGGTATGACTGTATCGGATGCTCAAGCGGCTCGTGAAAGCGATCCTGCATTCGGTCTGCCCAGGTTTCTGTAATGTGGTTTGATGTCAGTGAAGTATTGACGGAAATTGTTGATCGTGTTTTATTAAAGCGATAACCATATAAAATGCCTGTCTGAATATATTCAGACAGGCATTTTATATGGTGCGGTTTATGATAAATTCTTTACGGTTTGGAAGGAAAGGAGGGTTTAGTTGTTTTTCAAACTTTCAAAGTTTTCGGGCTTGCATTTTTTAATAATCATGCCTGGCGAGGTCGAACAGGCATGCTTTTGAATCTGAAGATTTTCTGCCGATGTGAGCGTATCAAGCGTATAATAACCAACTATTTGCATCTTAACAGCACAGAGAGAAATTGATGAACCAAGCAACTAAATACAAACGTGTATTGTTAAAATTGTCCGGCGAAGCTCTGATGGGAGGTGATCCTTTCGGTATCAATCGTGAAACCATTATGCAGATTGTCGGCCAGATTAAAGAAATTACAGATATGGGCGTGCAGGTGGGCGTGGTTGTCGGTGGTGGGAATATTTTCCGCGGTGTTTCTGCACAAGCCGGCAGTATGGATCGTGCGACCGCTGATTATATGGGAATGATGGCTACGGTAATGAATGCACTGGCCTTGAAAGATGCGTTTGAATCTTTAGGCGTGAAAGCTCGTGTTCAATCGGCGCTTTCCATGCAGCAGATTGCGGAAACTTACGCTCGCCCTAAAGCCATTCAATATTTGGAAGAAGGTAAAGTAGTGATTTTTGCGGCAGGAACGGGTAATCCTTTCTTTACAACCGATACGGCCGCGGCTTTGCGTGGAGCAGAAATGAACTGCGATATCATGATGAAAGCCACTAATGTTGACGGCGTTTATAATGCGGATCCCAAAAAAGATGCTTCGGCAGTGCGTTATCAAACCCTGACTTTCGATGAAGCACTGATTAAAAATCTGAAAGTGATGGATGCGACTGCTTTTGCACTTTGCCGCGAGCGTAAACTGAATATTGTTGTTTTCGGTATTGGTAAAGAAGGTGCGCTGAAACGTGTTATTCTGGGGGAAGACGAAGGAACTTTGGTTCACAATTAAACGGAGGCGCCTTGCCTGGTTTCAGCTAGGTAAGGCTGACAGTATGAGGGTGTCAAATTGACACCCTAAATTGTATAATTGACAAACGAGCAGGAAGAAAGCTTTTTGATAAATGAAATTTATCTGGCATATTGGATGGTGGTGAAAGAAATTGTTAAGCTGGCATGCTGTTGATACTTGTTGTCAAGCCGAAGGCGCGTTATATTCGGCCTTATTATCCTATCTACAGACCTTTTCATTAGAGAACCAAAAATGATTAACGAGATTCAAAAAAACGCTGAAAACAAAATGCAGAAATCTTTGGAAGTATTGAAAGACAATTTGGCCAAAGTACGTACAGGTCGTGCGCATACCGGTCTGCTTGATCAAGTGGACGTGGAATATTACGGCAGCCCCGTGCCGGTCAGTCAAGTGGCTAACGTAACACTTTTGGATGCCAGAACCATAGGCGTGAAAGTGTATGAGAGCAATATGGCTGCCGCAGTGGAAAAGGCGATACGAGATTCCAACTTAGGCCTGAATCCCGCTGCAATGGGGGATGTGATCCGCGTGCCTATGCCTATGCTGACTGAAGAGCGCCGTAAAGACTTGATTAAAGTGGTGCGCGGCGAAGTGGAGGAAGGGCGTGTTGCTATTCGGAACGTTCGCCGTGATGCCAACAATGAAATTAAACACCTGTCAAAAGAGAAAGAAATTTCCGAAGACGAAGCACGTCGGGCCGAGGAAGCCATTCAAAAGCTGACCGATAAATACATTGCCGAAACCGATAAAATGCTTGCAGTTAAAGAAGAAGACTTAATGGCCGTATAATCTGCCCACCGCCTTATTTTCAGACAGGCTTGCCTGAAGGAGCGAACCGTGAAGAGCAGCACTCAGACCATTTTGGAACATACCCAGATTCCCCGCCATGTCGCCGTGATTATGGATGGTAACGGCCGTTGGGCTAAAAAACGCCTGTTGCCGCGCGTTATGGGGCACAAGCGCGGGCTGACCGTGTTGGAAAACCTGTGTCAACAGTGTTCTGACATGGGTGTGCAATACTTGACCGTGTTCGCTTTTTCAACCGAAAACTGGCGCCGTCCGGAAAGTGAGGTTTCCTTTCTGATGGGCTTGTTTTTGCAGGCGCTGAAAAAACAGGTGCAGAAAATGCATAAGAACGGTATGCGCCTGAAAATAATTGGCGAGCGCAGCCGATTTAATGCTGAAATCAGAAAGGGTATTGAAGAAGCCGAGGCGCTCACTGCAGGCAATGCCGGCCTTACTTTGGTTGTGGCTGCCGATTACGGCGGCCGTTGGGATATTCTGCAGGCGGCTAACCAAGCCATCCGTGCGGGTAAGACGCAATTAACCGAAACCGATTTGGCCGAATACTTGATGCTTTCCGATGCGCCGGAGCCGGATTTGTTCATTCGTACCGGTGGGGAAACCCGTATCAGCAATTTCTTACTCTGGCAAATGGCTTATGCCGAATTTTATTTTACCGACACCTTATGGCCGGATTTTGATGCCGCCGCTTTTAATGAAGCGATTGCTTCGTTTCAAAAACGTGAACGTCGCTTCGGCCGCACTTCCGAGCAATTGCCGCCGCAACAACAACGGAATTAAATCATGTTACAGCGCATTCTGACCGCATTGGTTTTGCTGCCCTTGATGCTCGGCATGTTGTTTTATGCCCCAAATGGCCTGTGGGCTATATTCAGTGGCCTGATTGCCTTGATTGCTTTATGGGAATACAGTCGTCTTTGTAAGATGGACTACGAGCAGAAAATGCCTTATCTCGCAGGTACCGCATTGTTTATGTTGTTTGCTTATTTAGGTAGCTGGCAACTGCCTGCTCTGGCTTGGTGCTTGGTGCTGTGCTTCTGGCTCGTTGCTATGCCTTTATGGTTGCAAAGGAAATGGGCTGTTAAGAATGACTGGAAAGGTATGTTTATCGGATGGTTGCTGATGCTGCCGTTTTGGTTTGCCTTAATCAGTTTGAGAACTGATACCGAATCTGCTTTGTCGCTTTTGGCTATCATGGGCTTGGTTTGGGTGGCGGATAGCTGTGCTTATTTTGTCGGCCGGTCGTTTGGTAAACGAAAAATCGCTCCCTCCATCAGCCCCGGGAAAAGCTGGGAAGGTGCGGCGGGCGGCTTGGTTGGTGCGGTGGTTTATATGCTGCTTGTGCATCGTGCTGGTTGGCTGGATTTCGACGTCGATTGGTTTGGCGTTGTCGGTATCGCCGTTATTTTGACGGTGGTCAGCATTTGCGGTGATTTGCTGGAAAGTTGGCTCAAGCGTGCTGCCGGTGTTAAAGACAGTAGTGCATTATTACCCGGGCACGGAGGCGTGTTTGACCGAACGGATTCTTTATTGGCTGTGTTGAGTGTTTACGCTGCCATGACATTTTTGCTTAGTTAGCTTTTTCAGACAGGCATTGGCTGGATATCAATGCCTGTCTGAAAATGTTAAACCCTTATTTCAGGCAAAAATTACATAATGCCTGCCTGAAAGCGAACCAATACCATGAAACAAGTTCTAACCATACTCGGTGCAACCGGCAGCATAGGTGTGAATACGCTGGACGTGATTGCCCGCCATCCTGAAAAATTTGAAGTATTCGCCTTGGCAGGGCACCGTCAAACTCATAAATTGGCCGAGCAATGTAAAGCCTTTCGGCCGAAATTTGCCGTTGTAGCAGACGAAGCGTGTGCCGCAGAACTGAATGCCTGTCTGAAAACTTTGGATGTGGATACTCAAGTATTGCACGGTGAGCAATCTTTGATTGATGTCGCATCCGCAGCAGAAGTAACAGGTGTAATGGCGGCCATCGTCGGTGCGGCAGGTTTGCCGCCGACAATGGCAGCCGCAGCCGCAGGAAAAACCGTTTATCTGGCCAATAAAGAAACGTTGGTTGTGGCCGGCGCATTGTTTATGGAAACCGCTCGCCGCTCGGGAGCCAGAGTGCTGCCGATTGACAGCGAACATAACGCAATTTACCAAGTTTTGCCCGAACATTACACAGATAGTCTGCACGAGCATGGAATTCAGTCTATTATTCTGACCGCTTCCGGCGGCCCGTTCTTAAACACGGATTTAAATGCTTTTCCCAAAATTACTCCTGAAATGGCTGTAAAACATCCGAATTGGTGCATGGGTAGGAAAATATCGGTTGACTCGGCCAGCATGATGAATAAAGGTTTGGAGCTAATTGAAGCCCATTGGTTATTCCATTGTCCGCCAGATAAGTTGGAAGTAGTGATTCATCCGCAGAGTGTTATCCACAGTATGGTGCGCTATCTTGATGGTTCGGTGCTCGCGCAAATGGGGAATCCGGATATGCGTACCCCGATTGCATACTGCCTTGGTCTGCCGGAGCGCATAGACGCAGGCGTAAAACCGCTTGATTTTCACATGCTTGGTGATTTAACCTTCAAAGCACCCGACTACGATCGGTTTCCTTGTTTGAATCTGGCCTACCAAGCGATGCGGGAAGGTGGCAACGCGCCATGCGTGCTCAATGCCGCAAATGAAGAAGCGGTTAGCGCTTTTCTTGCGGGAAAAATTCGTTTTACCGATCTGGTCCGCGTGGTAGCGTATTGTTTGGATCGGCCGTTTTCCAGTGATGGCGGGAGCGTTGAAAGCCTGTTGGCTCAGGATGCGCAAACCCGTGCCAACGCACAGCAGTTTATTGCGGCATTGAGCCGATAGGAGTTTGAGTTGCTAACGATTATTGCCTTTCTTGCGGCAATTTTATTTTTGGTAAGCCTGCACGAATTTGGTCACTATTTTATCGCCCGCCGCTGTGGGGTGAAGGTGTTGCGCTTCAGTGTCGGCTTCGGTAAACCCTTCTATACCAAGAAAATAGGCGACACGGAATGGTGCCTTGCTCCAATTCCACTGGGCGGCTATGTTAAAATGGTCGACACCCGTGAAGGTGAAGTAGCGGCAGAAGATTTGCCTTACGCTTTTGATAAGCAGCCTCCGGCCAAGCGCATCGCCATCGTTGCCGCAGGCCCGTTAACCAATCTGATACTGGCCGTTTTATTGTTTGGCATTAGTTTTTCTTTCGGCGTTACCGAAGTCAAACCATTTGTCGGTACTGTGGTTAAAGACAGTATTGCGGCCAAAGCGGGCTTCCATGAAGGTGATTTGATTCTGAGTGTCAACGGTGAGCCTGTGAAAGATTGGGTTGATGCTCGCACTAAAATCACCTTGAGTTTGGATGCCGGCAAAGTGGATGTAAGGGTGGTGGATAGCCAGAATCAACCGGCTTTGCGTAGTATTAACATCGCCGGAACGCCGGAAGCGGCGCAGGTTGCCAAACAAAATGGCAATATCGGCTTGGATGCGTTTAAACGTGCCAACCGAATCGGCAAAGTGGTGGATAACAGCCCTGCTGCCAGTGCAGGCCTGAAGAAAGGTGACAGCATCATATCGGTAGACGGTAAGATGACGCCTTCATGGCAAGACTGGAGTGAAATCATACGCAATAGCCCCGGGCAAAAGCTGTTGCTTGGCGTGGTGCGCAACGAAAATAACCTGCAAATCGCCATTCGGCCTGATTCGCAAGAATCCCGCGACCGAAGCCGGTTAACAGGTTACATCGGCGTTTTATCTGGCCTTGATGAAGCTTGGGAGCAAAAAATCAGCCGGAAATATGTCCCATCCGTTGCTGAAGCTTTTGAAATGGGTTGGAGAAAAACCGTAGAATTTTCTACGTTGACCGTCGGATTCTTCGGGAAGCTGATAACCGGTCAAGCATCTATTAATCATATTTCCGGCCCGCTGACGATCGCTGATATGGCGGGGAAAACTGCTGCTATTAGCGTTCAGGCCTATCTGGAATTTCTGGCTTTAGTCAGTGTCAGTTTAGGTGTGTTTAACCTGATGCCAGTGCCTGTGCTTGACGGAGGCCATCTGGTGTTTTATGCCGCAGAATGGTTGCGTGGCAAACCTTTAAGTGAACGTGTGCAAATGATGGGCATACGTTTCGGCATCGCTGCTATGCTGATGTTGATGCTGCTGGCCTTTTTTAACGATATTACCCGTCTGTTTGGATAGAGTTTATGAAACTGAAGAAGATTACCGCTGCTTTAATATTAATGGGTCTTGCGCCGATGGCCTTGGCCGATTTCACGATTAAGGATATACGCATCGAAGGTTTGCAAAGTACAGAGCCTGTAACTGTATTTTCCTATCTGCCTGTGAAAATAGGTGATACCTTTACCGATGCTCGCGGTGAAGAAATCATCAAAGAGCTTTATGCAACAGGATTCTTTGATGATGTCAGGGTAGAAACGCTGGGCGATCAAGTCTTGCTGACGGTGGTAGAGCGTCCTACTATTAGCGACTTGACCATTACCGGTGCCAAAGTGCTGCCTGCCGATACCATCAAGAAAAATCTGACTTCATTCGGCTTGGGCCAATCCCAGCCTTTTAGTCAAGCCAAATTGAATCAGGCTGTTGCCGGTTTGAAAGAAGAATATATCAATCGTGGCAAACAAATGGTCAGCATTACGCCGACTGTGAATAAGTTGGCGCGCAACCGTGTGGCCATTGACATTAAGATTGATGAAGGTAAAACCACTAAAATTGCCGATATCCATTTTGAGGGAAATGAAAAATATTCCGACCGCCGTTTGTTGAAACAGATGTCGCTTAGCGAAGGTGGTATGTGGAGTTGGCTGACCAAAAGTAATCAGTTTAACCAAGAAAAATTCAATCAAGACATGGAGCGCTTGAGCGATTTTTATCAGAACAACGGCTATTTTGATTTCCGTATCCTTGATGCGGATGTACAAACCGATGAGCAGGATAAAACCAAACAGACCATCAACATCAAGCTGCACGAGGGCGAGCGTTATCATTGGGGTAAAGTGACCATTGAGGGCGATACCAACGAAGTGCCGAAAGAAGACTTATATAAACTTCTCAGAATGAAAGAAGGAAAATGGTATGAGCGCGAGTTGATGGTGGAAAGCCTAAAAGATATCCAAAATAAAATGGGCAGTGCGGGTTATGCCTACAGTGAGGTAAACGTACAGCCCCGCCCGAACCCCGAAACCGGTAAGGTGGATTTCGTTTTGCTGGTTAATCCCGGCCGCAAAGTTTATGTAAATGAAATCAACATTACGGGCAATAACAAAACGCGCGACGAAGTAATTCGTCGTGAGCTACGCCAGTTGGAATCGGCGCCTTATGATACTTCTAAGCTGGAACGTTCGAAAGAGCGTGTTGAGTTGTTGGGGTATTTTGATAACGTGAAATTCGATTCGAAACCTGTTGAAGGTACGCCTGACCAAGTGGACATCAATATGAGCGTAGAAGAGCGTTCTACCGGCTCCCTTGATTTGAGCGCAGGTTGGGTGCAGGATACCGGTTTGGTGGTTTCGTTTGGTGTGGCGCAAGACAACTTGTTTGGAACCGGCAAATCTCTTTCTGCTCGGGTTTCTCGCAGTAAAACCACTCGCAATGCTTCTCTCTCCTTCACTGATCCTTACTTCACGCCCGATGGCATCAGTTTGGGTTATGATTTGTACGGTAAAATTTATGATCCGCGCAAATCGGATACAAGTACCCAGCAACAGTATAAAACGACTACGTTTGGTGCCGGCGTTAGAACAGGCATTCCTGTGACCGAATATGACCGTATCAACTTAGGATTGTCTCCGGAGCATTTGAAAGTAAATACTTATCCGAATGCGCCGAAACGTTACCGCAATTTTGTTGAAAAATACGGTACTTACAATAGTACATCGGATAGTGGTTCGTTTAGCGGATGGACATTGAAAGGTACTTTGGGCTGGGGGCGTAATAAAACCGACAGTGCGTTGTGGCCTACTCGTGGCTATTCGACCGATGTGAACCTTGAGGCCGGCTTGCCGGGCGGGGATTTGCAATATTATAGTTTGACCCACAACCAGAAATGGTTCTTCCCTCTGAGTAAGAATCTGACCCTGATGTTGGGCGGCAATATAGGTTATGCCGATGGTTATGGAAAAACCAAAGACTTGCCGTTCTTTGAAAACTTTTATGCCGGTGGTTTAGGTTCGGTGCGCGGCTATGAGAGCGGTACTTTGGGGCCTAAGGTGTATGATCGGGAAGGAAATAAAGTTAGTTATGGCGGTGACAAAATGGTTGCCGGTACAGCGGAATTGCTGTTCCCGTTCCCTGGTGTGAAAGACAGCCGTACGGTACGTTTGAGCTTGTTTGCAGATGCGGGTAGCGTGTGGGACGGTAAAACGTATACTGATTCCGATAACGACACTTACTATAGCAATAATAATACTCAAAATGTGTATGGCTTGGGCAGTTCGCATCATTCTACCTTTAAGGAAGAATTGCGCTATTCTGCTGGGGTTGCCGTTACTTGGATTTCGCCTTTAGGCCCAATGAAGTTTAGTTATGCCTATCCCATCAAGAAAAAATCTACGGATGAAATCCAACGTTTCCAATTCCAGTTAGGTACAACATTCTAAGTACAACTAAAAATGATAAAGGTTGATTTATGAGCAGAATCCATTCCGTTTTTCGGATTACGGCGATTGCGGTATTAGGCTATTGTTTTGCTGCCAATGCGTTGGCTGAAGGCGTGCAGAAGCTGGGTTTTATCGACACGGAACGTGTTTACCGAGAATCTAAACAGGCGCAGCGCATTCAGAGCACCCTTCAAAATGAGTTTGCTTCCCGCCAGAAAAAACTTCAGAAAATGCAGCAGGAAGGCGAAGCGCTAGAAAAACGGTTGGCTGAAGGAAAAATACCAGCAGCCGAGCGTGAAGCGGCTATGAAGAAGTTGGCCGAAATGATTCAGGAATTCCGGTTGGAGCAGGCAAAACTTACCGAAGATTATAATCTGCGCCGTAATGAAGAATTTGCCGCCTTACAGCAAAATGCCAATCGTGTTATTGTGGATTTGGCCAAAAGAGAAGGTTATGATCTCATTCTGCAAGAAGCGGTTTATGTGACCGGGAAATTTGATATTACCGACCAAGTTATTAAGCTGCTGAATCGGTAGTTTCAGACAGGCATTCGACCGCCAATGCTTTTCACAGTCGTTTCATATTTGGTTTGATGAAAAGCGGTTTATGATTTGTCGGTTTTGTTTTCTTGATTTAGAAGGCAGATATGAAGTCTTATACGTTATCTCAAATCGTTGCCGAACTGGGTGCTGAATACCGGGGTGAAGACGTTACTATTACCGGAGTGCGTCCGCTTGATAATGCTCAACCTGAACATATCGGTTTTTTGGCTAATCCTAAATACAAGTCAGCTGTTGTGGACAGTGCGGCAGGGGCGGTAATTGTCAGCTCAAAAATGGCGGATGAATTTTCCGAACGGAATCTGATTATTGCTCCAGATCCTTATTTGTATTTCGCCAAAGTTGCCAGGTTGTTTTCACCAGTGGTAAAAGCTCGAGCGGGCGTGCATCCCACGGCAGTGATCGAGCCGTCGGCCAGGGTTCCTGCAAGTTGTGAAATCGGTGCGCATGCTTATATCGGTGCCAATACGGTACTGGGTGAAGCCTGTCGAATTTTAGCAGGAGCAGTGGTGGAGCATGATTGCCAGTTGGGAGACGGGGTGGTTATTCATCCCAATGCCGTTATTTATTACGGCTGCAAACTGGGTAATCGCGTCGAGATTCACGGAGGCAGTGTTATCGGAGCAGACGGTTTCGGCTTGGCGTTTGCAGGAGATTCTTGGTTCAAGATTCCTCAGACCGGCGGCGTTACTTTGCACGATGACGTGGAAATCGGTGCCAATAGTATGATAGACCGCGGTGCGATGGCCGATACGGCGGTCGGCCGTGGTACCAAGATTGATAACCAAGTTCAGATCGGCCATAACTGTCAAATTGGCGAACATACCGTTATTGCCGCCTGTGCGGGGATTTCCGGTAGCACCAAAATTGGTTCTTATTGCATTATCGGTGGTGCGGCGATGTTTGTCGGCCATATCGAAATTGCCGATAAAACCACTATTGGCGGAGGGACGGCAGTAACCCATTCCATTAAAGAATCGGGTTACTATGCTACCTGCTATCCGTTGCAAACCCACAAAGATTGGGCGCGCAATGCGATACATATACGACATCTAAGTGAAATGTCTAAAAAAATTAAACAAATTGAAAAAGATATAACGATGTTACAGGCCGCATCAGAAAAAGCGTAATATGCGGCGGCCACTCATACTTTAGGATAAAAATAATGGAAATCAAATTACCAATTGATGTGCGCGACATTCAAAAAATTTTGCCACATCGCTTTCCTTTCCTGTTGCTTGATCGAATTACTGCCGTTGAGCCGGGAAAGACTTTGTCGGCTTATAAAAACGTCACGTTTAACGAACAATTTTTCCAAGGGCATTTTCCAGAATCCCCCGTTATGCCGGGTGTTTTAATGATTGAGGCTATGGCGCAAGCTTGCGGCGTATTGGCCGTTTTTACACAAGGAAAGACTGAGCGGAGGGAAGGTGAAATTACCTTGTTCGCCGGTTTGGACAATGTTCGTTTCAAACGCCAAGTTATCCCGGGAGATCGTCTTGATTTCCGCGTTGAGCTGCTTAACTATAAACGCGGCATCGGTAAATTTCACGCAGTTGCTACCGTAGACGGGCAGCTGGCTGTAGAAGCCGATATTATGTGCGCGCAACGCATTGTCGAATAATCTATGCTTGTCTGAAAAGATTTCAGACAAGCTTTCTACCGCGAATAAGGAAAAAGCATGAGCTTGATTCACCAAAGTGCGATCGTCGATCCGAAAGCTGAGTTGGATAGCAGTGTGAAAGTCGGTCCTTATACTGTTATTGGCCCGCATGTGCGTATCGGGGCCAATACGGAAATTGGCTCGCATGTCGTGATTGAAGGTCATACCACTATTGGCGAGAACAACCGTATTTTCCAATTCGCATCGCTGGGTGCCCAACCTCAGGATAAGAAGTATCAAAATGAGTCTACCCGCTTAATCATCGGCAACGGCAATACCATTCGTGAATTTACCACCTTCAATACCGGTACGGTTACCGGTATCGGTGAGACACGCATCGGCGATGATAATTGGTTAATGGCATATGTGCACATTGCTCATGATTGCGTTATCGGCAACCATACTATCTTTGCGAACAATGCCTCATTGGCAGGCCATGTTACTATTGGTGATTGGGTCATACTGGGCGGTTACACGCTGGTTTTCCAGTTCTGTATTATTGGGGAGCATGCCATGACGGCGTTTGCTGCCGGCGTGCATAAAGATGTTCCGCCGTACGTCATGGCGGCTGGTTATCGTGCCGAACCTTCTGGCCTTAACACCGAAGGAATGCGCCGTCGCGGTTTTACGCCCGAGCAAATTGCTAATGTCAAACATATATACAAGTTGATTTACCGTCAAGGCCTGGGCTTTGAAGAAGCTCGCCAACAAGTGCTCGCACTGAGCGACACTGCGGTTGAGTTGAATGTATTCAAACCATTTTTTGAAAATTCCACCCGAGGTATTATCCGTTGAATACAATTAAGGGTAATATGCCTGTCTGAATATCTTTATCTGTTAAATATCCTGCTTACTTAAAATGAACTATTCATAAAAAAAAGGTCTGTTATAAGATATGATGTAAATATCTATTATAGATAACTACGGCGTTCAATCGGATGCATCGTTCATGAATATGTCATGCAATAGCGTCAATATAATTTTTCAAATATATGATATAGAGTTTTTGGTAAGTCATTATAAAATCAGCGCCCGGAGTGTGGATGTGGGAATTGCTTTATAGTTTGTAAAGTATATTTTATTAGTTTATTGATTAATATATTATAATTATCGATATTTAAAATATCAATAGTGATATCTTTAGTAATTATTAATGCGTGTCGGTGCTGCTGGCATGTGATTTCAGGATAGTCATCATGACGAACATTAATGTTTCAGGAGCTCCTCTAAAAAAGCTAGCCATTATCGGAGCCGGCGGGCATGCTAAAGTGGTTATGGAAACCGCCATACTCATGAAACAATGGACTGAAATCGCTTTTATTGATGATTTTCACAATAGTCGTAAAGAATTTATGGGTTTCCCGCTGTTAGGTGATAGCAGTTTGCTTGGACAAAGTGTAATGCCTAATGAGTATGATGTGGTTGTCGCTATCGGAGATAATGATACTCGAGGTCGTGTTTTTGAATTGGCCGAGGAGCAAGGTTTTTCTTTACCTTGTATTTACCACCCCACCGCCGTCATTAGCATGTCGGCAAAAATCGGTGCGGGCAGTGTATTTTTTGCACAAACCGCCGTTAATGCGGAAGTCAGCATTGGAAAAGGCGCCATTATCAATACTTCTTCATCCGTTGATCATGACAGCGTTTTAGGCGATTTTGTTCATGTCAGCCCGGGTGCACGCTTGGCCGGCAATACTTCTGTCGGTGATTTTAGCTGGGTAGGCATCGGCAGCTGCACGCGTGAGGGCAGTGCTATCGGCCGTCATTGTGTGATTGGTGCCGGCGCGTCTGTGGTTAGTGATATTCCTGATGGCATGACTGCCGTTGGCATTCCGGCTAAACAGCTGGTCAAACGATAAGCGATTGCCTATTTCTTCATGGAATGACTTTCTTCTAGGGTAGCTGCTTGATAAAATACCCAATTATTTATTCAACATTTCCTTTATGACATTAGGCCCATCTCCTATTATTGCCATGTGTGCCGGCGAAGCCTCTGGTGATTTGCTTGGTGCGCATTTAATCCAAGCGTTAAAAGAGCGTTGCCCTGATGCCCGCTTTGTTGGTATCGGCGGGCCAAAAATGTTGGCGCTGGGTTTTGAGAGCTTGTATGAGCAGGAAAAGTTAGCCGTACGCGGTTTTATTGAAGTGGTTCAACGCCTGCCTGAAATCTTAAAAATCCGTACCGGTTTGATTCGGCAGATGCTGGATTTAAAGCCTGATGTTTTTGTTGGTATTGATGCGCCCGATTTCAACCTGGGCGTAGAGGCTAAACTCAAACAAGCCGGTATTCCCACCTTGCATTACGTCAGCCCTTCTGTGTGGGCATGGCGGCGCGGGCGCGTTAAGAAAATCGTACGGCAAACCAATAAAGTGCTTTGCCTTTTTCCGATGGAGCCGCAGCTTTATACCGATGCCGGAGGGCAGGCGGAATTTATAGGTCATCCTTTGGCAGAAACCATGCCGATGGATACCGACCAAAATGCTGCACGAGATGCCTTAGGATTACCACGGGAAATTCCCGTATTTGCTTTATTGCCCGGAAGCCGAGTCAGCGAAATCGATTATATGGCGCCGATTTTTCTTGAGGCGGCATGTTTGCTGCAGCAACGTTATCCTTTGGCGCGCTTTGTTTTGCCGGCGGCTACCGAAGCAACCCGCAGTCGTTTGCAACATCTATTGGCAAAATCAGAATTCAGCCGGCTCGATGTTTTGATGATAGGCGCTCATGCTCGGCAGGCTGCCGTTGCTGCGGATGTTGTTATCGTAACCAGTGGCACGGCTACCCTGGAAGTGGCGCTGTGCAAGCGTCCTATGGTTATCAGTTATAAGATTTCTCCGTTGACTTATGCTTATGTTCGGCCGCAGATTAAAGTTCCTCATGTTGGATTGCCTAATATTTTACTAGGCAAAGAGGTGGTACCTGAGCTGATGCAAGATATGGCCAAACCTGAGTTTATTGCATTGGCGGTTTCCCAGTGGTATGAGTCGCCCGAACGGATTGCTTCGCTTAAGTCTGACTTTTGCCACTTGCATGACATTCTGAAAAAAGATACCGCGCATCTTGCTGCTCAGGCTGTGCTCGATGAAATGGGAGAGAAGTAGGCGAGGGCATCCTTTCATTGATGTTTACACATATTTTATTTTGAAAGCAACGTTACGATAGATTCTTTGATTGCTTTGACGTTTCTGCTTATTGAAAAAAGCCTGTCTGAATTATTCAGACAGGCTTTTGGGTTTTAGAACCAGAATTAATCGTTCCAAACCAAGAGTGCATGATTGCGTTTTCCGCGACGTAGAATGGTGTATCGGCCGAAGCGTTTGAATTCATCAGTAATCAAATACGCATCATCCGGTTTTTCCGGTGTATGTTGCGGATTATTCAATACTGCTGCGGTGCCATTCAGCATAACCGCGCCGCTGCTTACAAAACCGCGCGCCTCTTTGTTGGAAGCGGCTAAGCCCGATAAAACCAACGCTTCCACCACATTGAGGCTGCCGCTGACTTGGAAAGCTGGCAGACCATCTAAGGCAAGTTGCTCGAAGTCCGATTCGGTCAGATTGCTTTGATCTTCGGCAAACAGGCTTTCGGAAATGCGTTGTGCCGCTTCCAAAGCCGCTTCGCCGTGAATCAGGCGGGTCATTTCTTCGGCCAAAATGCGTTGCGCCTCGGGTTTGGTGCCGCTGGCTTTGTCTTTGGTTTCGATGGTTTCGATGGTTTCGATGCTGAGGAAGGTGAAATATTTTAGAAATTGATAGACATCGGCATCGGCCACTTTCAACCAGAATTGATAAAACTGATAGGGTGATGTTTTTTGAGCATCCAGCCATACCGCCCCGCCTTCGGTTTTGCCGAATTTGGTGCCGTCGGATTTGGTAACCAAAGGCAGGGTCAGGCCGTAAACCGTGGCTCTATTCAAACGGCGGGTCAGGTCAATGCCGTTGGTAATATTGCCCCACTGATCGGAACCGCCGATTTGCAATAAGGCATTGTGGCGCTTATTCAGTTCTGAAAAGTCATAGCTTTGCAGCAAAGTATAAGCAAATTCGGTAAACGAAATGCCCACGTCGTCGCGCTCGATGCGTTGTTTGACCGATTCTTTGTTCAACATGGCGTTGACGGAAAAATGCTTGCCGATATCGCGCAAGAAGCTCAGGCAATTCATATTGCCGAACCAATCGTGGTTGTTGGCCATTACCGCCGCATTTTCGCCTTCAAAGTTTAAAAATGGTTTGAGCTGGTTGCGGATTTTTTCCACCCAGCCGGCAACGGTTTCGGCAGTATTGAGGCTGCGCTCGGTGGCTTTGAAGCTGGGATCGCCTATCATGCCGGTTGCCCCGCCGACCAGTGCAATCGGCGTGTGCCCTGCTTGCTGGAAGCGGCGCAAAGCAAGTACGGGAAGTAAGTGGCCGATATGCAGGCTGTCGGCAGTGGGGTCAAAGCCGCAGTAGAGCGCGATTTTTTGTTCGTTTAATAAAGCGTCTAAGGCTTCGATGTCGGTGGTTTGCGCGATTAAGCCGCGCGCTTGAAGGTCTTGGATAACGGATTTCATCGGGTTTTCGTCTGTTTTATATTAAAGATTAATCTGAATGGCGGGCGGCATTAGGTGTGGCGTATTTTTTCAGACAGGCATCAAACATTAAACAAGAAATGCATTACATCGCCATCTTGGACGATATATTCTTTGCCTTCCACACGCATTTTACCGGCTTCTTTGGCTTTGGCTTCGCCGCCGAGCGCAACGAAATCATCATAGGCAATCACTTGGGCACGAATGAAGCCGCGTTCGAAATCGGTGTGGATAACACCGGCGGCTTGAGGGGCGGTGTCGCCTTTGTGGATGGTCCATGCGCGCACTTCCTTTACACCGGCGGTAAAGTAAGTTTGCAGACCGAGTAAGTCGTAACCGGCACGGATGAGGCGGTTTAAGCCGGGTTCTTCCAAGCCCATTTCGGAAAGAAATTCGGCTTTTTCTTCATCTTCGAGTTCGGCGATTTCGCTTTCCATGGCGGCGCATACGGCGACAACCGGCGCGTTTTCTCTGGCGGCCAGTTCTTTCAAGCGGTCGAAGTGGGGGTTGTTTTCAAAGCCGTCTTCAGCCACATTGGCAACATACATGGCGGGTTTGGCTGTTAGCAGAAAGAGAGAGCGGAGTAAAACCAATTCTTCGGCATCCAGCTTGAATGACCGGACGGGTTTGCCCTCGTTAAGATGGGGCAGCAGCTTTTCCAGCAGGGCAATCAGTTTTTGTGCGTCTTTATCGCCTGATTTGGCGCGCTTGCCTTCACGTAGAATGGCTTTTTCTACGCTGGCTAAATCGGCCAATGCCAATTCGGTGCCGATGGTTTCGATGTCGGCAATCGGATCGACCTTGCCGGATACGTGGACGATGTTGTCATCGTCAAAGCAGCGCACTACGTTGACGATGGCATCGGTTTCTCGGATGTTGGCCAAAAATTGGTTGCCCAACCCTTCGCCTTTGCTTGCACCGGCGACCAAACCTGCAATGTCGACAAATTCAACAATGGCAGGCTGAACGCGCTGCGGGTTGACGATTTTCGATAATTCGGCCATGCGAGGATCGGGTACTTCGACGATGCCGACGTTGGGTTCGATGGTGCAGAAGGGGTAATTGGCCGCTTCGATGCCGGATTGGGTAAGGGCGTTGAATAGGGTGGATTTGCCGACGTTGGGTAGGCCGACGATGCCGCATTTTAAGCTCATTTTGCTTCCTGAAAAATAGGTAAAATTTAGCAGGTGATTGTAGCATATTTCGGCTTTCCTTTGGTTGGTGCGGCGGATTTGCTCTGGCATAAAGCCTGTCTGAATTTTTTCAAGCAGGCTTTATCAGTAGGTTTTTTCGTGTTGTTTTTGATACGGAAATAAAGCAGTTGGATAGGATATCGTAGAAAGAGAACTTTCCATTGTAGATGAAGCAGGTATTTGGTGCGGGCCAAAGTGAAATGGGTAAGCGAAAAATAAATGCCTGTCTGAAAAATGTTTTCAGACAGGCATGGATAATACGTTTGTTTTGCGGTTTTAAATGCGCATGGGCATTACGATGTATTTGAAATTCGGATTGTTGGGAATCGTGAAGAGTGTGGAGCGGTTGGCATCGCCAAAGGCCAGTTGCATGTCTTCGGCATGAACATTGCGCAAGACGTCCATCAGGTAGCCGATGTTGAATCCGACTTCCAATTCGTCGCCCTGATAGGCGATTTCCAATTCTTCACGGGCTTCTTCTTGTTCGTTATTGCTGCACACAACGCTCAATAAACCGGGTTTCAGGTTCAGGCGGGCGCCGCGGAATTTTTCGTTGGCGAGAATAGCCGCGCGTTCGAGTGCACCGAGAAGCTGGGTACGGCTCACCAAGAAGATTTTGTCGTTATCCAACGGAATGACGCGATTAAAATCAGGGAATTTACCGTCAACTACTTTGCTGACAATCACGGTGTCGTTGCAACGGAAGCGTACTTGGTTGTTGAGCAGTTCTACCGTAACAGGCTCGTTCGGATGGTTGAGGAGCTTGAAGAGCTCGAGTACGGTTTTGCGGGGCAAAATCACCTCGGCGGCCGGCAAGTTGGCATCGATAGTGGTGGAGGAATAGGCAAGGCGGTGGCCATCGGTCGCGACGAGTCGCAGCTGATCGCCGTCGGTCTGCATCAATAGTCCGTTGAGATAATAGCGGATGTCTTGTACGGCCATGCTGTATTGTACCTGCGAAAGCATGTTTTTAAAGGCATCTTGGGGCAGGCTGAAAGCAGTGTTGATTTCTTCGCCTACGCTCATCAGCGGAAAGTCTTCGGCGGGCAAGGTTTGCAGGTTGAAACGGGATTTGCCGGCTTTCAGGGTAAGGCGGTTTTGCGCCCAGTCTAATGCGACCAAAGCGCTTTCCGGTAAGGCGCGCAAAATGTCTTGCAGTTTTTTTGCATTGGTGGTGATGCGGAAATCGCCGGCATCACTTTGCGGGCCGGTGGTATTAATCTGAATTTCCAAGTCGGTTGCCAGAATATTGGTTTGGCCGTGTGCATTTTCCAATAAAACGTTCGACAGAATCGGCAAAGTATGGCGCCGCTCGACAATGCCGGTAACGGCTTGTAGGGGCTTTAGTAGGGCATCGCGTTCGGCTTGTAGAATCAACATGAAGTATACCTTTTGAATTTAAATAATTAATTTTGAATTAAAATCAAGAGTTTTTCGTAGTCTTGCGCCAGTTCGGGGTCTTCGTGGCGCAGCTTGGCAATGGTTTTGACGGCATGCATAACCGTAGTATGGTCGCGACCGCCGAAGGCATCGCCGATGGCCGGCAGGCTGAGATTGGTTAATTCTTTAGTTAGGCTCATGGCAACTTGGCGCGGGCGGGCAATGTTACGCGTGCGTTTGGCGCCAATCATCTCGCTGATTTTAATACGGTAATGTTTGGCTACGGTATCCATGATTAAATCGGCGGTAATGATTTTATAGGCGCTGGCCACAATATCTTGCAATGCTTCGGCCGCCAAATCGATATTGATGCTTTTCTTCAGGAAACGGCTACGTGCTTCCACGCGTTTGAACGCACCTTCCAATTCGCGCACATTCGAACGGATGTGTTTGGCAATGAAGAAAGCAGCCTGCTCGTCAAGCGTTACACCGGCAGTTTCGGCTTTTTTCTGCAAAATGGCAACGCGCATCTCCAATTCGGGCGGTTCGAGCTCTAGCGTCAAACCCCAAGAAAACCGCGATTTCAAACGGTCGTCCATATCTTCGATTTTGGTCGGCAATACGTCGCAGGTCAGAATAAGTTGCTTTTTCTCGTTGTGGAAGTGATTGTAAAGATAGAAAAATTCTTCCATCGTACGCTCTTTACCTTTGATAAACTGAATGTCATCAATGATTAAAAGATCGTATTGTTTGTATTGTTGCTTGAATACATCGTAGCCGTTGTTGCGTACGGCATTCATGAAGCTGCGGATGTAGTCGTCGGAATGCATATACCGTACTTTGGCTTCGGGCCTGTTTTTTAATAAGGCATTGCCAATAGCTTGCACCAAGTGGGTTTTGCCCAAGCCGGTACTGCCGTACAGAAAAAACGGATTGTAGCCTTTACCCGGATTTTCGACGATGGATTGGGCGGCGGCGGCGGCAATACGGTTGCCTTTACCTTCCACCAGGGTGTCGAAAGTGTAGTCGGGCGACAGGTTGGTTTGTGAATAAAACTGTTGATTTTTTTCTTTGTTTTTCTCTGCTGTCTTGGCTTTGTTTTTTTGGGGCGCTTCGGCTTTTTTTTCAGATTTTTCAGATACCGATAGATTTTTCATCCGCTCGGCCACAATATCGGCTGCGCTGGCTTTCATTTTTTTGCGAGCCGGCGTGTCTTGCGGGTTTTCAGACAGGCTTTTGCTTCGAGATTCGACCGTATCGGTTTTGCTACGGAAATGTTCGGGCTGGCTTGCATTTGCGTTGGATCGGCCGGCACGTTCAAATTTTTGCCCTTTGCCTGTTTTGAAAACGAAAGGGTGCATTTCGGGTGCGAAATCGGCACGGGCGTTTTCTATGGTTTGGGCAAACTCTTTTTTCAACATATTGACCGCAAATTGGTTTTTTCCATATACCACCCAAAGGCCGTTTTCTTCGCCCACGGTCAATGGCGCCACCCAAGTATCGTATTGGTGCGGCGTCATATTTTTATATAGGCGGTCAAGGCATAAAGGCCAGAATTCAGCAAGAGTCATGGGTTTATCCGTAGCAGAACTAGGCTTATCGGCAGGTGTGTAAAGATTCGGCCGATTATACCGAAATTTGTGGATAACTGCTATCGGAAGTGTGCGGCTGCCGGTGTTGCCAAATGGTATTTGATTGCAGGTAGGTGCCAGGATACTTGTTTATATTGATTGACAAAATATTGGGTTTGGTGTGTAATTCAACGTTTAATATCCAGATTAATTTTAGGAATTAATATGAAACGTACTTTCCAACCTTCCGTAACCAAGCGCAAACGTACCCACGGCTTCTTGGTTCGCTCTAAAACCCGTGGCGGTCGCGCCGTATTGGCAGCGCGTCGTGCCAAAGGCCGTAAACGCCTGGCTGTTTAATGCGTTTGGTGCTGCTTTGAACAGGCGCTTTAGCAAGCAATGCCGCTTATTAAAAACGGAAGAATTTTCTTCCGTTTTTGCTTTAAAAAAACAGCGGAGCCGGACGCTGTTGCAAGTTTTACAATCAGATGACAACCCGTACGGGCATGCTCGTTTGGGTTTAGTGGTGGGTAAAAAAGCTGCTAAGCGGGCAAACCGGCGCAATTACATGAAGCGTGTGATCCGAGAATGGTTTCGTCGCCATCAGCATGAGCTGGCACCTTGTGATTTTGTGGTGCGGGTGCGCCAAAGCTTCGATGCAGCCCATGCGAAAGAGGCGAAGATTCAGCTGGCGCAGCTGATGTTGCGAAGAAAGTCTTGATTGTGCTGCTCAGGCTATTTATTGGGTTGATTAAGTTTTACCAGTATTGCATTAGTCCGCTTATTCCGCCGCGTTGTCGCTACTCGCCGACTTGTTCGCAATATGCGCTGGAGGCAGTGAGCAAATATGGTGTTTGGAAAGGCGGCTGGCTGGCGTTGAAGCGCATTTGCCGTTGCCATCCCTGGGGCGGACATGATCATGATCCCGTTCCTTGAGCCGCCTATTTTTTCAAGAAATAAGGCATTGCGGAGTAATAGATTACCTCCTGTATCAAACAAACATACACAAACCGTATTTATCTGCTATCCTTTCAGAATTTTAGAAAATCCCATAACCCTCCTTTAGGAACAAACACACGATGGACTTCAAAAGACTAACCATGTTTTTTGCCATTGCTTTGCTGATTATGCTTGGCTGGGAACATTTTTTTCCTACGCCCAAGCAGCCGCAGACTGCCGCGGTACAGCAGCAGCAAAAAACGCCGTCGGCCGAACTTTCGCTTTCCCCTACTGTGCCGGTAACGGTTACGACTGATATGGTAAAAGCCGTTATTGATGAAAAAAGCGGCGATTTGCGTGGGCTGACGTTATTGAAATATAACGCTACCGGCAACGAAAACAAAGATTTTGTATTGTTTAACGACAGTAAAGACAATATTTACATCGCCCAATCCGACTTGCAGGATATTGGCGGGCAGAGCCTGTTGAAGGATGTGAGTTTTAGTACGGCACAAAAACAATACAGCTTGAACGGCGATAAAGTGGAAGTGCGCTTGAGCGCGCCTGCAAAAGATGGTTTGCAAATAGATAAGGTTTATACCTTCAAAAAAGGCAGCTATCTGGTTGATGTGCGTTTCGACGTGACGAATTTAAGCGGTAAACCTTTCAGGGCGCAGGCGGTTTATAAAGTTGTGCGCGACCACAATGCGCCGGAAGGCTCCGGCTACTTTACTCAAACTTATACCGGCCCGGTAGTTTATACGCCGCAAGGTAAATTCGAGAAAGTAAGCTTCAAGGATTTGGACAGTGATTTTAATTCGGGTACCGATCAAGCGGAATATGTTCGCCGGGCCAATACCGGTTGGGTGGGCATGATTCAGCATTATTTTATGGCTACTTGGATTTTGCAGCCTAAAGACGGTGCGACTGTCTGTGTTTCGGGTTGTCAGCTTGATGTCAAACGCCGTTCCGATAATCTTTATTCCTCCGGTGTGACGGTTCCTTTGCAGGAAATGCAGAATGGTCGGAAATACAGTTTCCCAATGGGTTTGTATGCTGGCCCTCAGTTGACTGATGTGATTCGCAACGTGGCTGATAAACTGGAATTGGTTAAAGATTACGGGCGTGTTTATTATCCGGCGACAGGTTTGTTCTGGCTGTTGGAAAAATTGCATGGCTGGGTAGGCAATTGGGGTTGGTCGATTATTCTGTTGACCATTATTGTAAAAGCCGTTTTATACCCGTTGACTAATGCGTCTTACCGTTCGATGGCCAAGATGCGTGCGGTGGCGCCTAAGTTGGAGGCTTTGAAACAACAGTATGGCGATGACCGTATGGCCCTGCAGCAGGCAATGATGCAGATGTACCGCAGTGAGAAAATTAACCCGTTGGGCGGTTGTTTGCCGATGTTGCTGCAAATTCCGGTCTTTATCGGTCTTTATTGGGCGGTGTTTGCGTCGGTGGAGTTGCGCCAGGCGCCTTGGATGGGTTGGATTACCGATCTCAGTCGAACCGATCCTTATTTTATCTTGCCGCTGATTATGGCTGGAACAATGTGGTTCCAAACTACATTAAATCCGCCACCGGCAGATCCGATGCAGGCGAAAATGATGAAAGTAATGCCGATTGCTTTTTCTGTGATGTTCTTCTTCTTCCCGGCAGGCTTGGTGCTTTACTGGGTGGTGAATAATATTTTAAGTATCACGCAGCAATGGTATATCAATAAGGCGATTGCCAAGCAACAAGCTATGGGTGAAGTATTGGATAAATAACTCTGCTCTCTAGATAAATGCCTGTCTGAAAATATTCAGACAGGCATTTTTTGTTTATGCGGGTTTGGCGGTTATGATTTGACCAATGGTATTCTTAAATTATAGATGTCATTTAACCTTTGATAGTTATGGGGGAGGAGGATTGTTGATGGTGTTGCTTTGGCTGCATCATCATGCGAGGGGTGAATCAGTATGCCTGTCTGAAAGTTTTTTCAGACAGGCATTTTCCTGAAATACTCAGTATCGAGGTTATTGAAGTAATAGGCTTGGCTATACGGTTTGCGAGTATTGGATTTTGCTTTCTCGATGACGCAGGTGATAGTCGAAAATCATCGCGATGTTGCGGATAAGGAAGCGACCTTTGGGGGTAACGGTCAGTCCGTCGGGGTGTAGCCGCAGGAGACCGAGCTGTTCTTGTTGCGCCAGGTCTTGCAATTCCGTTTGGAAATATTGGTGGAAATTGATGCCGAAAATGTCTTGATAAACCTGAAAATCGAGTGAAAATCGACACATTAAGTCTTGAATGATGTTGCGGCGGAGGATGTCGTCCTGATTAAGTTGATAGCCTCGTGTGATAGGTAGGTGACCGGAGTCAATCGCCGAATAATAAGCATTGATGTCTTTTTCATTCTGGCTGTAGGTGCTGCCGATCTTGCCGATGCCGGAAACCCCGATGGCGATCAGATCGCAATCGGCATAGGTGGAATAACCTTGGAAGTTGCGCTGTAAACGGCCTTCATGCAGCGCAACGGTTAATTCGTCGGTGGGTTTGGCAAAGTGATCCATACCGATAAATTCATAGCCGCGGCTGGTTAGAGTTTGTACGGCATATTGGAGGATATCCAGCTTTTCTTCGCTATTGGGTACGGCTTGGGTGTCGATTCGGCGCTGAGGCTTGAAAAGATGGGGTAGATGGGCGTAATGGTACAGGGCCAGGCGATCGGGGTCGAGGGAAAGCGTAGTTTCAAGTGTCGGTTTGATGCGTTCAAGCGATTGATGGGGTAAGCCGTAGATTAAATCCACGCTAACCGATTTGAAGCCGGCTTCTCTTGCCGCTTCGATGATTTCGCGTGTTTCGGCGACGGTTTGGATGCGATTGACCGCTGTTTGTACTTTAGGATCGAAATCTTGTATGCCAACGCTCATGCGGTTGAACCCGAGTTTTTTTAAATGAAACACGGTGTCACGGCTGACTTTTCTCGGGTCTATTTCGATTGAGTACTCTCCGTCGGGGCTTAATTGGAAATGCTCGGCAATGGTGGAAAATACGTATTCCAGTTGGTCGTTGCTTAAGAATGTGGGCGTGCCGCCGCCGAAATGCAGTTGAGATAGGAGATGGCGGCCTTTTAAATGCGGGGCTAGTAATGCCATTTCGCGAGCGAGATATCGGATGTATGTGTCGGCACGGGATTTGTCTTTGGTGATGATTTTGTTGCAGCCGCAGTAATAGCAGATGGTGTTGCAGAACGGGATGTGAATATAGAGGGACAGCGGTTTGTTGAGTGCGCCTATTTGACGCAACTCAAGCGCTTTGATGTATTCGTTTTCGCCCCATTGTGCGTTGAAACGATCGGCGGTTGGGTAAGAAGTGTAACGTGGCCCGTTGGCAGGTAGGCTGGCGATGAGGCGTCGGTCGAATTCCGGCCGGTCTGCGTTTTGAATCGGGAAGGTTTTCATTTTAAGTAGTTTTCCGTAGTCAAAAAATTATCCGTTTGGTAGAATGAAGATATTATGATAAGCGTGCCTTGATATGCGTCAACCTCTCATATCGTAACAGGCGATAACAAGTGTCGGCCCTCATAAAGGGTGGCAAATTGGGTATGTATTTTATGACTGCACACACGAACCCTGTGGTTAAAACTTTATGTTCCTCATGTTCGCTTCGTGAACTGTGTATGCCGGTAGGTTTGATGCCTTCTGAGTTCGAACAATTAGATTCTATTATCAGGCAAAGCCGCCGATTGAAAAAAGGTGAGTTTTTGTTTCGCACTGGGGAAGTGTTTACTTCCCTGTATGCGATTCGTACTGGCTTTTTTAAGACAACGGTCGCCAGCCAAGACGGGCGGGATCAAGTAACCGGATTCTCCATGTCGGGAGAACTCATCGGAATGGATGGAATCTGTTCGCATACTCATACTTGTGACGCCGTGGCTCTGGAAGACAGCGAAGTGTGTGAAGTGCCGTTTACTCATATGGAAGAGCTCGGGCAGAAAATTCCCAGTATTCAAGCGCATTTTTTTCGTTTGATGAGCCGAGAGATTGTTAGAGATCAGGGTGTGATGCTGTTATTGGGCAATATGCGAGCAGAAGAGAGGATTGCCGCATTTTTATTAAATTTGTCGCAACGTCTTCAAGTCAGGGGTTTTGCAGCCAATGATTTTATCCTGCGGATGTCGCGCGAAGAAATTGGTAGTTATTTGGGACTGAAGCTGGAAACTGTTAGCCGTACGTTGTCTAAATTCCATCACGATGGTTTGGTTTCGGTGGAGCATAAGCATATCAAACTGTTAAATCCTGATGCGCTCAAGCAAATGGTTTCCGGTTGTGTGCATGCAGTTGAGTAATCCTGCAGTTATGAAAGAACGCTAAATGCCTGTCTGAAATTTCAGACAGGCATTTGATTTGGAAAATCAGATTGAGAAATCTTCTTCGATAGGCTCGTATAACAATTTATCGATTTTTTCTCGAGTCAGGCCGGGCACAAACATGCAAAGAAACTCATATGTATAGCCGCGTAGATAAGAATCTGGCCGCAGGGTAATGGCGGTATAGGAAGGTTCGAATAAATGGGAAGCATCTATCATCTGCAAGCCTTGGTCGGCATTTCGGTCAAAGGCCATCTGCGCCATGATGCCGACGCCTAAACCAAGCTTCACATAAGTTTTTAACACTTCCGTATCGGCGGCAGCCAATACGACATTTAAATTTTCTATGTTCGCTTTGTTAAAAGCATGGGAAATACTGGAATTGCCATTAAAAGCGAATTCGTAAGTAATCAGCGGATGGGCGGCAATGTCTTCTAATGTGATAGGCCCCGCTTTATTTAATAAAGGATGACCATCAGGAACGACGATGCCATGAGTCCATTGGGCGCATGGCAGGCTGCGTAGCTCATCAAAATTTTCCATGGATTCGGTGGTAATCGCAAAATCTGCCTCTCCCGATAAAACCATTTGCGCGATGGCGGAAGGGCTGCCTTGTTTGATGAAAAGTTGAACTTTAGGATAAAGCTTAACGAATTCGGCAATGATATTGGGCAAGGCATAGCGTGCTTGAGTATGCGAGGTGGCAATAGTCAACAAACCGCTGTTATGGTCGGTGAATTCTTTACCGATATTTTTGATGTTGTGAACGTCATGTAATACCCGCTCCGCCAGTTCAAGTACGGCCTTGCCCGGAGGGGAAACGGAAACAATACGCTTGCCGCTGCGAATAAAAATCTGCACACCCAGCTCTTCTTCCAGCAAACGAATTTGTTTCGAAACGCCCGGTTGAGATGTGAAAAGGGCATCGGCAGCGGCTGAAACATTCAAATTATGTCGGTATACTTCCAGTGCG
Source organism: Neisseria sp. (assembly GCF_030527965.1). Taxonomy (GTDB): domain Bacteria; phylum Pseudomonadota; class Gammaproteobacteria; order Burkholderiales; family Neisseriaceae; genus Neisseria. Next base: position 43,443 of record NZ_JAUMZU010000003.1, read on the forward strand.
TAACGCAGTTGTTGTAATTTCATGGTTTGTAATCATTCGGAAGGTTTGTGGGCTGTGAACGACAAAGGGCAGATTAATTTAGCACATTTTGCGTTTATTGCGGTGATTGGCTAAGTTTCGGAGGTCAAAGATTTTGTTTTTAATGAAGTTATCTCTCCAATTGATAGAAACGTAACGGGCAATAAATAGATTGTTCATGTTGCTTTTGTACAACTTCAATCAGGCATGTCGGACAATTTGCTTTTAAATAAATGACACGAAGTTGATTTTTCGGCATGATTCATAACTAGGAAGCGGGCTTTTAAGCAGTCGTATGAAAAATTTCGCTATTGACAGTTTGTATAGGGCTTTTTATAGTACAAACCTGAAATATCCGAATTGCTGCGGCTAAGTGCTGTAGCCTGTATATTGTGATGTGCATCAGAAAGCCGGAGGGCTACTGTTGTACGGCAATCTTTAGATGAGGGAATAATAATGACCAAACAGCTTAAATTAGGTGCTTTGATTGTTGCCGCTATTGCGTCCGGCAACGTTATGGCAAGCGAACCGCACGGTAAAGATGGTTATGTAATCAGCCGCCAATCCCATGAAATCGTACGCAACAACTACGGCGAATGCTGGCGTGACGGTTACTTTGATAAAGACTCTCAAGGTCGTGTAGAGTGTGGTGATGCTGTTGCTGCCGCTCCTGTGGCTCCTCAGTACGAAGAAGAAACTGTAGCATTGTCTGCTAAATTCTTGTTCAACTTCGACAAATACAACCTGCGTCCGGAAGCTACCGAAACGTTGAACAATCTGGCTACCCGCTTGTCTGATGCTCGCGTTGAAAGCGCGCGCGTTGAAGGTCATACCGACTTTATGGGTAGCGAAGAATACAACCAAAAACTTTCTCAAGAACGTGCTAACGTTGTGGCTAACTACTTGGTTAACCGCGGTGTGGCTGCTTCTAAAGTTAGCGCTGTTGGCTTGGGTGAAACACAAGCCCGCATGACTGAAACTTGCCAAGCTGAAGTAGCTAAACTGGGTAAAAAAGTTTCTAAAGCTAAACGTCGTGCAGCTCTGATTGCATGTATCGAACCTGATCGTCGCGTAGACGTTAAAATCCGTACTTTGGTTACTAAACAAGTGGCTGAAGGTCAAGCTGCTCAAGGCGAGCGCTCTGATGTGGATAACGGTTGGCATCCAGTTCCTCCCGAAAACAAATATCACGGCTTTACCCGTGAGGAAATCAAAAAATAATTTTTGGTTTGATAGGAAAACCCTGCGCAATAGCGTGGGGTTTTTCGTATTTTCTAGGGAAACGTATTACAATATATAAAGAAGCATATATTGTCATAACTGGATGGGCTAAAGATTTTAATGACGGAATTTGAATTTATCCGAACCTTTTTGCTAAGTCAGCAAGATGAGGATGTTTTGCTGGGTATCGGTGACGATGCGGCAATTGTAAGGCCGAGAACCGGATACGATTTATGCTTCAGCAGTGATATGTTGGTTTCAGGCAGGCATTTTTTTGCCGAGGTTGCTCCGGCTGACTTGGCGCACAAGGTGCTGGCAGTAAATGTGTCGGACATGGCGGCTATGGGCGCAACACCGCGGTGGGTTTTATTGAGTGCGGCGTTTCCTCAGTTGGATAAAGATTGGCTGAAGACTTTTTGCGGTTCTTTATTCAAGCAAATGCGTCGATATGGTATTACGCTTATCGGCGGCGATACAACCCGAGGGGATTTGGTTTTTAATATTACGATTATCGGTGAACTGCCGTGCGGTTTAGGGCTGAAACGGTCGTCGGCCAAAGTAGGGGACGATATTTGGGTTTCCGGTAGCGTTGGCATGGCGGCGGCGGCTCTTGATGGCTATTTGGGTAAAATACGTTTACCTGAAAAGGTGTGGCAGGCATGTAAGACAAAGTTATTGCGGCCTGTGCCGCGAGTGGATTTGGGAAAGTCGTTATTAAACTTGGCACATGCGGCGCAGGATGTTTCCGACGGTTTAGCTCAGGATTTGGGGCATATTTTGGATGCTTCCGGTGTTGGTGCTCAATTGTGGGCGGATCAGCTTCCTGTGTTGCCTGACTTGAGAAATTGCGTTGAAAAAAGAGATTTGCTTAAATGGCAGTTGAGCGGGGGCGATGATTATGAATTGTTGTTTACCGCGCCGGAAGCTTTAAGAAATCAAATTTTGACGGCAAGCGAAATCTGTGCGACACCGGTTACCCGTGTGGGAAAAATTTTGTCGGAAACTGGGCTGCATATTTCCGACGGTGCTGGCTGCGAAATCCGGCTGGATAAAATGGGATTTGATCATTTTGACTGAGTTTAAACCGACATTCAAATGGATCTGGCAGCGCCCGGTGTGTTTTTTGGGCTTTGGTTTCGGTACGGGTTTGTCGCCTGTGATGCCCGGAACTGTAGGTACGCTGCCGGCATTGCCGCTGACCTTTTTGTTGGTCAAACTAGGTATTTCTGGCGGCTGGTTTTTATTGTTATGTACTTTGTTGTTTTGGGTTGGTATTTGGATTTGTGATGTAACCGAGCGCGAATTGGGGTTGCAGGATTACGGCGGCATTGTATGGGATGAAATCGTAGCCATGATGCTGGTGTTGATTTGGGTGCCCCTGTCGCCGGGCTGGTGGATGGCCGCTTTTGTGGCATTCCGTTTGTTCGATATGTTGAAGCCATGGCCGATAAGGTGGTTTGACCGGCGTGTGCACGGTGGCTTTGGGATTATGTTGGATGATGTGATTGCCGCAGGGTTTTCGGTGTTGGTGCTGAGTGTAGCCCGGGTGTTTGTGCCTGTCTGAAAAGGAGGATGGATATGATGAGTGATCCGATAGAAGTGATTGTCGAACCTTGCTATCTGGCGGAGCAGAGTAGCTTGATGAATGACCGTTATGTTTTTTCTTACCATATTAAGATCCGCAATCTGGGTAGCGAAGTTGTGACTCTGAAAAATCGCTGCTGGGAAATTACTGATGCGCATGGCGGCGTGGAAACTGTTTCAGGGAAAGGCGTGGTTGGCGAGCAGCCGACTTTGTATCCTGGAGATGATTTTGAATACAGCAGCGGCACGCACTTATCTACGCCGTGGGGCAGTATGCAGGGTCGTTATGAGTTTGAAGATGATAGCGGCGAGCGCTTTTGGGTGCAGATTCCGCCGTTTGATTTGAAGGCGAATATTACTGTTCAATAAGATTGAACTGATATTAAGTGGAAAATTTCAAAAATAATCGAGTTTTGAAAACTAAATTTTGATTGGAGCAGTTTGTATACAATCTAACGAAAGAGAAGGCTGTCTGAAAAAGGTTTTTCAGACAGCCTTTTTCCTATTTTTGAGTCGGATAAGCGTAGATATTCTGTTACAAAAGGTTAACCTTGGCTTGCATTAGTTAATGCCTTATGCTGAAATGGCACAAACCTGTGCTGGATGGCGGGCCCGGTCGATTTTTAATCGAGTGGTTTTGCGATATTTCCAGTTTGATTAAAAGAGTGTGTTTTTTATCGGGAGGAGCTTAATGGAAGGTCTGAAACATTTCTTTGATGTGGTAGGCGGTTGGGTTTGGGGGCCGGTTATGCTGGTTTTCTTGGTTGGCACTGGCGTTTTGCTGACTGTTCGTTTGATGGGTTTGCAGTTTTCCATGTTGCCTTATGCGTTAAAGTTGGCTTTTTTCCCGCATCCGAAAAAGGATGACGGCACGGATCATGAGGGCGATATTTCACATTTCGGTGCTTTGATGACGGCACTGTCTGCCACCATCGGTACCGGTAATATCGCGGGGGTTGCGACGGCGGTGATTTCCGGTGGCCCCGGTGCTGTATTTTGGATGTGGATGACGGCGATTTTCGGCATGGCGACCAAATACGGCGAGGGTGTGCTGGCGGTGAAATACCGAATCACCAATGCTCGCGGTGAGATGTCGGGCGGGCCGATGTATTATATTGAGCATGGCTTGAAACAAAAATGGTTGGCCATGCTGTTTGCTTTGTTTGGCACTATTGCTTCTTTCGGTATCGGCAGCTCGGTGCAGTCGAATTCGGTTGCGCAGGCCGTTCATGCGAGTTTCGGTATTGATCAGATGTATACCGGCGTTGTGTTGACCATATTGACGGCTATTGTGGTCTTGGGCGGCATCCGCAGTATTGCTACGGCGTCTTCTTTTATCGTGCCGGCAATGGCGGTGTTTTATGTGGTCGGTGGCTTGGTGATTATTGCTTTGAATTTGGATAAGGTTGCGCCTGCGGTCAGTATGATTTTGAATGATGCGTTTACCGGGCAGGCGATTGCGGGCGGTGCCATCGGCTCTGTTATCCGTTACGGTGTGGCGCGCGGTGTATTTTCCAACGAGGCGGGTATGGGTTCGGCGCCGATTGCGGCGGCGGCGGCTAAAACCGACCATTCTGTGCGCCAAGCGCTGGTATCGATGACCGGTACTTTCCTTGATACGATTGTGGTGTGTTCTATTACCGGTATTGTTTTGGTTATGGGTTTAACTCATGGTACGGAGTTTACCCCGTTGCTTGGCTCCGACGGGAAAGCGCTGACCGGTGCGGTTTTAACCAGTAAAGTGTTTGACCATCTGTTGCCCGGGCCGGGTGGTTGGGTGGTTACCATCGGCCTGATTTTCTTTGCTTATTCTACGATTCTGGGATGGTGTTATTACGGTGAGAAATGCGCGGCTTATGTGTTTGGCGATCGTTCGGCCAATATTTACCGTGTGATTTATGTGGCTACGGTCATGGTGGGTACGGTTGCCAGCTTGGACTTGGTTTGGGCGGCGGCGGATGCGTTCAACGGTCTGATGGCGGTGCCTAACTTGATTGCGCTGGTTTTGCTTTCCGGTGTGATTGTGCGGGAAACCAAAGATTTCAAAGCCAAACGTGCCAGCGGCGAATTGCCTTAATTGGTTAAGCTGCCTGTAATGCCTGTCTGAAAAACCTTTTCAGACAGGCATTATTATTGGCCTGCCGATTTACAAGAAGAATGTTATACAGTATCATTTCCGCTGCTTTTTACCCGTAATTCGAACGATATTATGAATCTTTTATTAACCGGCTTGTTCCAACGCCTGCTGCTGGCCGCCCTTGCTCTGATGATTTTATGGGGCATGTATTTTTGGGCTGTTGCCGAATGAGTATCCACATTAATAATTTAACGGTCAGTTACCGTCGCAAACCGGCGGTGCATCATCTGGATATGACGTTTGACGACGGTTCGATGTGGGCGATTTTCGGGCCAAACGGAGCGGGCAAGTCTACGTTGCTCAAGGCGGTTATGGGTTTGCTGAAACCGGATACCGGAACAATCGAATGGCAGGGGATGTCGCGTAGTGATATCGCGTATTTGCCGCAACAATCGGACATCGACCGTAACCAGCCGATGACTGTCTTGGAGCTGGCGGCGATGGGTTTGTGGTATGAAATCGGTTTTTTCGGCAGGGTAAATGCCGACCAGACTGCGCGCATCAAACAGGCCTTGGCTCGGGTGGAAATGACGGATTTTGCCGATAGGCAGATTGCTCATTTGTCAAACGGCCAGTTTCAGCGGGTTTTATTTGCTCGCATGTTGGTGCAGGATGCCAAATTTTTGCTGTTGGACGAGCCGTTTAATGCGGTGGATGCGCGTACGACTTACGCTTTGCTCGAAGTTTTGCGGCAATGCCACCATGCGGGGCAGGCGGTGATTGCGGTGTTGCACGATTACGAGCAGGTGCGTGCCTATTTCCCGAATACGCTTTTGATTGCGCGGGAAAAAGTGGCGACAGGTAAAACGGAAGACGTGTTGACCGACGATTATTTACAGAAGGCCGGGGCGTTGATGCAGCAAGTGGACGGTGCCGAATGGTGTGCCGCGTGAAACAATATTTTCAGACAGGCAAAGTATTTTGATGCTTGTCTGAAAGCGAAAGAATATGAATTTATACGAATTGTTGGTTGCTCCATTTGCTGAGTTCGGCTTTATGCGCTATGCGCTGGCTTCCGTTGTGTTCCTTGCTTTGTCGGGTGCGCCGGTTGGTGTTTTTTTGGTTATGCGCAGGATGAGCTTGGTTGGCGATGCGCTTGGCCATGCCGTTTTGCCCGGTGCGGCGGTGGGATATATTGTCGGCGGTTTGAGCCTGCCTGCCATGAGCTTGGGCGGTTTTGCGGCTGGAATGATGATGGCGTTGCTTGCAGGGCTGGTCAGCCGCTTTACTCAATTGAAAGAGGATGCCAACTTTGCCGCTTTTTATTTAAGCAGTTTGGCAATTGGCGTGGTATTGGTTAGCCAGAATGGCAGCAATATCGATTTGCTGCATTTGTTGTTCGGTTCGATTTTGGCGGTGGATTTGCCTGCGCTGCAATTGGTTGCAACGAGCGCCAGCATTACGATTGTGGCACTCGCCGTGATTTATCGCCCTATGTTGATGGAGAGCATCGATCCCTTGTTTTTGAAGGCGGTCAACGGCAAAGGCGGCTTGTGGCATATGGTTTTCCTGATTCTGGTGGTGATGAATCTGGTTGCCGGCTTTCAATCGCTGGGCACGCTGATGTCGGTCGGGCTGATGATGCTGCCGGCCATTACCGCCAGATTGTGGGCGCGCAATATGGGCATGCTGCTGTTTTTGGCCAGCCTGTTTGCTTTGCTGTGTGGTGCCGGCGGTTTACTGTTTTCTTATTATGTAGAAATACCGTCGGGGCCCGCGATTATTTTGTGGTGCGGCGCTTTGTATTTGATTTCCATTGTTTTCGGCTTGGAGGGCGGCTTGGTATCGAAATTGTTGCGCCACCGAAAGCACCATATTTATTAAACGAAAATCTAAAGGAGCAAAATAATGAAACATTGGAAAAAAGGATTGCTGGCACTGGCTTTGTCTGGTTCGGTATACGCTGCGCCGATTCCGGTTGTGTCGAGTTTTAGCATATTGGGCGACGTTGCCAAGCAAGTCGGCGGCGAGCGTGTGGCTGTGCAGAATCTGGTCGGCAACGATCAAGACCCCCATGCTTATAATGTAACGAGCGGCGATATTAAAAAGATTAGTGCTGCCAAATTGTTTTTGATGAACGGTTTGGGTTTGGAAAAAGCAGAATTGGTGCGCGCGGCCAAGCAGAATAAGGTTGCTTATGCCGAGGCGGCGGCAGGCATCAATGCCATGAAAATGCCGGAGGAGGCTGAAGAAGGCCATCACCACCATCATCATGAAGGCGACCATCACCACGGAGAATATGATCCGCATGTGTGGACCGACCCTGTGTTGATGCAAAAATATGCGTCAAACGTAGCCGACGCGTTGATTAAAGTCGACCCTGCCGGCAAGGCTTACTATCAGCAACACTTGGCCGCTTATCAAGGCGAATTGAAAAAATTGGATGCCTATGCCGCTCAGAAATTTAACGAAATTCCGAAAGCCAAGCGCAAAGTGTTGACCAGCCACGATGCTTTTTCCTATATGGGTAAACGCTACAGCATTCAATTCATCGCGCCCCAAGGTGTGAGCGAAGATGCCCAGCCTTCTGCCAAACAAGTGGCGGGGATTATTCGTCAGGTGAAGCGCGAAGGCATCAAAGCGGTGTTTACAGAAAATATTAATGATCCGCGCATGGTGGAACGCATTTCCAAAGAAACAGGCGTTGCGCTTGGTGGAAAATTGTATTCGGATGCTTTGAGCAACGGCGCCCCTGCCAACACTTATATCAATATGTATCGCTATAATGTGGATGAAATCAGCCGTGCGATGAAATAAAACGGTGTCGACTATCATTAATGCCTGTCTGAACATTTTCAGACAGGCATTATTCGCATCAGAAGCGAGCTATTACGATATGAAATGGCAGCGATAGAAATGCTTGCAAGATTGGAGCGGGCTTGCGCTCGGCGATTTACGGAGCAATCGAATTTTTTGACTGTAAATTGAAAAAATAAAGGTTTTATTTCTTGACTTTAACCTGAAAAAAGCGTTTAATTACGACATTGAATTTACACGCCGATTTGACACAGCTTGCGGGCGTTTTAAACAGCTAAAGCGTACAGAGTTTTTCATTTAAGCTGTTATATTTTGGCCCGTTTGTGTGTAAGCACAATCGGGCTTTATTCTGTTTGAGGCGGACGGCAGGGCAAGTAAATGGATAATATGATTGTTTTGGATAATGTTGGCAAGCGCTACCGTAGCCGTGATAACAAAGGTTGGTTTACCGCGGTGGAGCCGACTCATCTCGAAATCAGGCAGGGCGAGGTTTTCGGCTTGATGGGTTATTCCGGTGCGGGTAAATCGACTTTGCTGCGCCTGATTAACCTGCTGGAGCGGCCCGATAGCGGCACCGTAACGGTGGGCGGGCAGAAATTGACCGAGCTTTCTGCCGTCGAATTGCGCCGGGCGCGGCAGAATATCGGCATGGTGTTCCAACAATTCAACTTATTGAGCAACCGTACTGTGGAAGACAACGTGGCTTTCCCATTGGAAATCGCCGGCTGGGACAAAGGCAAAATCCGGCAGCGGGTAGCCGAATGTCTGGAAATTGTTCGGTTGGGCGACAGAGCCAAGCATTATCCTGCGCAATTATCGGGCGGGCAGAAGCAGCGCGTCGGCATTGCTCGTGCGCTGGCGCCCAATCCGGGCGTGATTTTGGCCGACGAGCCGACTTCTGCGCTTGATCCGGCCACTACCCGAAGCGTGTTGGCTTGTTTGGAAGAGATTAATCAGAAGTTTAATGTTACGATTGTTATCGTAACTCATGAGATGAGCGTCATTCGGCGTTTGTGCGATCGCGCGGCTCTGCTGCATAACGGTAAGCTTTTGGAAATCGTAGATGTGAAAAACAACCAGATTCATGCTCGCTCGGAAATCGGTTGTGAGTTAATCAGGGAAGATTGAATATGGCAGACGAAACCTTTGCCCAAGCATTCGACAATCTGTGGGATATGAAGGCTGAAATTCTTAAGGCAGCTTGGGAAACCTTGATTATGTTGGGCATTTCCGTGCCGGTTTCTGTGCTGTTCGGCACGCTGCTCGGCATCGGGATGTTTGCCAGCGGAAACCATATGCTGTTTTACAATTCGACCCTTAATAAAATTCTGGATAATACGATTAACCTGATACGCGCCTTTCCTTTTGTGATTTTGATGGTGGCGATGGGGCCGTTGACCTTGCTGCTGATTGGTAAAAGTATCGGCCCGTTTGCGGCTTCGTTGATTTTGTCGGTTTCCGGCATGTTTTATTTCGCCCGGCTGGTTGAGCAGAATTTGCGCGAAGTGCCGCGCGGCATTATTGAAGCGGCCACCAGTATGGGCGCTTCTCCGGCGGTGATTATTTTTAAAGTGCTGCTTTCCGAGGCGCGCTCCGGTATGGTGCTGAGCATTACCGTATTGAGCATCGGCCTGTTATCATACAGCGCGGCGGCGGGGATGATTGGCGGCGGCGGATTGGGCGATTTGGCCGTACGTTATGGTTACCATCGTTTCCAAACGGATATAATGATATTTATCGTGGCCGTTTTGGTGCTGGCCGTGATTCTGATTCAAAGCTTCGGTAACTGGATTGCGCGTAAATTAGACAAGCGGTAAAGCATGATGATGCCTGTCTGAAAACCGCCAAATGTTTTCAGACAGGCATTGAATTGATATGTGCGACAGAATATATTTAATGATATTTTTAAGGAGTTTAATATGAAAACCAATGTGTTATTGCTCAAAACCTTATCTGCCGGCGTGGTTGCTTTTGCATTGACCGCTTGCGGCGGACAAAAAGAAGCGGCGCCAGCAGCCGCTTCCGGAGCTTCTGCCGCTTCGCAGGCCGGTGCTCAGAAAAGCAAAATCGTATTCGGCACAACTGCCGGCGATTTCGGCGATATGGTGCGCGATCAGGTTAAACCGGCGTTGGAAAAAGAGGGATATCAAGTGGAATTGGTGGAGTTTACCGATTACGTTCGCCCCAACCAAGCGCTGGCGCAAGGCGAATTGGACATCAATATTTTCCAACATAAACCTTATCTGGACGACTTCAAAAAAGAGCACAAACTGGATTTGACAGAGGTGTTCCAAGTGCCGACCGCGCCGCTGGGGCTTTATTCGGGCAAGGCAAAATCATTGGATGACGTGAAAGACGGCAGCAGTGTTTCGGCTCCGAACGATCCTTCTAACTTTGCTCGTGCGTTGGTTATGTTGAACGAATTGGGCTGGGTTAAGCTGAAAGACAATGTTAATCCGCTGACTGCGTCGAAAAAAGACATTGCGGCCAATCCGAAAAATATTCAGATTGTTGAATTGGAAGCGGCGCAACTGCCGCGCAGCCGTCAAGATGTTGATTTCGCCATTATCAACGGCAACTATGCGACCAGCTCCGGCATCAAGCTGACTGAAGCTTTGTTCCAAGAGCCGAGCTATGCTTATGTGAACTGGGCTGCCGTGAAAACCGCCGATAAAGACAGCAAATGGGTGAAAGACATCGAGGCCGTTTACAATTCCGATGCCTTTAAAAAATACGCGCAAACCCGTTTTGCCGGTTATAAATATCCCGAAGCATGGGGTATGAATGCGGCGCAAGGCGCTAAAGCGGAAGCGGCTTCCGTTGCCGCCGCATCGGCCGCATCCAAATAAATTGAAAAAGCAGACTGCGCTCCGGGTAGGGGCGCAGTTTTTTATTGGCTGTTTGTTTTGACTGCCACGTATTTTCCGCTGAATACGGCAACCAATTGGTCTTCCGAATACATTTCGGTTTTCAGCGTGATTTTTCCTTTGCCCGTTGTGTTTAGGCTGGTGTGTATTTCTTGCCAAGCCTGCGCGTTTTCGATTTGGGTGCGGATAAGGAGATCGCTTGTGGCCGGGCGCAGGTAACGGGTTTCGCCGGTTTGTATCACGATATTGCCGGCTGCTGCGGGGCAGTTGATATGTACGGCAGACCAGCCGCACAGGGTGGCGCCGAGAGCGATGCTGCCGCCGAAAACCGTGTTTTTGTGGTTATGGTTTAGGCGGTATGGCATCAGCAGGGTAACGGCTTGGGGCGTGCAGTCGATAACCTGAATGTCTAATGCCTGCGCGGCCGGGATGTTTTGGCGGAGGAAGGTTTGCAATTCTGCTGCGGTCATGGCATCGGAAAGATTGATTGACGGTGTGTCGATTATAGCGTGAAACCGAAGGCTGTCTGTAGAGTTGGATAAGGGGCATTTGAATCGGAACAAGGTTGAAGAAGCTGTTGGATAAAAAAGCCTGTCTGAAAATCGTTTTCAGACAGGCTTTGTGTGTTTAGCAATAGTGTTTTAAGGCTTGGGGTCGGTCAGCAGAATGTGTGCGTTAGGTTCTGACCAGAGCAGCTTGGCTGTTTGGCGCAGGCGGGTTTGGATAATGCTGTATTTCAGCTGGGGCAACTCGCGTATATAGCGCGCATCGCCGTATTTCTGATGGCTGAGGGCCAGCCGTTCCAGCCAGACTTCGGGGTTTTGGTGGCGGCGCTCTTCCTGTTCGGCAAATAAACGTTGCAGGTTTTCGGCTTCGTTTCGGCTGATGTCTTCCGGCATGCTTTGTAAAATGCGCTGGGCGGCCTGCCATAGCTCTTGGGCGCGTTGCGGCTCGGCCCTGAAATAAAGCTGGTTTTCCACCAGATTGTGTTCGGGGTCGGGCTGGGCGGTGAATTTCAGGCTGTAAGTGCCTTGCAGGCGGCCGCGCAATTCGTTTTTCAGACGGGCATTGGCTAGGTTGACCAACAAAGGAATCTGCTCGGAGGTTTCGGGTGTCCAGTTGTAGAAAGGCTGCCATGACCAAGCGCTGACGTCAGTGTGTTTGTCGTCGGCAATCGGTATGCGTTGCACGATGCTGCCGCTAACGGGCTGGAGCACGGTATTTCGGGCCGGAGAACGCGGTATGGTTGCCAGATATTGCGCAATCAGCGGCTTCAGGTTTTGCGGCGCTTGGGATGTAACGATGTAATAAGCGGCCGGCGCTTTGTTGAGCAGCTGCCATTGGTGCAGCAGTGCTTCGTTGCTGAGGGAGGCGATTTCTGCATTGGCAGGCGGTTCTTCATATTCGCTGCGGCCATAGTGCAGATTGAATTCGGCGGTTTCCTGTTTGCCGGGCACGGAATCAAGGAATACGGGTCGGCGGGCCGCTTCGATTTGTAACAGGCTGCGCCATCTGCTGTCGTTTCTATCCGGATTTTGATAGGCCCGATACAGCTGCAGCAGATTTTCAAAAGCGGCGTTGGGTGCGTTGCCGGTAAAGATTTGATGGTAGGGTGTGATTTGATAATCTAATTGGGTTTTGTGCTGCGCTTTCCATAAGGAAAACTGGGTTGCAGACAGGCCTTTGGGCGGGGTTTTCCAGATGATTTCCCCTGCCAAGTGGGCTTGCCAAGCGGTAAGGTTGTTTTGCAGATAACCGGTTTGGGTAATGATTTTGAGATAGGTTTTGTCGCCTGCCGCCGGATTCTGCAAAACAACGGCCGTATCACCGTTTTCCAGCTGCATGATTTCGGTTTTTGCGGCTGCGTCGTATTGGCCGCCGGTCATTTTGCCGGTAACGGCCGGTGCTGTGAATAAGGCATCGGTAGTGGGTGCATCGGTTGTCGGCACGGTGCGGCGGCTGGCAACGTTGGCGGGTGTGGTGTGCTTGTGCGGGTGTGGTACGGCAAGCAGGGCGTCGGGATTTTCCGACAACCGGTCAAGTTGGCCAACCGGAGGCAGACTAATCGGGTTCAGACCCGGCGCTTGGGCTTGGATGAGTTTATCGTTAGCATTCAGCCATTGCCGGATGCGTTCGTTGACATCGCGGCTGCTGATTTTATACAAGGCGGGGCGTACGGCTGCGGTGTGTTCGGCGGGGGTACGCAGCGGCTTTCCGTTGAACAGGGTGTCTTGAATTTGCGGCAGCAATTCGTCGGGATTGTCGGAAAAGCCGGATTGTTTTTGGCTCAGCCGCAGAAGTTCGCTGAAACGGCGACGGTAGGCGGCGATTTCGTTGTCGGTGGCAGGCTCGGCAAGTATGCTTTTGCGTAGTGTCAGTAGCGTGCGCAAGGCTTCTTCATGGCCGTCAGGGGTGGTTTGGGTAAGCCAGCCTACGAAGCCGGTGCGGCTGCCCAAGTTGCCGCTGCGCAGGGTAAGCTGTTGCACGTTGGGCGGCAGGTTTTGTTTTTGCAGGCGCAGATTGATGATATAAGCGGCAAAATTGTCTAACAGGCGCTCATACTCGCCTTGAGCCGTATTGGCGCGGGTGGCGGTGTTGGGAAAACGGAAGATTAAGTTTAATTCGCTTTCGGTATTGTCTTTGTCTTGCAGTTGGTCGATGTGCCAGCCGTGTTGGAGTTTCGGTTCGTATTCTTCCGGTAATCGGGTCGGTAGGGCGCGGGCGGGTAGGCTGCCTAAGTGTTTTTCCAGTGCGGCGCGAACGGATTTGGCAGGTAAGCTGCTAATCACGACCAAGGTGGCGTTGTTCGGGGCATACCATTTTTTGTGAAACGCGCTGAGTGTGCCGACTTGCATGGTGTCGATGGAAGCGGCGTCGCCAATCGGGCGGTAGCGGGCTTCGCGCGAGCCGTTTTTCAAACTGGCGGTACGCTGTTGCGCCATGCGCTCCTTCAGGTTTTGTAGGGTGCGGTTTTCGCCTTGAATGATTTTTTGTTCTTGTTGCCAGTCTTCGGCTTTGAAGTTGCGCTCTTGTATGAATTGCTTCATGACGATGAGGGCTTCGTCGAGCTGGTGGCGGCCTTTGGGCGGGGTAAGCATGTAGCGCGTGTATTCGTGCGCGGTTTGGGCGTTATAGTGGCGGCCCATCTGCCAGCCTTGTCGGCTTAAGGTTTCGGCGATACCGAGCGGGAATTCGGGGCTGCTGCGAAAGGCCATATGCTCGAGCATGTGGGCGCCGCCTTTTTCTTCCGGGGCTTCGTCGTTGGTGCCCGCTTGTACTTGCAGGCGCAATTCCAACCGTTTGCCGGCATTCGGGGTTTGCAGAATGTGGTAGTGTAAACCGTTGGGTAGGGTGCCTTGGCTGTAAAGGGTTTCTGCGGCGAAGGCGGGCATGGCGACTATGATGGCCGCTACGAGGATAAGGAATAAAGGGTTCATAACGTAATGTGCTCGTTCAGACAGGCTTCTGCGGTAACTGTCTGATATTTGAAATGGTTATCTTAGTTGTTTTAATGCGCTTGATTTATCAGCGCTTTTATTTTAATGGCTTTTGGTTTTTTGCGGGTGAAAATATTTCAAATAAATACTGTAAAAGTTGAACGGATAGGATTTTGAGTGAAGCGATGTAAATTGAAAAATGGGAAATTTAAAAATTTTATTAAATTACAATCAGATAAACCGCTGGTATGAATATCGATGTGTGGTAAATAAGCCGCTTGTCATATATGACAACCGAATGTTAAATATTTATTGTTTGGTATTCAAACGGCATTAATATTCTTTCACATAACTAGGGTTGGCGCTTACTTTTATTTAATAGCAATGATTAAAATTGGAGATTCTTTATGACATACGGTGTTAAATCTAGTAAGCAAAGCAGTGGTTACACAACAGCAAAAAATGATGCCGCTTGGTGCGACGATGGTTTTAGCGGCGGTTATAATTCCTACGGTCATTATTATGATTATGGCTTCGGTGAAATTTTTTGGGGCGGTTCGGGCCAGGATACATTCGGCTGGCATTCTGGCTCTTGTACCATGAAGGGCGGTGCGGGCAATGATATTTATTGTATAGACGACGAACGTGATTTGATTGTTGAAGACAAAAATGGCGGCTGCGATACGGTACAGACTAAGATTGACTGCGTGTTGGGTGAAAATCTGGAAAATCTGGAAGCCATCGGCAGCAATAAAGTGGTGTTGACCGGCAATGCTTGCGACAACGTTATCAAAGGAAACGATGCGGACAACCATATCAATGGCGGCGACGGCAATGATGTGATTCATGGAAAAGGCGGCAACGATACCATTAATGGCGACGGCGGTAACGACACGCTTTATGGCGGCGACGGTTGCGACACCTTAGACGGCGGTGAAGGTTGCGATACATTGTATGGCGGCAAAGGCGACGATATTCTGATTGGTGGCGGCGGTGAAGACAAATTGTATGGCGGCGACGGCAATGACAATTTGTATGGCAGCAATCAAGCCGACTGCCTGTATGGTGAAAAAGGCGACGATTTGCTCGACGGCGGTTATGGCAACGATTACCTGAACGGCGGTGCGGGCGGCGATACTTATATCATCGGTGCGGGTTACGGCCATGAAACGATTGAGGATTGCGGCAATTCATGCGATACCGATACGGTTTCATTCAAATCGGATATTAACTTGAGCGATGTATGCTTCTCGGTTTGCGGCAGTGATTTGGTGGTTACGGCCAGCAAGTGCGATACGGTAACGATTCAGAATTGGTTTGAAAGCTGCAATAATCAAATCGAAGAATTCAGTTTCTGCAACGGCAGCACGATTACCAACACGCAAATCAACTGTGCGTTAAACGATTGCACCGGTTCCGTGAGCGCTTCGTCTTTATTGAATACAGTGCAGGATCAGGCGCAAAGCGCGGCGGCAACGGGAATGGCCTAACATATTATAGGGATAATGTCTAAATCAGGGAGAGTTATGGGCCGGTTTATCCGGCCTTTTTTCATTTCTATGGCATCATAGTAAGTGGTGCTTGTGAAGCATAATGCCTGTCTGAAACGGGATTTTCAGACAGGCATTTTGTTTTGGGTAGAGAGGTTTAACCGCTTGACCTATCAATTCGGGGTAACGACTTTGCCGTTGATGGAAACGGACGTGAGCTTCAGGTTGTAAGTTTTGCCGTCGTCGGAATAGCTGATTTGTGCCGGAATGTTGTCGATGGCGGTGGCGAAAGAATAATTGACGGTGCTGTCGCCGCGGTTGACGCGGTAGTTTTCAACTTGGGTTTTTCCGCCGGAGAAACGGTATTGTGCGCTGCCGGTTTTGCTCAAACCGCCGACGGAATACAGTTTTTTGCCGTTGGTGATTTTTAGGCCGGCCGGCAGTTTGGCATCGTTGGCGGCAAGCTGCCAGGCCAAGGTGAATAAATCCATTGCCGGGCCGGATACGGTTTCGGTTTTTTGCTCGTTGATTTTGCCGTAGGTAATCTGGTTGCCGTTGAAGCGGGCTTCGGCGTAGGTTTTGCCGCCCCGTACGTCGCGGTAATAGGCGGGTTTCAGAACGTTGCCCGAAATGGTGCCGCCGCTTTCAAAACGAATGCTGTAAAGGGGAACTTTGATGTGGGATACGATGGTGTAATTGTTGCCGTTGCGAGTAAAGGTCATGGTGGCCGGAATGCCGTAGGAGCCGCTGTATTTTAATACGGCGCTCTGCGGTAATTCTGCCGCCAAGGCGGGCAGGGCGGCCGATGCGGCGCCGATGAAGGCAAGAGAGCGGATGAGTTGTTTCATGTTTTTCCTTTCTTGATGTCAGGCAAGCAGGCGGATGTCGGCGTCGGGCATCAGGCTGTTATAAACGCGGTTGCCGCGGATGCTCAGTTTGCCGGCGGCAAAATCGGCCACGGCCTGCGGTAAAAGCTGGTGCTCGGCGGTTAGAACCCGCTTGGCCAAAGTATCGGGCGTATCGTTATCGAAAACGGGCACGACACCTTGTGAAATAATCGGGCCGCAATCCAGTTCAGCCGTAACAAAATGGACGGTGCAGCCGGCGATGCGGCAACCGGTTTCAAGTGCTTTTTCATGTGTGTGGAGGCCGGGGAAGGCGGGCAGCAGCGAGGGATGGATGTTGATAAGACGGTTTTCGTAATGGGCACAGAAATCGGGAGTCAAGATGCGCATGAAGCCGGCCAGCACCACTAAATCAGGTTGATATTGGTCAATCAGGGCCATCATGGCGTGGTCGAAGGCCGCGCGGTCGGCAAAATTTTTGTGATTGAGCGCATGGGTGTCAATGCCGCGTTTGGCCGCCCATGCCAAACCCTGCGCGGCTTCGTTGTTGCTCAAAACGGCACGGATGCGGATATTGGGAATCTGCGCTTCAATAATGGCCTGCATATTGCTGCCGCGGCCGGAAATGAGGATGACGATGTTTTTCATATGGTATGGAATATCAAATCATTGCGGGAAAATTAATGCCTGTCGCTGAGGGCGGCAAGCGGTTTAGCTTATTTTAACGGGATTTTAATCTGAAAACGGTTTTTCAGACAGGCATTGCAACACGGCAATTTTGACGGGCTGGCAAAAGAGGCCATATTCTTTATTTGCTATGCCTATCTGGTTGCGATTTGTGTTTAAAACATTTTAAAGCATGGGAGTTAAGAGCGGGCGGGCCGCTCGGCTTGTAAGCGTATGGCGCGTGCAATGGTTTCGCCGATGAGGCGGCTGCCGGCTTCGGTGTAATGCAGGCCGTCGGATTGTAATAAAGATTCGTATCCGGCCGAGGTTAAAACGGCATGTAAATCGTTGACGGCAAAGCCGTAGGCCGTTGCCAACTCGACGGAGCAGGCATTATACCGCATGATGTCTTCGTCATATCTATGTGATGCTTTAACCGTGTTGTGAACGATTTGGTTAAACGGGGTGCTGGTCGCCCAGATTACGCGGCTTCGGCGCGCTGCCAAATAATCGAAGATGCGGCGCAGGTTGGCTTGGTATTGTGCGAGGCTGTTAACCGGCTGATCTGAGCCGGTATTGTGGCGGATATCGTGCAGGCCGCAGTTGAGATGAACGATGTCGCCTGACTTGGCCGGTGCCCATTCTGCGATGTGCTCGGCCAGAATGTCGGAAGAGCGGCAGTTTTCCGGTGGGGAAGCTACGGTTAGCGGCGCGAGGGCTTGCCGGATGTAGAATTCGGCGTGCAGGCGGATGGAATCGCCAATCAGGTAAATGGTCATCGGGGAGGGCTTTCAATAGAGAACGGCGGATCAAATGATTCGGCTAGGTGCTGCTCAGTAATGCCTGTCTGAAAAATCAGTGTTTGCAGTGCGCTTGCCCTACCGGCTCCCAGAATATGCCTTCCACTTGATTGCTTCGTTTATGGAAAACGATTTTGTATTGGCATTGTTGTATTTTGCCGTTGAACGGGTAGCGGTAAAGGTAATTCCATTCGTTGATGTAAATGTTTTCCTGATACCAAGGTTTGCCCAGAAGCGACCTGACGCTTTCGGCTGCCATTCCGGGGCGGATTTGATCCAGCTTGTTCCAATCGGGTTGGCTGCCGAGCTTGGCATCGTTTACCGTGCGCCATTTGAGCGGATGGTTGACCTTATAGGCTTTTTGTTGGTAAACCACTTCAAACGGCTTGCCAGAGGATTGGCTGTGTGCGGCTGTAACGGGTCTGGGCAAAGGAGCAGTAGAATGCCGGGTAGCGGTGCAGGCGGCCAGTATCACGATGCCGACGGAGATAAGGTATGGTTTCATAATCATGTTGAGCGTAAATAAGCCGATTAGGTTGGGTTAAGGGGCGGGCGTTTTTTATCATTTCGGTAGCCGTGCGTGCCATCTGAGTTGCATCAAAGGTTTTGTCGTTTTTATCATAGAAACAACGGTCTTACCGGTCGTGCTGAGTGTTGTTATTGTACCGCATCCTTTAGGTTTGAGCAGATGATGTCATAAATTACATGTGCGTTTTTTTACGAAGAAATGCCTGTCTGAAAAGCAATTTCAGACAGGCATTCGGTTTGACAGGTTTTTAAAAAACGGCGGCAGGCAGTGAGGCGGCGAGGCGGCGGCTGTTTTCGACGAGTCCGTTATCTTTGCCGTCGATGGACAAGGCGCTTTTCATGATAAGCAGATTGGCCGGCCGGCCGGAATGCAGGCTCATTTGGATGTGCGCGGGGGTGAAGGGCAGGTTATGGCGGCGGGCAAAGGCTTCGGCGCGGCGGTTGGCGGTTTCCAGCATGAATTTCAGGCTGATGTCGAGGTGGAAAACGCGTACCTGTAAAATTAAGATGCGGGCGGCAAACCAATCGGCTTCGTCGGTAATAATGTCGGGTGTTTTTTGATCGGCATTTAAGCGGGAAGCGGCAATCATCAAGGCGTATGTGCGGATTTGCGGCAGCATGGCTTCGCAAAACAGCGCGCCTTGGTTGGTTGGCAGTGTAGTTTGCAGCAAGTCGCTGCGGTGGGCATTGCCGTCAACGATGAGATTGCAGCGGCTGAGGGTTTCTGGTTGGGTTCGGTTGAGGCGGGCGGCTCGGGCTTGCATAATCATGTTCCTTTGCAGGTTTGTTAAGCGGCGGCCGTTGGATTTTTCAGGGAAAACAAAAAACCGCCTGTGGTTGTACGGGCGGTTGGGTTTGTTTTCAATCTGTTTTCAGACAAGCACAAACAGGCACCGCGCGTTTGGGCGGTACCAATAAGAAAAAATGTTTGTGCGCAAGGTATTCATAAAAATTTCGCTTGAGGTTTGAAACCGGAAAAGTGGGTTCAAGATTAAAACAGCTTGCCTAGGATTGTCAATATCCATTTTACGAATGTCACAATCATTGCAATAAATTCGCGTAATCCGTCCATTTATCCCCCCCATTTTGGCATAAGAGTGTGTGGAATACTCAATTGATCGAGAATTCTTGCGACAACGAAATCGACGAGGTCGTTTAAGGTTTGCGGATGGTGGTAGAAACCCGGCGAAGGCGGCAGGATAACGGCGCCGAGCTGAGATAAGCGGAGCAAGTTTTCGAGATGTAGGGCGGAAAAAGGCGTTTCGCGGGGCACGATGATCAAAGGGCGGCGCTCTTTCAGGGCAACATCGGCCGCGCGTTCGATAAGGTGGTCGGACGTGCCGTGCGCCACGGCGGCTACCACGCCCATGCTGGCGGGGCAGATAATCATGGCATCGGCCGGATTGGTGCCGGAAGCGGGCGGGGCAAACCATTCGTCTTTGCCGAAGACGCGCAGTTTTTCAGGCGAAATTTGAAAACGTTGGCAAAGCATTTCGCGGCAGGCTTGCGGGTTACCGGGCAGCGTGATGCCCATTTCTTGTTGCGCCACCACTTGAGCCGCTTGGGAATAAAGCAGCCAAACGGTTTTTTCGGCTTTCAGCAGGCATTCGAGCAGGCGCATGCCGTAGGGCAGGCCGGATGCGCCGGTGAAGGCTAAGGTAACGGTTTGAATGGGGCTGCTTGGAGTCATGTGCACAAGTTATTTGGAAAGCTCTGATTATACAGTAATTTAGAATAGGCCAAAATAATGGCAGGTGTAGGCAATCGATAAAACCAGCGGAATAAAGAGCCATTGCAACCGCTTTTTGAGCGCGGTTTGTTTTTTCAAATGGGCGGCCAGCACTTTGAATAACACGTATTTGAATAAAAAAGTGCATTCGCAGGCCAAAATAATGCCGTTGAGCAGATGTTTGGACGGCGTTTGTGCCGGGTTGACGGAAAAATAGGCGATGGTTAGCAGCGGAATAAGGCAGACAATCAGCCAATGTTGCCAAACCCGTGTGTCGGAGGCAGTGTTCATGAGTAATGGATAAGATGAATAAAAAAATAATTTTAACGAATAAATGCCTGTCTGAACATTCTTCAGCTTTTAAGACAGAAATGATTTTTTAAGACAGAAATGATTTTTCGCTTTCAATCTGCATGAGAAATAGCAATTAGGCTATGATGTTTTATATTTCCTTTTGTTTTTACAATACTTTATGTTTATTGGTTAATGAGTTATCATAATCATTATTATTTAATCGAAATACCGGAGGGTATGATGGAAAACAAAGTGTCGCCTGATAAGATAAGCGGGTTGTCGTCTACATTGTTGATTCCTTTGTGGGCCAAAGCGGTGGAATATAATCGGCCGGATGCGCTGTTGCGCGATGCAGAAGCGGTTAGGATGATGGCGTTAATCGATTATGATTTCGACGAGTTTGCTTCGGCCAAAGCCAGTCAAGTGGGCTGCTGCGGAAGGGCGGGCCTGATTGATAAAGAAACGCGCCGTTTTATCGAAGAAACCCCCGATTGCGTGGTGGTACAAATCGGGGCGGGATTGGATGCGCGTTTTGAAAGGCTGGGCAGGCCGCAAGGTGTGGTTTGGTATGACTTGGATTTGCCCGAGGTTATCGATGTGCGCCGTAAGCTGCTGCCGGAAGCCGGTAATCATTATTTGAGCTGTTCGATGTTTGACGAAAGTTGGATGGACACGGTGGCATCTCATGGCAAGCCGGTTTTGGCTGTGTTTGAGGGGGTGTTGATGTATTTTGATGAAGCGGAGGTTAAGGGGTTGCTGGGTAAGATAGCCGGTAAGTTTCCTCAGGTTTCCGTGGTGGCCGATATTCTGCCGAAAATGGCGATAGGAAAAGCCAAGCGTCATGATGCTCTTAAGAAATTAAGCGAGGATAAGCGGCCTGAATTCAAATGGGGGCTGAAAGATCCGCTTGAAATCGAGCAATGGCAGCAGGGCTGGAAACTGACTGCGAAGCATTTTCTAAGTAGTGTCTGCATGCCGCGTTATCCGTTCCTTCTTAGATTGCTTTACAGTACAGGATGGGGGCGGCGGAATCTTGATTTTCCGACCATTCGATTGGATTGTGTGAGAAACGCTTGATATGATGGCATCGTGTTGTTTTGCGAGCGGGTTTGCTGAAGCAGGAATGATTTTTAAAAAGCGACCCGCTTAGATTGGCGATTGTTGATTGTATGATTTGACAATTGTTTTTAAAGCCGATGCCTGTCTGAAAATATTCAGACAGGCATCGGCTTTTTGACTTTAAATGAAATTCTATTCATTCATTTTGATGCAGGCTGCTTGTACGCAATGATAGGGTTTTATCTAACCATCTACCCGAATGCGCTGTTGCGCGGTTTCGGCTTGAGTTTGGGCAGCTTGGTATTCGTTTTCTGTTTCAAAGCGCAACGGGTACAAATCTAATTTGTGCATCAGGAGGCGGTCGCCGTCTTCTTCGGGGTTTTCCGTAGTTAAGAGTTTGTCGCCGTAGAAAATCGAATTGGCACCGGCCAAAAAGCACATGGCCTGCATGGCTTCGGGCATATTGCTGCGGCCGGCCGAGAGGCGAACGTAGCTGCGGGGCATAGCGATGCGAGCCACGGCGATGGTACGCACGAATTCGGTCCAATCCAAGTCTTCGGCATCGGCCAGCGGCGTGCCTTCGACTTTGACCAGTTGGTTAATCGGCACGCTCTCCGGCTGCGGGTCGAGGTTGGCCAGGCTGGCGATGAGGCCGGCGCGCTGCGGGCGGGTTTCGTTCATGCCGACGATGCCGCCGCAGCACACTTTCAGGCCTGCGCCGCGCACTTTACCCAGCGTATCCATGCGGTCTTCATGACGGCGGGTGTGGATGATGTCGTTGTAGCGATCGGGGTCGGTGTCGAGGTTGTGGTTGTAATAATCCAGCCCGGCTTGTTTTAAATCTTCGGCCATGCCGTCTTCCAACATGCCGAAGGTGCCACAGGTTTCCAAGCCCAGCCCTTTAACTTCTTTGATGATTTCGCTGACGGTGGCGACGTCTTTCGGCTTCGGGCCGCGCCATGCGGCGCCCATGCAGAAGCGGCTGGCACCGCGGGCTTTGGCGATTTTGGCTTTTTCAACGATTTCTTCGACGTCCATCATGCGCGATTTTTCCAAGCCGGTGTTGTAGTGCGCCGATTGGGGGCAATATTCGCAATCTTCGGGACAGCCGCCGGTTTTGATGGAAAGCAGGGTGGAAAGTTGGATTTCCTGCGGGTTGAAATGTTGGCGGTGGATTTCGGCGGCCTTGTATACCAAATCGAGAAACGGTAGGGCGAATAGTTCTTCAATCTGGCATTTGCGCCAATATTGGGCGGTTTGGTGCGGCTTGCGCTCGGTTTTGCGGCGCAAGGCAATGGGTGAGACAGTCATGATTTCATACTTTCTTTAAAGGTTTGCAGCGGCGCAATGACGCTGACGTGCCGCCGCAGGCGCAATGACTGGGGCAGCGGTTGGGTAAAACGTAAAACGGTGTGGCAAGTTTAGCGGGTTTGCCGCTTGCGGGCAATGGCTGGATTGGGTGGGATTTTTGAGAATGCTTGTCTGAAAATAAGGCGTTGCGGTTGGGATGAGGTTAGGCAAGCAGCATTTCTTGCATGAGTTTCATGCCCCATTGCCAGCCGCCGAGTGCGCCGTTTAAGTGGCCGGGGTGCGGCGATACCAGCAGGCGGGCGCCCCATAATGAGGCTTGTTCGGCCGCCCATTTTTGCGGCTCGCCGCTATTTTGCCCGACAACCAATGCGGCTTTGTTGCACATGAGGCGGACGTAGCGCACGGCGTTGTGTTGGCAGGCGGCTTGCGGCGGTGCGGCCAGAATCACGCCTTTGATGCGGCGTTGCGCCAGCATGCCGAGCGTGCCGTACCATGCCATGAAGGCGGCGGCGCCCGCGCCGTGAGCCACAACCATAATGCTTTCGCTATGGATGCGGGCAAATGCTTGCGCCACGTGGCTTTGCTGTTCGGCAAGCGGCTGCGTGGCGGCGCATTCGGCGCGTTCGGTTATTGGATAGCTGAGTGCCCAGCGGTCTATCCACATATCCGCTTCGTCGGCATCGCGTATCAGCAGTAGGGTTAAATCTTCCAAGTCGCCCGGTTTCATGATTTCAGGCAGGCATTTAGTAATCGCGCAACGGTTTTTCGGGCTCGTAGCTATCGCCGATTTCTTTGACGATGGCTTGGCCTACCCAGATGCTGGTTCCGTTGTGGGTCATGGTTGGGCTGCCGTGCAATTCCCAGCCTTTTTGCAGTGCTTCGGTTATTCTGCGGCAAAACGTTGAATCGTCGGGGCCGGTTAGCATGCGGTACACTTTCATGGTTTGTCTCCGTTTGCTTTTCAGACAGGCTTTGGTTTGCGGCATGGCTTGTCTGGAAAGGATAAAAAGTGGCTTGAAATGCCTGTCTGAAAAAGGTTTTTGTGTTTCAGACAGGCATTAGCATTAATCAGCGTTTTTCTTGCTTGCGGATGAGATAGACCGCCCATGTGGCGAAAATGGCGGTAGGCAAGATGGCGGCGAGGAAAGGGGGCACGCCGTATAGCTCGCTGGTAAAGCCAAACAGGCGGCCGGCGAAATGGAAGGCCAAGCCGAGGCAGATGCCGCCGAACAGTTTCAGCCCCATATTGCCGTTGCGCGTTGATTGCGGTGTGAAGGCAAAAGCCACCAGCGCCATCACGGCGGCGGCCACCGGATACATCAGCTTGCGCCACCATTCAATCTGATAGCTTTGAATTTGCTGGCTGTTGGATTTCAGGTGGTTGATGTAAGTGGTGAGCGAGCTGAGCGACATTTTGGCCGGATCGGCCAGTAATACGTTGAGCAGGCTGCTTTTGAGGCCGCTTTGCCATTTTTCTTCGGCCGCGGTGGCGGTGCGCACGCTGTCGGAGCCAATCAGGCTGCGTTGGATGTTGTGCAGCGTCCATGTGCCGTCGTTGTCGATGCGGGCGGATTCGGCTTGCAGGCTTTCGGTGAGGCGAAACTGGTCGTTATGCCGATAGATTTTGATGTTGCGCAATGTGCGGTCGGGCAGCATTTCGCCGACGTTGATGATATCGTTGCGCTCTTTCACCCATAAGCCTTGCGAGCCGGTGCTGATTTTGCCGCTGGTGGCGGTGTTTTTCATATTTTCTGCATACTGGCTGGCGCCCGGCGCGGCAAATTCGCCCAGTAAAATGGTTACCAAGGCGAAAATCAGGCCGAACTGAAGCAAAATGGTCAGCAGATTGCGCGTGCTCATGCCGCTGGTTTTGATGACGGTCAGCTCGCTGTTGGCAGCAAGCTGGCTCAGCGCAATCAAGCCGCCGATTAATACGGCCAGCGGCATCAGCTCGTAAGCATGGGCGGGGATTTGCAGAATAACGTATTGCATCATCTTCATGCCACCGTAGCTGCCTTTGCCCATATCGCCGATTTCGTTGATGATATCGAAAAAGCTATAGAGCGCAAGCAAGGCAAGGAGGGCGTAGGCCGACATTACGGTCAGCTGCTTAATCAGATAGCGGTTAATCAGCTTCATCGGGCACCGCCTTTCAGCGCGGCTTTCAGGGCTTGGGTAAACGGCTGGGCAGGCATCGAGCGGATGCGCAGCAGGATAACGGCGGCGGCCAACATCATTAGGTGCATCGGCAGCAGACCGAGCCAGAAATGGATTTTGCCGTCTTCCACCGCGTTGCGCAGGAAGGTCAGGCCGTTTTGGTAAATCAGGAAAAAGCCAATGGCAAACAGAATGTTGTAAGTGTGGCCGGTGCGCGGATTGAAATAAGACAAAGGCACGGCGAGCATGCACAAGAGCAAAACGGAAACGGGCAGGCTCAGCCGCCACATCAATTCGGCGCGGTATTGCGGATTATCGCTGCCGAAAAGTTTCATCGTCGGAATGGTGCGGCGGTGGTCGATGGGGTTGATGATTTTCGGTGTGGTGCTGATGATGAGGCCTAAATGCTGAAAAGAAACCTCGTTCCAGTCGGCCTTGCCGGCAGTGCCGTTGTAACGGTAGCCGTTGCTCAATTCCAGCGTGCGTTTGTTGTCTTTCAGAGAGAAAGTGCCTTCTTTGGCAAACACGATGCTTTCCCGTCCTTTGTCGTCGCGTTCGCGCAGAAACAGGTTTTTCATCACGCCGGAATCGGCATCGAATTTTTCAACGAAATAAACGCGGCCGTTGCTTTTGCCCAGTGCGCGGAACACGCCTTGCTCCACCAGCGAAAGCTCCTGCTTCTGTTTGAGAATTTCGGCAAATTCGCGGCTGCGCAGTTCTGCCCACGGTAAAACGGCAAGCTGCATAACGGCAATTAAAATGGCAAACGGCACGGCAAACTGCATAACTGGCCGAATCCATTGTTTCAAAGCCAAACCGCAGGAAAGCCAAACCGACATTTCACTGTCGCGCCAGTAGCGGGTCAGCACGGTCAGCACGCTGATGTAGGCGGTGAGCACCAATAAAAGCGGGGTCATGCCCAAGGTCCAGAAGCCGATGAGGGCGGCCACCGCATCCACGGCAACCCGGCCGTCGGCGGCGCGGCCGAGCAGGTTGATGGCTTGCGTTGATACCAAAATCGCCAGGAGCACGATGAAAATGCCCATGGCGGTCAGGGTGAGTTCTTTAATAAAATGTCGCTGATAAATCATGTCGGGGTTTCAGACAGGCTCGATTGGAGTACAATCAAATCTTTCTGCTTTATTTATTTTAAGCTTCAGACTAACACAATGCCTGTCTGAAAAAATTAGGAGACGAACGTGGAATTTAGCACAAAAGCCGAAAAATTGCAGCCGGATAGCGCCGCCGCGCTTTATGTTTGCACAAACGACGCCCCCTGCTGCGCCAATAATGCGGAACCTGCCGCCATTTTACTGTGCGACGCATTGGAAGAAGGCGAAAGCTTTACCGCCGCGCAGGCCGTGGAAAACGGCGCTTTGAAAGCGTTGGCCGTGATTCGGCTGGCGGAAACTGAGCGTCAGGCAATGGAAAAAGCCGCTGCCGAAGCGGCGGCTTGGGCGCAAAAGCAAGAAAAGGTAAATGTTTGCTTGGCTGCTTTAGACGAAGCGGCTGCGGTTTTATTTGCGAGCGTGTTCGTGCAGGCGGCGGGGCAGGCGGTTTACCGTTTCGACCGCTTTAAAAAAGAAGCCAAACCGGCCAAGCTCGCTTCGGTAACGTTTTTCCACCCGCAAGCTGCGGATAAAGTGCAGGCTGCCGCGGAAGCCGCCTCTGCTTTGGTGTACGGTATGAACCTCTGCAAAGATTTGGGCAATACCGCGCCGAATGTCTGCACGCCGACTTATCTGGCCGAAACCGCCAAAGCCGAAGCCGAAAAACTCGGTGCGCAAGGCAAAATACTCGGTCGCGACTACATTGAAAAAAACATGCCTTCGTTTTGGGGCGTGGCCAAGGGCAGCGTGCAAGAGCCGAAATTGCTGGAATTGAGCTGGTTCGGCGCCGCCGATAAAAACGCCGCGCCGATTGTGCTGGTGGGCAAAGGCCTGACCTTCGACAGCGGCGGCATCTCGCTCAAACCCGGCGAAGCGATGGATGAAATGAAGTTTGATATGTGCGGTGCCGCCAGCGTTATCGGTGCGTTTGTTGCCGCTGTAAAAGCCAAGCTGCCGATTAACCTGATTACCGTGGTTGCCACTTGTGAAAACATGCCCGACGCCGCTGCAGCCAAACCGGGCGACGTAGTCAAATCGATGAACGGCACCACCATCGAAAACCTCAACACCGATGCCGAAGGCCGTTTGGTTTTGTGCGACGCGTTGACTTATGTCGAGCAGCAATTCAAACCCAAAGCGGTTATCGACGTGGCTACGCTGACCGGCGCCTGCATCATAGCGTTGGGCCACGTTGCCAGCGGTGTAATCGGCAATAATCAGGAATTGGTTGATCAATTGCTGGCCGCATCGAAAGAAGCCAACGATAAAATCTGGCAATTGCCGTTGTTCGACGAATATAAAGAACAGCTCAAATCCAATTTTGCCGATCTACAAAACATCGGCGGCCGCCCGGCCGGCACGATAACCGCCGCCGCCTTCCTTTCCCATTTCACCGAGCATTACCCGTGGGCGCATCTGGATATCGCCGGCACGGCTTGGAAATCGGGCAAAGAAAAAGGCGCTACGGGCCGCCCCGTACCGCTCTTGCTGCAATTCTTGCGCAACGCCGCATCAGCGTAAGGCAGAGTCGCCAAACCGTTTTCAGACAGGCATCAATAATGCCTGTCTGAAAACATATCATCCCGACCGGAAAACCATTTATGAGCCAAGCCACGTTTTACACCCATGTTGCCGATTGCGCCGGATTCATCTGCCGCCTCAGCGCGCGCGCAGTGTCGAAAGGCGAGCGGGTATTGGTGTGGGCTGACGACGAAGCGCAAATGGCGCGTATCGACGCCGATTTGTGGGCCAATCCGCCGGAAGGTTTTTTGCCGCACGAAATCTGGCAGGAGGGCAGCACCTATCCGGAGGATGTGCCGCTGGTGCTGGCGTTTGGCATCGACTTGCCTGCCGTCAGCGATAACACCGTGGTGTTGAACGTTTCCGAAAGTTTCTGGTGTGATGCGCCCGTGCCGCCCAAGCGAGTGCTGGAAATCGTAGGCGGCACGCCTGACGATCTGGCCGCCGCGCGCGAGCGTTTCAGAGCATACCGCCAAAAAGGCTTTGCCATCGACCATCACAATATGCAAGGCAAAGGCTGAAAGAGCCGTTTGATTGGATTTTCCTTTGCGAATCCGACGGCGCTCTTTTAAAATAATATTTTCCAAACAATCATTGCGTTAAGCATCTATGGATCAACCGGATCTGTTTTCCATTCCCAGCCCGTGCATCGGCGTATGCCAAGCCAATGAAAAAGGCTTTTGCAAAGGCTGCTTTCGCAGCCGGGAAGAAAGGCATTACTGGCTCCGGATGACCGACGATCAAAAACACCAAGTGATGCGATTGATTGCTGTACGGCGTAAAAAAGAGCGGCTCGCCCGCTGGGAAGCCGCGCAGCCGCAAGAAGAAGCACCCGAACAGCAAGGCTTGGCGTTTTAACTCAACAACGCCGGCCCTTACCATCATGCCTGTCTGAACATTTTCAGACAGGCATTCGCAGGAACTCACATGAAAACCGACCAACGCAAAACCGCCGCACTTAACCATATTGAACGCGGCCTGGCCTACGCCTTTCGCGACCGCACCCTGCTGGAGCGTGCGCTAACTCACCGCAGTTACAGCGCCAAAAACAACGAGCGTTTTGAATTCGTAGGCGATTCCATCCTCAACTACACCGTTGCCAAAATGCTTTACGACACCTTTCCACGGCTATCCGAAGGCGAACTTTCCCGCCTGCGTGCCAATCTCGTCAACCAAGACATGCTGGCGCAGCTTGCCGGAGAATTGAAAGTGGGCGACGGCCTGTATCTCGGCGCAGGCGAACTCAAAAGCGGCGGCTTCAACCGCCCTTCCATTCTGGCCGACGCAATGGAAGCCATGTTTGCCGCCGTGAGCTTCGACGCAGATTTTCAAACCGCCGAACAAACCGTTCGCCGCCTGTTTGCCGCCAAAATCCGCAGCATCGATTTCAGCCATCAAAGCAAAGACCCGAAAACCCTATTGCAAGAAGCCCTGCAAGCGCGCCGCCTGCCGTTGCCCAAATACCGCATAGAAGCGCAGAAGGGCGAAGGCAGCGAAGCCATTTTCGACATAGCCTGCGATTTGGGCGAACTCGGCTTTATCGCCTACGCACAAGCCTCCAGCCGTCGCGCCGCCGAGCAAACCGCAGCCAAAGAGGCCTACGCATGGCTGGAAACCAACCATCCTTTGAAACAGAAAGCGAAATAAACGATAACTGCCGCCTGTAATATAGAATAAGCCCTCCGCCAAGAATGGGCGGATGGTTTAAAGCAAACGGCTTATAATAAGGCTGCCTGAACTTTTTCAGACAGCCTTATTTCATTCATAAAAAGAGCCTGTTATGAAACCCTTTACCTTCCTATTAACCGCAGCTTTATTATCCGCCGCAAATTTGAGTGCTTGCAGCGGGTCGGATAGCGTTCAAGAACAGACTGAAAAGCGTTTTCAGCTGAATCCCCATCCCAAACAAGCCTACCGGATTAAAGTCAAAATTAATGATGCGCCCGGGCCGTTGAAGTTAATGGATGATATTTATATCCGATATATGGCAAGAAATTGTTCGTATGTTATTAGTAAAATTGCAGGTGCTTCTACAGAGCCTAGGAAATATATCAAGTACAAAGCTCATAAAACCGGGCAGGATGAATATGAAGCTATTGTTTATTTTGATGCAATGCAAGACGAAGATTATTTTGGACAAGGTGTTTGCCGATGGAAGCCGGATGGTTTTGGCGGATCATTTAAGGCAACGGGTAAACCGGAAGAGACAAGATTTAGTATTAGTGATTTAATGAAAAATCTAATAGAGAAAGAAAAACTAGTTCTCTATTATTGGAAAGGTGCATATCCATATTACAAAAATGCCGATGGTTCTATGCAAAAGAGGATTGATGGAGTAGGCGCAACTGAATTTGGAGAGCCTTTAACTAATTATCTCCCAGATCAATATAAAGATTTATTTAAGATAACAGTTACTTTTGAGGAGCTTAAACAATGAATCAGCCTAGCATTTCACAATATGCCGCTACAGTCGCCTATCCAAGCATAAAGCCGTCTGCAAAAGGCAGGTTGGCTGTTTCCCGAATGAGTTTATAATTAAGCCGTTTGAATGTTGTTCAGACGGCTTAATTATCCATTCATAAAGAAAAGGTGCTTTATGAAACGCATTGTTTCCCTATTAACTGTAGCTTTATTATCCATCGCAAATTTGAGTGCATGCAGCGAGCCGGAGAATGGTATGAGTATTCAAGAACAGACGGAAAGGCGCTTCCAGTTAAATCCCCACCCCAAGCAAGCCTATCGCATTAAAGTCAAAATCAACGACGCGCCCGGGCCGTTGAAGCTGATAAATGATATGTACGTTGGCTACAAGGCTGAAAACTGTTCGTATCTTATTAGTAAAGTTGCAGGAGCATATGCAAAACCTGAAAAAACCATCAAAACTAAAATGAATCAAATTGGGCAGGACGAATATGAAACGGTTGTTTATTTTGATGCGATGCAAGATGAAGATTATTTTGGCGAAGGAATATGTCGTTGGAAAATAGAAAATTTTGGTACCTCATTTAAAGCAACAGGTAAGCCTGAAGAGACGGAATTCAATGTTAGTGATTTAATGAAGCATTTGATAGAGAAAAAAACGTTGATTAAATATTACCGAAAAGGAGGCTATCCTTATTTTAAAAATGATGACGGTTCAATATATAATGGTAAAGATATGGTTAGCTTTGGAACCGCTTCTCCGAATGAATACCGTAAAGACTTACAAAAAGATTTATTTTCTATAATGGTTATATTAGAGGGAATTAAAGAATGAATCGACTAAATGTTCAACAAAATGCAGACCTTGCCGCAGATGCTTACAATATACGTGATATTACTCCACCGAATAAAACAATTAATATCGGTGGGCACGAGTATAAGGTTTTAGCATTCCGCAATAACTCTAATACAGGTTATTACGGTGCGGTTTATCAAGATGTCAAAACCAATGAAATTATTGTTGCCCATCGAGGAACAGAATCTGTCCGTGATGGTGCGGTAGATGGCGTTATGGTTTCAAGCCGTTACAACCTGCAAGCCAAAGATGCGGTTGAACTAACCAGAATAGCAATGGAGAAGGCAAACTCATTGCATAAAGATCTTGGTATTCCTACTCCAAAAATTACCCACACAGGCCACTCCCTCGGCGGCACGCTCGCCCAAATCAGTGCCCATTATTTTAATCAGGAAGGCATTACCTTTAATGCCTACGGCGCAGCCAGCCTCGGCCGCCTGCCTAGAGGCGGCGACAAAGTTATCAATTATGTAAAAGCCACCGATGCCGTATCGGCCGCTAGCCCGCATTACGGCAAAGTGGTAACACTGGCGGATAAAAGCGATCTTCTGATGTTGACTAGCGCGGGCTATACCAACAGTAAAGTTGCCAATGCGCTGTTGCCGCATAATACGGTTGGCACAGCAGTTACTTCTGCTTTTTCTGCCCATTCGATTAGCAATTTTACCGGCTCTCATTCTATCTTATCCGATCCAAATGCGCGCAAGCTGGCTGAAGATAACAAAGTGCAGATTGACGCTTACCGTTCGGGTGTTGAGCATACCCGTATCGGCATCAGTATTTTAGGCATCTCGCCTAAGAATGTGGTTGATTTCTTCAGCCCTGATCGGCGCCCGGGCGAGCCGGCCGAAAAAAACCTGCCGCCGTTAACGCAGGATATTACACAGCCGCTGCCTAAAAATGCTTCGGGTCAGGGATTTACCGATTACGGCTTTGCTGCGCTGTTGTCGGATGATGACGATCACCGCTTCGCCGCTTTGGATAGCCTGATGGATTCGCAGGTTGGCCAGCAACTGCAACAAGACGCCCGCAATGCGGCTTTGGCTTTCGATCGAGAACAAGAGCAGCTGCGGCAGCAAAATGCGCCGGTAATGAAAATCTGATTGAAATTGCATGTTTGAATAAGGGGCTGCCGGCATGAGCTTGGAAGAGAAAATCGATAATCTGATTAGAAACATTGTTTTGTTGCAAGGAAAAAATGATCAGCGCCAGAAGCTGATTGAAACGGAACATTGGAAATCTAAGAATGCTCTGGATGAGGCGGGCAGCTCGTTGCGCAGCACGGCGCAGGGGATTCAAAAGTTTACGGCGGATACGGTTGGCCGCGCGGTAGACAAGCCTCTGCAGGCGTTTGAGCAGGGCGTTGAGCAAATTTGCCGCGAGTTTTCGGTGATTGCGTCTAATGCGGAGCGGCAACAGCGCGAGGCGGTTAAAAGGTTGAAAATGCTGCAGTGGACGGCGCTAACCGCGTTAATTGCGGCGCTGGCGATTAGCATTGGCTCTGCTGTGTTTATGATGAAATATGCTCATCAGGAAATTGCGCGTTCGGATTGGGTGGGTAATATCAATAAGGCGATTGACAACGGCAGCTTGGCGCGTTGCGATAATGGCGATGGTATTTGCGCCAAGGTTAAAGGAAAATTGGTGCGGTTGGATAAATAGCCTGTCTGAAGCAGGTTGCGAGTATTCGGCACGGCCTATCGCTGCTTAATTTGATGATGGAAGTTAGCAAGCCCGATGATTTGGGCTATTATGATGCCTGTCTGAAAAATGGTTTTCAGGCAGGCATTGCTTATCTGAAAGACGCTCTATATGAATATTGAAGAATTTTTGTCGGAATCCTCTGCGCCGCAGGGTTATCGTTGCGGGTTTATCGCGATTGTGGGGCGGCCGAATGTCGGCAAGTCTACGCTGATGAACCATTTAATCGGGCAGAAGGTCAGCATTACCAGCAAAAAGGCGCAAACCACACGGCATAAGGTAACGGGGATTTACACTGACGATACGGCGCAGTTTGTGTTTGTCGATACGCCGGGCTTTCAAACGGAGCACCGCAATGCGCTGAACGAGCGCTTGAATCTGAACGTTACCGAAACGATGGGCGGCGTGGATGCGGTGGTGTTTGTGATTGAGGCGATGCAGTTTACCGAGGCCGACCGCCGTGTGATGCGTTTGCTGCCCAAGCATGTGCCGGTGTTGCTGGTTATCAATAAAATCGATTTGGCCAAAACGCATAACCCGGCGGCGCTGGAAGCGTTTGTTGCCCAAGTGCGTGCCGAGTTTGAATTTGCCGGCGTGGAAGTGGTGAGTGCGAAGCACGGTTTGGGCATTGCCGGCCTGTTGCATACGCTCAAGCCTTTTTTGCCTGAAAGTGCACCCCTGTATCCCGAGGATATGGTTACTGATAAATCCAGCCGTTTTCTGGCTACTGAAATCGTGCGCGAGAAGCTGTTTCGTTATTTGGGCGAGGAGCTGCCTTATGCGATGAATGTTGAGATGGAGCAGTTTCAGGAAGACAATGGTTTGTACCGCATTCATATTGCTGTGTTGGTAGAGCGGGAAAATCAGAAGCCGATTGTTATCGGCAAGGGCGGCGAGAAGCTGAAGAAAATTTCGACCGAGGCGCGGTTGGATATGGAAAAGCTATTTGGCTGCAAAGTGTTTTTGAAAGTGTGGGTGAAGGTGAAATCAGGCTGGGCCGATGATGTGCGCTTTTTGCGCGAGCTGGGTTTGTAGCATGGATGCGCATCTGGCACCGGTTTTGCGGTTTGCCCATTCTTTGCTTTATGCCTGTCTGAAAAAGGGCGGCCGGGCTTTGGATGCGACGGCGGGCAACGGGCATGATACGTTGATGTTGGCGCAATGTGTCGGCGCAGAGGGTAAGGTGTGGGCGTTTGACATACAGCCGCAGGCGCTGGCCAATACGGCGGCGCGTTTGCAGGCTGCGGGTGCGGCAGCTCAGGTGGCGCTGATTCTGGCGGGGCATGAAACGCTGGCCGACTATGTGGATCAGCCGCTGGATGCGGCCGTTTTCAATTTCGGCTGGTTGCCCGGCGGCGATAAAAGCTGCACAACGTTGGCGCAAACCAGTGTCGGTGCTCTTGAGGCGGCGTTGGCTTTGCTCAAGCCGCAAGGGCTTTTGCTGGCGGTGCTTTATCCGGGACACGATGCGGGCGCGGCGGAAGCTCGGGCGGTGGAGGCTTGGGCTGCGGCTTTGCCGCAGCAGGTGTATTCTGTGTTGAAGTATGGGTTTATCAATCAGGTAAACTGCCCGCCTTATCTGCTGGCGGTGGAGCGGAAAGCGGCGCCGGTGTGATGGTTTGCCAATTGGCTGGAATGCCTGTCTGAAAAAAGGGTTCAGGCAGGCTTTTTATTTGCCGAACAGGGCGGCCACCATGTCGGCTTGCTCTTGAGTAAAAGCCGGCTCGCCCAAGCGGGCGGAAACGGTAAATTCGTTGGCAAACCCTTGTTGGGCGGAAAGTGTGCGCCATTCTTTGAGTTTGGCTTCTTTGCTGCGCTGGCAGCGGGTTGCGGCCGGTGGTGCGGGTTGTTTGGTTTTCTGCGTCATGATTGGCTCCTGATGGCTTTGGCGATTATGGCGGACGCGTAGGTAAGTTTGGCTGAGCCAGACCTTGATGGTGGTAGTTTGTGGCGCAGTGTTTCGGGCGCTCCGCATCTTTGCAGCCGAACGGGCGGGATGCGGTTGAATATGAGGCTCAAGGCATTGTTTTTGTGGTTGTTCCTGCATTTGGGTTATGCGGCGATTATGGCATATAATCGCGTTCTTTAACAATGATGCCTGTCTGAAAGAATTATGTCGTTACAATGTAAAATCATGCCGGTTACGCCGTTTCGCCAAAATTGCACACTGTTGTGGGATGACGAAACAGGCGAGGCGGTGTTTACCGATGTGGGCGGCGATGTGCCGTTTTTGCTGCAAGAAGCCGATAAGGCGGGGTTGAAGGTGGGGGCCATCTGGCTGACCCACGGCCATCTCGACCATGCGGGCGGTGTGGTGGAAATGACGGCGCAGCGGCCGTTGCCGGTTATCGGGCCGCATCCGGATGATGCGTTTTTGCTGGAAAGCCTGCCGGAAATCACGGCGGCTTACGGTTTTCCCGTTTCGCCTGCGTTCATGCCCGAGCGATGGTTGCAACATGGCGACAGTTTAACGGTGGGCAAGCATCGGTTTGATGTGTTGCATATTCCGGGGCATACGCCCGGTCATGTGGTGTTTCATGCACCGGAAGAAAAGCTGCTGATCGGGGGTGATGTGTTGTTTTATGAGAGCATCGGCCGAACCGATTTTCCGCGCAGCAGCCATGCCGATTTAGTCAGCCACATCCGCCGCTTTTTGTTTGAGTTGCCCGACGATACGCTGGTGATTCCCGGTCACGGTCAAACCACAACCATCGGGCATGAAAAAACACATAATCCTTTTTTGAAATAATGCCTGTCTGAAAACGTTTCTCTTCAGCTTTTTTCCGGAGAGTTATCTTATAATATGCCTGTCTGAACGATTTTTCGTTTTCAGACAGGCATTGTTGATTGTCAACCGGTTAAACAGGCTATGGAACCCAAACCGAATTTGAACCTATGGCGCCGCGCCGACCGCGCGCTGACGCACAAATTGCAGCAAACCCGCCGCCTATCGCGCAAAACGATTGGTTTTTCATTTTTGTTGATTGGGGCGGCTTTGGTGGCGCTGGTGTCTTGGGCATTTGCCAAGATGGCAGATTTTGCCCTAGAGGGAAACGCACACTTGGTGCAGCAATATCCTTGGTTTGCGTGGGTGGCGCTGCCGTTTGGGCTGATGCTGATTGCCTGGCTGACCCGCCGTTTCGCGCCTTACACTTCAGGCAGCGGCATTCCGCAAGTGCTGGCGGCCTTGTCGTTGCCTTACGGCGCGCAGAAAACATGGCCGGTCAAATTTGGCCGGACGCTGCTGAAAATTCCGCTCACGTTTCTCGGCATGCTGGTTGGCGCGTCTATCGGGCGGGAAGGGCCGTCGGTGCAGGTAGGTGCAGCGGTGATGGCTGAATGGGGGCGCTGGTGTAAGAAACGCAATCTGGCGTTTAAAGGCTTGCAGGAAAACGATTTGCTGGCCGCCGGTGCGGCGGGCGGTTTGGCCGCGGCTTTTAATGCGCCGCTGGCCGGGGTGGTGTTTGCCATTGAAGAATTGAGCAGGGGCGTGATGTTGCGCTGGGAGCGGCAAATTTTCATCGGCATTCTGGCGTCGGGTTTCGTATTGGTTGCGTTGGACGGCAACAACCCGTATTTCCGCGGATTTCACGGCCATGAACTGCCGCACATGATTGGCTGGGTGCTGGCTTCCGCTTTGGTGTGCGGCGTGGCGGGCGGCTTGTTTGCCCGTTTTTTATATAAAGGTGTGGATGCTTTCGCTCCCGCCGCGGCGCGCGGCTGGTTGCGGCGGCATCCCGTTTTGATGGCCGGCCTGATGGGCTTGCTGCTGGCTGCGGTGGGTACGCTTTATCACGGCGCCACCTTCGGCACCGGCTATGTGCAGGCTTCCGATGCGTTGCGCGGCATGTACGATGCGCCGCCCGGCGTGGCGGTAGCTAAATGGGCGGCCACGGTATTTTCTTATTGGGCCGGTATTCCGGGCGGTATTTTTACGCCCAGCCTGACAATCGGTGCTATGATAGGTCAGCATATTTCCGATTTGGGCGGCGTGGAAGTGGGGGCGAATGTTATCGCGCTTATCTGCATGACGGCGTTTCTGGCAGCGGCAACCCAATCGCCGTTAACGGCCAGTGTGGTGGTTATGGAGATGACAGGCAGTCAAAACTTGCTTTTCTGGCTGCTGATCGGTTCGATTTTCGCATCGCAGGTTTCGCGCCAGTTTTGCCCGAAGCCGTTTTACCATTTAGCAGGCATGCGTTTCCGTCATCGTGTAAGAGAAGAATTTTCAGCACAACAGGCAGCCAAAGCGGCGCAGGCCGCTGCAGCAATGCAAGAAGCTTCAGAACAACAACATGAGGAGAATAATGATGGCAGTGAATCTACGCGAAAAGCGGGCTGACGAGTTATTAGCGGTTGAGGGCGTTGGCATTTTCATCGGGCAGGCCGGTGTTAAAAAGGCGGCGCACGATGATTTGATTCTGTTTGTGCTGGGGCAGAACAACCGCATCGGAGCGGTGTTCACGCAAAACCGGTTTTGTGCCGCGCCGGTTTATCTGGCTAAACAACATTTGTCGCAAACGGAAAGCGTGCGCGCACTGGTGGTGAATACCGGCAATGCCAATGCCGGCACCGGAGCAGACGGGCGGGCGCGGGCTATGGCGGTGTGCGAAGCGACGGCTAAAGAAGTGGGTTGCGAGGCGTTTCAGGTTTTGCCTTTTTCCACCGGCGTGATATTGGAACCTTTGCCGGCCGATAAGATTGTTGCTGCCTTATCTCGTCTGAGACCTGCCGGCTGGGCAGACGCCGCGCGCGCCATTATGACGACCGATACGATACCCAAAGCGGCCAGCCGCTCGGGCAAAGTAGGGCAGAACCATATGGTAAAAGCCACAGGCATTGCCAAAGGCGCCGGCATGATTCGCCCCAATATGGCAACCATGCTCGGATTTATCGCTTGCGATGCGCACATTGCTCAACCGGTATTGCAGTTGATGACGCAAGAAATCGCCGATGCGACGTTCAACTGCATTACGGTAGACGGCGATACCAGCACCAATGACAGCTTCGTGATTATCGCAACGGGCAAGTGCGGGCAAAGCGAAATTGATAATATTGCCGACCCCCGCTACGACCAATTAAAAGCAATTCTGCAAGATTTGGCGCTGGAGCTGGCGCAGGCGATTGTGCGAGACGGCGAAGGGGCAACCAAATTCATCACGGTCGAAGTGGAAAATGCGGAAAGCAGGGAAGAAGCGCGCCAAGTGGCTTATGCGGTTGCGCATTCGCCTTTGGTGAAAACGGCTTTTTCTGCCAGCGACCCGAATCTTGGTCGCTTGTTGGCGGCCATCGGCTATTCGGGCGCGGATGTAGACACTGATAAGCTCAGAATGTGGCTGGGCGATGTTTTGGTGGCGGAGCATGGCGGCCGTGCAGAAAGTTATACGGAAGAGGCGGGTCAGCGGGTGATGAATGAAGCGGAAATCACAGTGCGTATCGATTTGCGCAAGGGGTTGGCTCGCGCAGCGGTGTATACCTGCGATTTAACCAAGGAATATGTGGCGATTAATGCTGATTACCGCTCTTAAAACTAACTGCGCCGCTAGACAGGTAGGTTTGGTTTGTTGATGTTAAATAAATGCAATTTGCATTTTTAAGATAAAGCTGCTAATTTTCGGCTAAGTTTTTGCATTTAGAATATGCACCTGTTCTTAGTTGATTGGGTGTTATGCGTCGGATGTGGCCGAAAATGCGGAAACACGAATCAATGCCTGTCTGAAACGTTTCAGACAGGCATTGTCGCTAGCCGCCGGATAATCCGGTAAAACAATAACAACACAATGATAAGGACAAAGATATGGCCAATCAATTAATTGCCAATAATACGGAATGTATCGTCGTTGATTTGCAGGAGCGTATAGTGCCGGTGTTGCATGCGTCGGAAGTGATGCTGCAATCGTGCGGAATTTTGCTCAAAGGCTTGAACAAGCTCAATGTGCCGTTGATGGCGACCGAGCAATATCCGAGAGGCTTGGGCAAAACCGTGCCTGAAATTTCGGAATTGCTGGGTAATGCGCCGGTTTTTGAGAAAACCCGCTTTTCGGCCTATACCAACGAGATAGAGAAAAAGCTGGCGAATCGGCAGGTGCAGAATGTGATTTTGATTGGTGCGGAAGCCCATATCTGCATGCTGCAAACGGTGTTCGATTTGTTAAACGCGGGCATCGGAGTGCATGTGCCGTTTGAGTGTACGTCTTCGCGCAAGTTGCAGAATAAGGAAAATGCTTTGCAACAGATGCGGGAAGCGGGTGCGGTGGTGAATAATGTGGAAAGCTTATTGTTTCAGCTTTTGCAAGATGCCAAACATGAAGCGTTTAAAGAAATCTCCGCGTTAATCCGTTAGTAGGTTGAGGCCTGTCTGAAAAGGAAAAACCATGCCGCACTATACCGTTATGTTGGCTCAGCAAAGTGATCTGGCTGAGATTGTCGATATTTATAACAGCACCATTTCAGGCAGGCAATCAACCGCTGATCTGGTGCCGGTAACGGTGGCGCAGCGGCAGGTTTGGTTTGATTCGCATAAGGGCAACCGGCCGCTTTATGTGATGAAAAACGAAGCTGGCGAAGTGGTGGCGTGGGGCAGTTTCAGTGATTATTACCCGCGCCACGCTTATCATATCAGCGCGGAAATCAGCATTTATGTACGCCACAACCTGCGCGGTGTGGGCGTGGGCAAAGATTTGCTACGCTATATGCTGGAAAAGGCGCCGTCGTTGCATATCGAAAATGTGCTGGCGGTTATTTTCGGCCACAACCATGCCAGTATCCGTTTGTTTGAATCATTCGGCTTTCAACAATGGGGCTGTTTGCCTCAAGTGTGTGATTTGGACGGCACAAAAGCGGATATCGTGATTTTGGGGAAACATATTAAAAATTAAAAACAGTTTCAGGAACAGGACACAATCAGGAAAAGGAATAACGAATGAGTGATTCGTACAAAGTGATATTTGAAAACAATAAAGCTTGGGTCGAATCCAAGTTGAAACAGGATTCTGATTTTTTTGAAGAATTATCCAAAGATCAAACGCCTGAATTTCTTTACATCGGCTGCTCCGACAGCCGCGTTTCAGCCGAAGAATTGATGGGATTGCAACCGGGCGAAGTGTTTGTTCACCGCAATGTGGCCAATATCGTGAATCCGATTGATATGAATGCAGCATCGGTTATCCGTTATGCGGTTAAAAATCTGAAGGTCAAGCACATCATTGTGTGCGGCCACTATAACTGCGGCGGCATTTCGGCGGCAATGCAGCAAGAAGATTTTGGTGCGCTCAATGCTTGGCTGCGCAATATCCGCGACGTATACCGCCTGCATCGTAAGGAATTGGACGCGATTGAAGACCAGCATGCGCGTTACGACCGGTTGGTTGAATTGAACGTGCAGGAACAATGCATCAACATCATTAAAATGGCCTGCGTGCAAAAGCGCTATGTTAAAGAAGGCTATCCCATCGTACACGGCTGGGTGTTCGATTTGCGCAGCGGCCTGTTGAAAGATTTGAACATTGATTTCCAAGCCATCTTGCGCGATATCATGAATATTTACAACGTAACCGGCGTGACCGATTCGGAATTGCTTTCGATAACTTCGGCCGAAGAATCCGGTAAAGAAGCCACTTGAGCGTAACAGTTTAGGAAAACCGATGAGGGATACACCGTTTCCAAGTTTGTTGAAAACCCATTTTGCCTCGGGTTTGGTTGTGTTTTTGGTTGCTCTGCCCTTGTGTTTGGGGATTGCCTTGGCATCGGGCGCGCCGCCTTTATCCGGCATTATTTCAGGGATTGTCGGCGGGATTGTGGTGGGCTTGCTCAGCACGTCGCACGTCAGCGTATCGGGGCCGGCAGCGGGGTTGACGGCCATTATCTTGGCTTCGATAACGGAATTGGGTTCGTTTGAACTGTTTCTGGTGGCCGGCTTGATTGCCGGTATCTGTCAAGTGGCCTTGGGTTTTGCCCGCGCCGGCAGCATCGCGAATTACATGCCAAGCGCGGTTATCGAAGGCATGCTGGCCGGTATCGGCATCATTATTATTTTCAAGCAGCTTCCGTATGCCGTCGGTTATGCCGGCACGCAAGATTCGTTATTAAGCCACTTCTCCTTAAGCGATTTTCATATCGGTTCCATCATCATCACCATAGTATCGATGGCGATTCTGATTGTGTGGGATAAAATCGGTTTTTTACGCAATATCAAAATGTTGCCTGCCGCATTGATTGCGGTTGCCGCAGGCATGGCATTGAACGAGGTGTTTGCCCTTATCGGTAACGGCTGGGCGGTGGATGCTTCGCAATTGGTTAGTTTGCCGGTGCCCGAGAGTATCGATGATTTTAAAAACATATTGAGCTTCCCCGATTTTTCAGGTTTTGCTAAGAGTTCGGTTTGGGTAACCGGCCTGACCATTGCCGTGGTTGCATCAATCGAAACTTTGCTGTGCATTGAAGCCGCCGACCGTATCGACAGGCGCCGCCGCATTACCGATACCAATCAGGAATTGCGTGCGCAAGGAGTGGGTAATATTCTGAGCGCCCTAATCGGCGGCCTGCCGATGACGTCGGTTATTGTGCGCACCTCGGCCAATGTCAATGCGGGGGCAACGCACAAGCTTTCTGCCGTGATTCATGGCGTATTGCTGTTGGTTTGCGTGGCTTCGATACCGGCTGTGTTGAATAAAATCCCTCTGGCAACCTTGGCGGCAGTGTTGATTCTGGTGGGTTATAAGCTGGCAAAACCTGCTACCCTCGTACATTTTTGGCATAAAGGCAAATATCAGTTTATGCCGTTTGTGATGACGATGATTGCCGTGGTGTGTTTGGATTTGCTCAAAGGTGTGGCGCTCGGCTTGCTGGTCAGCATTGTGTTTATCCTGCAAGGCAATATGAAACGCGCCTATTATTTGAGCCGTGAGGAATTGGCCGAAGCGGATAAGGTAACGTTGGAATTGTCGGAGGAAGTGTCTTTTCTGAATAAGGCGGCCATTAAAAAAACGCTTAAAAATATTCGGCCCGGTTCAACCGTTGAGATTAATGCGCGGCGTACCACCTATATCGCTACCGATGTGCTCGAACTGATTGAGGATTTTACCAATGTCTTTGCCCGCGAAAACAACATTACCGTGATGTTGAGGGGGTTTAAGGGCAGTTACGAAAGCGTGCCGACGTCGAAAACCAATGTTAAAGTGGAGCATAAGCGGCGTATCTGATTTTGCCGGTGGCTTTAACCGCTAATGCCTGTCTGAAAACGATTTTCAGACAGGCATTGGTTGTGGTGCTTTCAGTAATACCGCTTATCCTTTAGAATAGAATCCGTTTGATTTTTCTGGAGAGCGATGTGTCGTGTCCTTTATGTTCTGCGCAAGAAGAAGACGTTTTACTGCAAACCGATACGCTTCGCGTGATTGCGGTGCATAATGAAACGGGCGTGCCGGCATTTTGCCGCGTTATCTGGCAGGCGCATGTGGCCGAGATGACGGATCTGGCGGCAGAGCAGCGTAACGAATTGATGGATATGGTTTATCGCGTGGAGCGTGCGATGCGCCAAGTGTTCCGACCGGCAAAAATCAATTTGGCCAGTTTGGGCAATGTCGTGCCCCATCTGCACTGGCACGTGATTGCCCGTTTTACCGAAGATGCCCATTTCCCCGCGCCGGTTTGGGCTGCGTCGCAGCGAGGGGGTGCGGTATCGGTGCCGCAGGATTGGCCGCAGAAAATCAAAGCGTTGTTGAATTGAATTCAAACCGATATAAGGAAATAAACATGGATTGGCAAACTTCACGCCGCCGTTTGTTACAGGCCGGCGCTGCCGTAGCCGGCAGCGGCATTTTGCAGGCGTGTACCGGCACAGGCCAGAATAAGCCGACTGTAAAAAACCCTTCCGGCAAGGCCGTGCCTTTAAAGCCTAAGCCGGTTGTCAAACGATCAGGAAATAATGTGTTAAGAGTTGTCGCACCTTCCGGCTTCGCCGAAGACCGAAACCGCATCGAAACTGGCTTAACCCGTCTTTATAACGTGGGTTTCACGGTTACCAACCAAGATGCCGCCTATCGGCGTTATCAGCGTTTTGCCGGCGCCGACGGCCAGCGTATCGCCGACTTTCAGGAAGTGGCTACTGGCAAAACGGCTACACCGAAAGTGTTGATGGGCTTGCGCGGTGGTTATGGCGCCATTCGTTTGCTGCCGCATATCGATTTTGCTTCGCTCGGCGCTAGAATGCGCGAGCGCGGTACGCTGTTTTTCGGCTTCAGCGATGTATGCGCCATTCAGTTGGCATTGTTGGCCAAAGGCAATATGCTGAGTTTTGCCGGCCCGATGATTTACAGTGAGTTCGGCAAAACCACGCCGAGCGCATACACTATGGAATCGTTTATCAGCGGCACCACCAACGAGCAGAATACGATTACCGTTTCGGCCATTCAGCGCCAAAACGTCAATGTGGAAGGCACATTGTGGGGCGGTAATCTGAGCGTATTGGCATCGTTGGCCGGCACGCCCTATATGCCGGATATTCAGGGCGGCATTTTGTTTTTGGAAGATGTGGGCGAGCAGCCTTATCGCATTGAGCGTATGCTGCAAACCTTATTGCTCGCGGGTATATTGAAAAAGCAGCAGGCTATCGTATTG
This sequence comes from Neisseria sp., assembly GCF_030527965.1. Lineage (GTDB taxonomy): Bacteria > Pseudomonadota > Gammaproteobacteria > Burkholderiales > Neisseriaceae > Neisseria. The sequence goes on from NZ_JAUMZU010000003.1 coordinate 86,568, forward strand.
GGTGACTTCCGTATGGGTACGATTCGCGATGTGTATGACAGCAGCTATGATTTTTCCAATGTGATTAATACCATCAGCCATGCGGCCAAGGTGCCTGTGTTAACGAGTTTTCCGTTCGGTCATATTACGAATAAAGCAACCTTCCCGCTGGGCGGCCATGCCAAAGTGAAAAGCAATAGCGACGGCGGCTATTCCGTAACTTTCAGCGGCTATCCTGTGTTGGATAAATCGGCGTTGGCATTCGATACGCTGTTACCGCCGCCGCCATCATTTGATGATGCAGGAAACAGCGGCAGTTACAATCAAATTATCGAGGAAAAGGGCGACTTGGAATAAGCCTAGGTTTTATAACAATTCGATGCCTGTCTGAATATCGGCTTGCCGCGTTCAGACAGGCATTTTCGTTGAGCTATATGTTAGGTTGTATAAAATAATAAGCATAATGTAATGATATATGTTATAGTAAATATTATGGCATTGCAGCGGTATGTTTTTCTGCTGCATTTTTTAATGTTTTTATGTAATTCTATATAATCGGCATGCAAATTTATCATGAATAAGCCGTTTCAAAACATCATACGTTCCGATATACGGGCAATGACTGCTTATGCAGTAGCCGATGTGCCGGAAGGTTCTATTAAGCTGGATGCGATGGAAATGCCTTATCGTTATCCGGAAAATCTGCAGACCGAATTAAGCAATTTATTGGCACAAGCGCCGCAAAATCTTTATCCGAATCCGGCAACCAGCGGTTTGCCGGAGGAGTTAAGACAGGCTTTTTCGATTCCCGATGCGGCCCAGATTGTTTTGGGTAACGGCTCGGACGAATTGATTCAGTCGATGACGATGCTGGTGGCTCAGCAGGGTGCCAAAATGCTGGCGTTGGAACCCAGCTTTGTCATGTATCGCCACAACGCGCAACTTTTCGGCATGGAATATATCGGCGTACCGTTAAAGCCTGATTTCAGTATGGATGTGGATGCGGTATTGGAAGCCATAGCGAAACACCAGCCTGCTTTGGTATTTATTGCTTACCCTAATAATCCGACCGGCGTGTGCTTTAAGCGCGAGGAAGTGGAAGCCGTGCTTGATGCCGCTTCCGGTATTGTGGTGGTCGACGAAGCTTACGGCGCGTTTAGTCGCGATAGTTTTCTGCCCGAGGCCGGAAGCTGTGAAAAACTGGTGGTGATGCGCACGCTTAGCAAAATCGGTTTTGCCGGTTTGCGTATTGGTTATGCCAGCGGCCACCCCGTTGTTATGAGGGAGCTGGCAAAAATCGTACCGCCCTATAATATGAACCAGCTTAGCCTTACCGCTGCCAAATTTGCTTTGCAGCAGCAAAGTTGGATTAATGGATGCATCGATATTTTGAAACGGGAACGGCAACGCTTGACACTCGGTTTGACGGCGCTTGGGATGGAAGTGTTTTCCAGCGAAGCCAATTTCGTTACTGTAAGAGTGAATGATGCTTTGAATGTGTTCGAAACTTTAAAGCAGAATAACATTCTTATTAAAAAACTGCATGGAACGCACCCTCTGCTTGAGCAATGCCTACGCATTACTGTTGGCACACCTGAACAGAATGATGCCGTTCTCACTATTTTAAAAACCATTTCTCTGAAAAAGTAAGTGATACTATGAGTAAAAAAGAAATACGCAATGAAAATTTCAACCGCTTGATTGAAGAAGCCGGTTCGATTTCCGAATTGGCCCGTCGTTGCGGTTATGAAAATCCGGCCTCGCTTTACCAACTTCGCGTACGCCTGAATAAGCAAGAAGAGGGCAGCCGCGGCATTACCAACACATTGGCCGCCAAGCTGGAAGCCGGCATGGGCAAGCCGAAAGGTTGGTTGGATTTGTCGCATAAAGCCAAAGCGGCGCCTGCCCGGGAACAGTCTGGCCAAGGTCAGGCAGCCCGTGTCGACGGGGATCGTACGGCTACCGTAACGCGCAATACCAGCGAAACGCAGATTACGATTTCTTTGAATCTGGACGGTACAGGCGAAGGCCGTTTTGATACCGGCGTGCCTTTTCTTGAGCACATGCTGCATCAAATCGCCCGCCACAGTCTGATTGATTTGGATATTACATGCAAAGGTGATTTGCATATCGATGATCATCATACCGTTGAAGACATTGGCATTACGTTGGGACAGGCCTTGAAGCAGGCGCTGGGCGATAAAGCGGGTATTTGCCGCTACGGTCATGCCTATGTACCGCTGGACGAGGCTTTGAGTCGTGTTGTCGTTGACCTTTCGGGTCGCCCGGGCTTGGTTTACAACGTTGATTTTACGCGCGCTTTGATTGGCCGGTTTGATGTGGATTTGTTCAGCGAATTTTTCCACGGTCTGGTTAACCACAGTATGATGACGTTGCAAATCGACAACTTGCGCGGTACCAATGCGCATCATCAGGCCGAAACTATTTTCAAAGCTCTGGGTCGGGCGTTGCGCATGGCGGTTGAGTATGACCCGCGTATGGAAGGGCAGATGCCTTCTACTAAAGGAACGTTAACTGCATAATGTAAACCTTTGTAATGCTAGAAATTTTGCGGCGGCGGTGGTAGAATCCGCCGCTTTTGTTTTAATTGCCGTTTCAAACGGGGCAACTGATCGGCATGTTCGTTAGCGGCTCTTTGTTTGGGCCGAACCGTTAAACAAATGATTGCGGCTTGTGATAAACCGAACGCTTGATATTTAGCGGTTACGGGTGGTCGCTTGATGCAGGTAAAAGCTATGTTTCAGACGGGCTTATGATGCCTGTCTGAAAACATAATAGAAAACATAATACATAGAATAGGAAAACGTTTTACAAATATGATGAATCAAACCACTCAAACTTGGCATTACACCCGCTTTCGACGGCAGTCGCTGGTGGATATGTGGAAAATCTTGTCGGTTTTCGGGCTGCCCGTGCTGGCCTGCGTTATCTTGACTGTTTACCTCTTTATGTCGCGTGGCATCGGTATCGCTTCAATCAGCAGCGCCTTGTTGAGCGCGGCTTTAATCAGCGCAATCAGTATTTTTATGTGGCGTACTTGGCACGATGTGCGTGATTTTCGTGCCGAAGATAATTATGTGAGTGTTGATGATAAGGGCTTGGATGTGTGCGAAGCAGGCCGTTTGCAGCATTTTGCGTGGAACGACATTTTCACCGTACAGGAATTTTATGCTCTGGGCTACGGCTGTAATTTGAAAGTGGTGTTGAAAAACATACGCGACGACGGCTTATATGAGCATTACAGTTTTAATGTTGACGGTGTGCCCGATGCGGCGGTGATGTATGGAAAAGAATCCATGATGTCGCAGATTCTTGCAAGATGGGAGCGCTGGCAGGCCGATGCCGCTGCCCGATTGGGCGCTTGAAGTGCAGCCGAGATTTTTCAGACAGGCATAAGTCGGCCTGAAAAGGGACGGTATGCCGGTGCGGTCGGTTTCAGGTATGATATAACTGCGCAATGGTATAAGGTATGAATATGAAAGTAGCAATCGTTGACTATGGCATGGGCAATTTGCATTCGGTGCTGAAATCAGTGCAGGCGGCGGCACGGTTGGCCGGCGGCGGAGTGCAGATTGAATTGACCGATAAGCCGGAAATCGTGTTTGCCGCGGATAAGGTTATCTTTCCCGGCCAAGGGGCGATGCCGGATTGCATGAGCGCGCTGCAAAAAAGCGGTTTGGGCGAGGCAGTGGCCGACGGTTTGAAAAACAAGCCTTTTTTTGGGATTTGCGTCGGCGCCCAGTTATTGTTCGACCGCAGCGAGGAAGGCGATACGCCGGGGTTGGGTTGGTTTCAAGGCGAGGTAAAGCGTTTTGGCCGTAATCGCCATGATGCGGAAGGCAACAAATTAAAAGTGCCGCATATGGGTTGGAACCGCGTGCGTCAAACACAGCCTCATTTTTTATTTAAAGATATTCCCGACCAAACCCGTTTTTATTTCGTGCACAGCTATTATTTTTCTCCTCAAGACAGCCGCATTATTTTTGGAACCAGCGATTATCCTGATGAATTTGCCTGCATTGTTGGCGGCGATAATGTGTTTGCCACACAGTTTCATACCGAAAAAAGCCATGACGCAGGCTTATTGCTTTTACGTAATTTTTTACATTGGAACGGATAATTTGTGTTAAAATCACAACATTATTTTTCAGACAGGCATTTCGCAAATGCAATGCCTGTCTGAAAAAATTTGTGCGTTCTTCATTTAAAAACTTTCTACAACGGATTTTTCCATGCTGTTGATTCCTGCGATTGATTTGAAAAACGGCCAGTGCGTACGTTTGAAACAAGGCTTGATGGAACAGGCCACCGTGTTTTCAGACCGGCCGGCCGAAATGGGTGCTCATTGGGTGAAACAAGGGGCGCGCAGATTGCATTTGGTGGATTTGGATGGTGCGTTTGCCGGCGAGCCGAAAAATTTCGGCGCCATCAAGGAAATTCTGGCCGAAATGCCGCAGGATATGCCGGTGCAATTGGGCGGCGGTATCCGCGATTTGGCTACGATTGAAAAATACCTTGATTTAGGCCTGCGCTATGTCATTATCGGTACGGCTGCGGTAAAAAATCCTGAGTTTGTCAGCGAAGCCTGTAAAATGTTCGCCGGGCATATCATTGTCGGCTTGGATGCCAAAGACGGTATGGTTGCTATCGACGGCTGGGCAACGGTGACCGATTATCAAGTGACCGATCTGGCCCGCCGATTTGCCGATGACGGTGTGTGCAGCATTATCTATACCGACATCGGCCGCGACGGCATGTTGAGCGGCGTGAATGTAGAAGCCACTGCCAAGCTGGCGGAAACCGCAGGTTTGCCGGTGATTGCATCCGGCGGCTTAACCAATTTAGACGATATCCGCGCTTTGTGTGCGGTACAGCACAGCGGAATTGAAGGGGCGATTACCGGACGTGCTATTTACGAAGGCAGTATTGATTTCGCCCAAGCTCAGCAGCTGGCGGATGAATTGTCGTAATCAGTTGGTTTGATAGAGGTTGCAGCCCGGCGGCACGCAAATTGGCCGAAACCAAATATATGAAATCGGGTTGCTCACATAAGGGAATAAAATATGTTAGAAGTATTTGTTTTGGGGTTTTGGTTGATTTGGTCGTCGGAGCGCGATATTTCGGCGTTGATGGAAAGTTTGGCTTTCGTCGGGCTGTCGGTGCTGATACGCAGCATCATGGTGTTTTCTCCGCCTGAAATCACTTCGTCTTTTATGGCAGCCATGGCAATCGAATGGGCGTTTGTCGGCATATTGATGTGGGCGATCAATCGGTTTTCCACTAACTTCACGACCACCATACTTTATACCTTGATAGGTGCGTCTGGCTATTATTGGTTGTCTATGCATTCTTTAGAGTTGGCCGAGAAATTCATCGCATAGTAGTATTACTGATGACTAAGGTTATCTGACGCAGGCTGCCGCTCGGGCGGCCTGTTATCGTATTGGAAGGAGTATTTATGGCATTGGCGAAACGTATTATCCCTTGTTTGGATGTAGACAACGGCCGGGTGGTTAAAGGGGTGAATTTTGTCGGCTTGCGCGATGCAGGCAATCCTGTTGATGTGGCTAAACGCTATAACGACGAAGGTGCCGATGAGCTGACCTTTCTGGATATTACCGCTTCGTCTGACGATCGCGACACCATTTTACACGTGATTGAAGAAGTGGCTTCGCAGGTGTTCATTCCGCTGACCGTGGGTGGCGGCGTACGTTCGGTTGCCGATATACGCCGTTTGCTTAACGCAGGAGCGGATAAAGCCAGCATCAATACGGCGGCAGTAACGTATCCTGATTTGGTCAACGAAGCCAGTGGCTTTTTCGGCTCGCAGGCGATTGTGGTGGCGATTGATGCGAAAGCCGTTAACCCTGAAAATACCCGCTGGGAAGTGTTTACCCACGGCGGCCGTAAGGCGACTGGATTGGATGCCGTTGAATGGGCGAAAAACATGCAGGAGCGAGGAGCGGGCGAAATTTTGCTGACCAGCATGGACAGAGACGGTACGAAAGTTGGCTTCAACCTGCCGCTGACCCGTGCGGTTAGCGAGGCGGTTGATATTCCGGTGATTGCATCCGGCGGAGTAGGTGAGGTACGCCACCTTATCGAAGGCGTCAAAGAAGGCAAAGCCGATGCTGTATTGGCGGCGAGTATTTTTCATTTTGGCGAAGTCGGCATACGCGAGGCGAAACTGGCCATGCAGGCGGCGGGCATTGAAGTACGCTTGTAATCAATCAAAAGCAAATGCCTGTCTGAAATCTTTTCAGACAGGCATTCATCTTGCCATTACTTTTTGGCATAATGATTCTATATATAACGGATAAGAAAAACAGCTTTTCTGTTTCATGCCGAAGGCAGTTTCAATCCCTTGTCTGAGCAAGAGTAAGCTGGGAACCGATGCATATAACAAGAAAACAGAGCAGCGTTTTAGCAGAGAAGACGCCCGATAGAGCAATGCCTGATTTCCATGCTTTTGATTAAGAATCAACCGTTACCAATAAGGAAAAAACATGACCTACCACTATCCGCAAGACATTTACACCGAGCCAACCGTTTCTTCCGATACGCTCGCCAATCTTGGCCCGCTGGCGCCATTAGCCGGAAGTTGGGAAGGTACGTTTGGCATGGATACCAATCCCAAAGCCGACGGGCCGGAGCACGATGCTTATATCGAACGCATCCAAATGCAGCCGATTGACGCGCAAGCCAACGGCCCTCAACTTTTTTACGGCCTGCGCTATCATATCCATATTGTTCAGCCCGACGAAGTGGAAACCTTTCACGACCAAGTGGGTTATTGGCTATGGGAGCCGGCAACGGGTAATTTAATCCAAACCTTAACCATTCCGCGCGGGCAGGTTGTGATGGCAACCGGCCAAGTCGCGCCGGATGCCAAAACATTTACGGTTAAAGCCGTGCGCGGCTCCACCGTTAACGGGATTTGTTCCAATCCGTTTTTGGAGCAATCGTTCCGCACCGAAAGCTATACGTCAACCATAACCATCCATGATGACGGAACGTGGTCGTACGAGCAAACTACCATGCTGATTGTGCCCGATTATAAAGAGCCTTTCCCGCATACCGACCATAATACGCTGCATCGAATCGGTGAACCTGTGCTTAACCCGACGGCACAGGCAGAAAAATAAGCAATACAGGCACCATTACAGCTACTTTTAAAATACTGTGATTTAAGCCGTAAGGCAGCAAAAAATGGAGGCTAATGGTTTTGAAGGGTCGGCATGCAATAGAGGTGGATGATGCACGCTGCTGAAAACCGCAATATCTGCCCTGTATAAAGAGGAAGATAAATGCCTGTCTGAAATATTTTCAGACAGGCATTTTATTGCTTTTGCAGTTTGTCGGATTTAACCGTGCAGCGCACGTTTATCCGCGGCCAAAGCCGCTTCGTGCAACACCTCAGATAAAGTGGGGTGAGCATGGACGATGCGGGCGATGTCCTCACTGGATGCCTTGAATTCCAAACCGACCACGCCTTCGGCGACTAGCTCGCTAACCATCGAGCCTATCATGTGCACGCCCAGAATACGGTCGGTTTTGGCATCGGCAAGAATTTTAACGGTACCTTTGGCTTTGCCCAAGCCGAGTGCACGACCATTGGCGGCGAAGCCGGACGTTCCTTTTTTATATTCGATGCCTTCCGCTTTGAGCTGTTCTTCCGTTTTGCCTACCCAAGCGATTTCGGGGTCGGTGTAAATCACAAAAGGAATGGTATTGAAATCCAAATGCGGTTTCTGCCCGGCAATGCGCTCGGCAACGGCTACGCCTTCGTCACTGGCTTTATGAGCCAGCATCGGGCCGCGCACAACATCGCCGATGGCCCACACGTTGGGCAGGTTGGTGCGGCATTCGTCGTCTACTTGAATAAAACCGCGTTCGTCTTTTTTCAGGCCGATGGCTTCTGCATTGAGGCCTTCCGTATTCGGAATGCGGCCGATGGAAACAATCAGTTTGTCAAACGTTTCGGTTTTGGCTTCGCCCTTGGCGGTTTCATAGTGAATGGTAACGCCTTTTTTATTGTTTTTGATTTCGCCGATTTTGACGCCAAGCTGGATATCCAGGCCTTGCTCTTTAGTGAAATATTTCAGCGCTTCCTTGGCGATTTGTTGGTCGGCCGAAGCCAAGAAGGTGGGCAAGGCTTCCAGAATGGTTACTTCGGAGCCGACGCGTTTCCAAACCGAGCCCATTTCCAAACCGATTACGCCTGCGCCGATGATGCCGAGTTTTTTGGGCACTTGGGTCAGATTCAGCGCGCCTTCGTTGTCCAGCACATTAATATTGTCGATGGCGGTTTGCGGAAGCGGGCGCGGTACGGAGCCGGTAGCGACAATCACGGTTTTGGCTTCGATTAAACTTTTTTCGCCTTTGTTGTCGACTTCGATTTGATACAGATCGCCGTTTTTACCTTTAAACGAACCTTTGCCGTGCAGACTTTCGACTTGGTTTTTTTTGAATAGAAACGCAATACCGCCGGTGAGCTTGCTCACGATGCCGTCTTTGCGCTCAATCATTTTGGTCGCGTCGAATTTGATATTGTCTACGCTGATGCCATGCTCGGCGAAATCATGCTGGGCGGCGTGATAATGTTCGCTGGATTGAAGCAGGGCTTTGGAAGGAATGCAGCCGACATTCAGGCAGGTGCCGCCGAGCGCGGGCGCATCGCCGGCTTTGTTCACGCCCGCATCAATACAAGCCGTTTTAAAACCGAGCTGGGCGGCGCGGATAGCGGCAACATAACCGCCGGGGCCGGCACCAATTACAACTACGTCATATTGAGACATGGTTTATCCTTTGTGATGTTCATGTTGAAGCTGGATTGCAGCCTGTCATGTAATTTGAATTTAAAAATAGGGAAGCATAACGGATGGTTTCGTTTCCATAATCCGTTTTAAGAAAGAAAGCGCCAATGGGTGTCAACGGCAGGAATACGGGCTGTATTCGGTTGCTTCCTGACCTGAGATTCTCTTATGAATGCGGATAACGGCATTCGGATAAGTTTTGCATAGCGTATCGCGCATCGTCGGGATGCCTGCTTCGTTAGATGCGAGCTCTACTTTTTTATTTAAAACTTTGCCTTTGGTGGTGTAGGCGGTCAGTACGTAGTTACTTGAAGTAGAACATGCGCCCAATACCAATACGGATAACAATAAAGCGGCATATTTCATGGCTTCCCTCTGCTTGTGAAAGGTTTCAGACAGGCATTGATAAGGCGGTATGCCTGTCTGAAAACGGTTGGTTTACAAATCCAATAACAAACGTGCCGGATCTTCCAGCAAATCTTTAATGGTAACCAATGTCAGCACGGCTTCACGGCCATCAATGATACGGTGGTCGTAGGAGAGTGCCAGATACATCATTGGGCGCACGACAACTTGGCCGTTTTCCACTACGGCACGTTCTTTTGTCGCGTGCATGCCCAGAATGGCCGATTGGGGCGGGTTGATGATGGGAGTAGACATCATGGAACCGAAGGTGCCGCCGTTGGTAATGCTGAAGGTGCCGCCGGTTAAATCTTCAATAGCGATTTTGCCGTCTTTGGCTTTAACCGCGTAATCGACGATTGCTCTTTCGATGTCGGCAATACTCATCTGATCGGCATCGCGTAGAATCGGCACAACCAAACCACGCGGGCTGCCGATGGCAATGCCGATGTCGAAGTAGCCGTGATAAACGATGTCTTTGCCGTCAACCGAAGCATTCACAACCGGGAATTTTTTCAACGCAGCCACAGCGGCTTTTACAAAGAAAGACATAAAGCCGAGTTTTACGCCATGCTCTTTCTCGAATTTTTCTTTGTATTTGTTGCGCAAATCCATAACTGGCTTCATGTTGACTTCATTGAAGGTGGTTAGGATGGCGTTTTCTTGTTGCGATGCCAGCAAGCGTTCGGCTACGCGCGCGCGCAGGCGGCTCATCGGAACGCGTTGTTCCGGGCGGCCGCCCAAGGGCAGGGGAGCCGCAGGTACAGCAGATGCGCGGGAGGCTGTGGCGGACGCTGCGTTTTGCACGTCTCCTTTCAAAACGCGACCGTCTCTTCCCGAGCCTTGTACGCTGCTGATATCCACGCCTTTTTCAGCAGCCAATTTGGCAGCGGCAGGCATGGCGACGCCGGATTGCGTGTTTGAAGCCGGTGCGGTTGCCGGTGCGGCGGGCGCTGCTTCGGCTGCGGGGGCAGCCGTGGCAGATGCAGCGGCTTCGGTATCGATTTTAGCCAGAACTTGCTGCGTTTCAACGGTTTCGCCGTCTTGAACAATAATTTCAACCAATACGCCAGCTTGGGGCGCAGGCACTTCCAGCACCACTTTATCGGTTTCAATGTCTACTAAAACTTCGTCGCGGGCAACAGATTCACCTACTTTTTTATGCCATGCCAGCAAAGTACCTTCAGTAATGCTTTCGGCAAATACAGGAACATTTACTTCAACAATCATTTTTTTCTCCGGTTTGGTGTGTGCCTGTCTGAAAAAATTCAGTGTGTTCAGACAGGCATTTGTGGTTTGGTCAATTTAAATTCAAAGCATCGTCAACCAGTTGTTTCAACTGGGCAACGTGTTTGCTCATATAGCCTACGGCAGGTGAAGCACTGGTCGGACGACCGGCATAACCGAGTTTTTGCGATTCGCCCAACACCCTTTCGATACGATGGCGCAGTTGGTGGAACGCACCTTGGTTGCGCGGTTCTTCTTGAGTCCAGAACACTTCTTTGGCATTCGGATATTTGGCCAATTCGGCTCGAACCTCGTCGTAAGGGAAAGGATAGAGCTGCTCGACTCGAACGATGGCAACTTCATCGGTGAGTTTCCGCTCTTCGCGCGCCGAAGCCAAGTCGTAATACACCTGACCGGCACACAAGAGAACGCGTTTTACGCTGCCGTTATCGGGGCGGTCAATCACATCGCCGATAACCGGCCGGAAAGTGGTGCCTTCGGTAAAGTTTTCCAGCGGGCTCATGGAGTCTTTAAAACGCAGGAGGCGTTTCGACATAAAGATAGCCAAGGGTTTGCGATACGCGCGCAACGTTTGCCGGCGCAGAATGTGGAACATTTGCGAGGCTTCGGAAGGCATGATGATTTGCATGTTTTCTTCGGAGCACAACTGCAACCAGCGTTCCAAACGAGCGGAGGAATGCTCGGGGCCTTGGCCGTCGTAACCGTGCGGCAGGATGGTGGTCAAGCCGCATAAGCGACCCCATTTGGTCTCGCCGGAAGAAACGAATTGGTCGATAACCACCTGAGCGCCATTGGCAAAATCGCCGAACTGAGCTTCCCAGATAACCAGTTTGTCGGGAGCGGAGCAAGCGTAGCCATATTCATAAGCCATAACGGCTTCTTCGTTCAGAATTGAATCGATGACCAGAAAGTTCGCTTGGTTTTCACTCATATTACGCAGCGGAATATAAGCCCCCGCATCCGATTTTTCACGTTTCTGATCGTGCAATACCGCATGGCGGTGGGAGAAGGTGCCGCGGCCGGAATCCTCACCGGAAATTCTTACCCCGATGCCGTTGGTCACCATGCTGGCGTAAGCAATGGTTTCGGCCATGCCCCAGTCGATAGGTTGTTCCCCTGCAGCCATGGCTTTGCGCGCTTCGATAACGCGTTTTGCCGTGTTGTGTAACGTGAAGTTTTCCGGCACCTCGGTAAATTTGTCGGCCAGGCGCTTGATGTCGGCGGCGGGCAGGCCGCTCTCGGTTTTTTCGCGCCAGTCTTTGCTTTGGTATTTCGACCAATCTACACGGTGCTTGCTTTCGTAATCAGTCAAGCGGGTTTGCTCGACGTGTTCGCCTTTATCCAACGCATCGCGGTAAGCTTGAATATAACCGTCGGCCTCTTGCTGAGTGACCACGCCTTCTGCAATCAATTTATCCGCATACAAAGCGCGCGTGCCCGGATGCTGAGCTACTTTTTTATACATCATGGGCTGGGTCAATGTCGGATCGTCGCCTTCGTTGTGGCCGAGTTTGCGATAGCAAACCAAATCGATGACCACGTCTTTTTTGAATTGTTTGCGGTAATCCAGAGCGGCTTGCACAACAAAGCAGACCGCTTCGGGATCATCACCGTTAACGTGGAAAATCGGCGCTTCCACCATTTTCGCAATATCGGTGCAGTATACTGTCGAGCGTACGTCGCGCGTATCGGAAGTGGTAAAGCCGATTTGGTTGTTGATAACGAGATGGATGGTTCCGCCGGTGGTATAGCCGCGCGTTTTGGACAGGTTGAATGTTGCTTGGTTTACGCCCAAGCCGATGAAAGCAGAATCACCGTGGATTAAAACGGGTAAAACCTGATCTTGCCCCGCATCGCCGCGGCGGCGCTGTTTGGCGCGAACCGAACCTTCAACAACAGGATTCACGATTTCCAAGTGGGAAGGGTTGAAAGCAAGCGTTACGTGCATGGCACCGTTGGGTGTGGCAATATCGGAGCTGAAACCCATATGATATTTCACGTCGCCGCTGGGCAAGGTGGCGGCGACTTTTCCTTCAAATTCTGCAAATAGATTACTGGGCTGTTTGCCTAGTGTGTTAACTAACACATTCAGACGGCCGCGGTGTGCCATCCCGATAACCACTTCTTCCACGCCGTCTTTGCCGGCGTTTTGAATCAAATAATTCAACCCTGCAATCGAACTTTCGCCACCTTCGACCGAGAAGCGTTTCTGTCCCACATATTTGGTATGCAGGTAGCGCTCCATGGTTTCTGCGGCAGTGATTTGTTTCAGGATATAGCGTTTTTGCTCTTTATCGAACGAAGGCGTAGACAAAGAACCTTCAAAATAATTGCGAATCCAACGGCGTTCGTCGGTGTTGGCGATATACATGTATTCGATGCCGATATGCCCGCAATAAGTTTGTTTCAATTTGCTGACAATATCCGACAAGGTCATTTTGTCGTCGCCGGAAAAATCGCCTTCTCCTACGCTGAAACGAACCGCCATGTCCGTATCGCTCAGGCCGTGGAATTTCGGATCCAGCGCATCGATATTGCGGGGCGGCATCCGTTTGAGCGGATCAAGCTGGGCAGCGCCTATGCCTTGGATGCGATAGGCAGACATCAATCTCAATACGCCTACTTGTTTTTTCAGCATATTTTCGTCTAAGCCGCCGGAGATGGCCGCCGTTGCTTTGTGTTTTGCCAGATTGGCAAAAGATTCCTGAATCGGACGGTGGGCAACGTCACGTTCGACTGCGCCGGGTTGGGCGGCCAATTGAGTGAAGTATTGCTTCCAATGGTCATCAACGGAGTTGGGATCATTAAGATAGTTCTCGTACAATTCCTCAATATAGGGAGCGTTGGAACCAAACAGATATGAGAGGCTTTGTCGTTCTTCCATCATGGCTATATCTTTGTCTTAAAAGTGAAAAAAGTAGAATATTTCTGATTCCGCCCTATTTTTTGATAGTCGGAATACAGTTTCATATTCTACTCCTGATATATCATTTTGATAATGTATTTCTTCGAGTTTTCAGACAGGCATCAGCATAAGTAAAAGCCTGTCTGAAAATACGTTGGGAAAATGAATCAGCGTTTGTTTAATGGAACAAAATCTCGGCGGTCGGCACCGGTATAAAGTTGGCGAGGACGGCCGATTTTTTGGCTCGGATCGCTAATCATTTCATGCCAGTGGGAAATCCAGCCAACCGTGCGGGCCAGCGCGAAAACAACGGTAAACATCGATACCGGAATGCCCAGAGCGGATAGAACGATGCCGGAATAGAAATCAACGTTCGGATAAAGTTTGCGCTCAATGAAGAAAGGATCGTTCAGTGCGATTTTCTCCAATTCCATCGCCAACTTGAATTTCGGGTCGTTTTCCAAACCGAGTTCTTTCAACACTTCGTAGCAGGTTTCGCGCATGATATTCGCACGCGGATCCATGTTGCGGTATACGCGGTGACCGAAGCCCATCAAACGGTATTTGCGCTCTTTCACGCCTTCCATAAATGCGGCTACGTTTGAAACGTCGCCGATTTCATCCAGCATTTTCAACACGGCTTCGTTGGCGCCGCCGTGTGCGGGGCCCCACAAACAGGCAATACCGGCGGCAATACAGGCAAACGGATTGGCGCCTGAAGAACCGGCCAAACGCACGGTGGAGGTAGAAGCGTTTTGTTCGTGGTCGGCATGCAGGATGAAGATGCGATCCAATGCTTTGACAAGCGTCGGGTTGGGCGTATAGGGTGCACAAGGCGTAGCAAACATCATGTGCATGAAGTTGGCGGTGTAGGACAAGTCATTGCGCGGATAATTGAAAGGCAAACCATTTGAATAACGGTAGCACATTGCCGCAATGGTCGGGATTTTAGAAATCAAGCGGTAAATCGCAATTTGACGATGTTCCGGATCGGCAATTTCCAGGCTGTCTTGATAAAACGCAGACAAAGCGCCCACAACACCGACCATCATGGCCATCGGATGCGCATCGCGACGGAAGCCGCGGAAGAACCAAGTGAGCTGCTCGTGAACCATGGTGTGTTTGGTTACGGTGCTTACGAATTGTTCTTTTTCTTTTTCGGTAGGTAGTTCGCCGTAGATCAGAAGATAACAGGTTTCTAGATAATCGCTATGTTCGGCGAGTTGTTCGATAGGATAGCCGCGATAATACAACTGGCCTTTTTCGCCGTCGATGAAGGTGATTTTAGATTCGCAGCTTGCAGTCGATACGAAACCCGGGTCAAACGTAAACATGCCGGAACCTTTGGTGAAGGTTCGGATATCGACGACATCGTTGCCCAGAGTACCTTTCAAAACAGGTAGTTCTAGGTTTTCTTTGCCTTCAATTTGCACTTTAACGGTTTTAGACATCTCTTCACTCCTTTATTCTTATGTTCAAATTTTGGTTTAAGCCTCAGAAAAAGCCGTTAAGCATTTCTGATTTTTTCCAGTAGCGGTTTGAAATCATCGCGTTCGGCTTGCTCTTTCTGATTGACCAAGGCCAAGAATTCTTGGTCTGGCAAATCTAAAATGGCAATAAACACGGCAATTTCCTGATCGCTTAAATGCTGGAATTCTGTTGCCATAAAACGCTCAAGCAGGATATCCAGCTCAAGCAGTCCGCGGCGTGTCAGGAAGCGGATGCGCCTTTTCGCTGCTTCGTCAAAAGCGACCATATTCAGACAGCCCGTTTTAACATGATTTCTTTAATCTTACCGATGGCGCGTGTCGGGTTCAGATGCTTCGGACAAACGTCTACGCAGTTCATAATCGTATGGCAGCGGAACAATCGGTAAGGGTCGTTTAGGTTGTCTAAACGCTCGTTGGTAATCGTATCGCGGCTGTCGGCAATGAAACGGTATGCGTTGAGCAGACCGGATGGGCCGACGAATTTATCCGGATTCCACCAGAAAGACGGGCATGCGGTTGAGCAGCAAGCGCAGAGGATGCATTCGTACAAGCCGTCTAGTTCTTTGCGGTCTTCCTGCGACTGTATGCGCTCACGCTCTGGCGGCGGCGTATCGTTGACCACATAGGGTTTGATTGAGTGATACTGTTTGAAAAATTGCGTCATATCCACAATCAAATCACGGATAACGGGCAGGCCGGGCAGCGGGCGCAGAGTAATCGGCTGTTGCAGGCTGCGAATGTCGGTCAGGCATGCCAAACCGTTTTTGCCGTTGATATTCATGCCGTCGGAACCGCAAATGCCTTCACGACAGGAACGTCTGAATGAAAAGCTGTCGTCCTGCGCTTTGATTTTGACCATCGCATCCAAGAGCTTGACATCGGTCGGTTCAATTTCTATTTCATAGTCTTTCATGTACGGCTTGGCATCCACATCGGGATTGTAGCGATACACTTTGAAACGTAGTTTTTCCATTTTTTCTGTTCCTTAGTAAACGCGTTTGGCCGGCTCGATATAGTCTACGGTCAATGGTTTGGTGTGAACCGGTTTGTAGTGCAGGCTGTTGTCTGCAGAATAAAACAGGGAGTGTTTCATCCAGTTGATATCGTCACGTTCCGGATGATCGTCTGAAGCGTGTGCTCCGCGCGATTCTTTTCGTGCTTCCGCAGAGATCAGAGTGGCTTTGGCAACTTCCATCAGATTATCCAGCTCCAACGCTTCGATGCGGGCTGTATTCCAGACTTGGCTCTTGTCTTTGATTTCCGTGTTTTTGCTGCGGTTGTACAGCGCCAAAACCTTATCCACTCCTTCTTTCAGAATGGCGTCGGTACGGAATACTCCGGCGTGTAATTGCACGGTGCGTTGCAATTCACGGCGCAATTCATCAACATTTTCTCCGCCGGTTTGCGTATTCAAACGTTCGAGGCGTTCTCGGGTGAAGTCACCCGCATTTTCAGGCAGGCTTTTCCAGCCGGATTGCTGTTTGATGTATTCAATCATGCTGTCGCCGGCCGATTTGCCGAATACGACCAAGTCTAATAAAGAATTGGTACCTAAACGGTTGGCGCCGTGTACTGAAGCACAGGCGCATTCGCCGGCGGCATACAAACCGTTGACGACGGTTTCGGCCCCTTTATTACCGGGAACCACCACTTCTCCTAAGTAATTGGTCGGGATGCCGCCCATCATGTAGTGCGTGGTAGGTACGACGGGAATCGGATCTTTAATCGGGTCGATGCCGGCAAATTGGATGGAGATTTCCCGAATGCCGGGTAATTTCTCCATGATTTTTTCGGCACCGATGTGATCGATTTTCAGCAATACGTGGTCTTTGTTTTTTCCGCAGCCGCGACCTTCGTAAATCTCCATTGCCATAGCGCGGGAAACCACGTCTCGAGATGCCAAGTCTTTTACTGTCGGGGCATACCGCTCCATAAAACGTTCGCCGTCGCAGTTCAGCAGAATTCCGCCCTCGCCGCGTACGCCTTCGGTAATCAATACGCCGGCACCGGCCACACCGGTAGGGTGGAATTGCCAGAATTCCATATCTTCCAGCGGGATGCCGGCGCGGGCACAAATACCCAGGCCGTCGCCGGTATTCATAAATGCGTTGGTAGAGGAGGCATAGATACGGCCGCCGCCGCCGGTTGCAAACAACACGGCTTTGGCATGGAAAATATAAATGTCGCCACTTTCCATTTCCATGACGGTTACGCCGACTACATCGCCGTTTTCGTTGCGAATCAGGTCGAGTGCCGTCCACTCTACGAAGAATTGTGTGTTGGCGCGCACATTTTGTTGATACAGAGTATGCAACATGGCATGGCCGGTGCGGTCTGCAACGGCGCAAGCGCGCTCTACGGCTCTCTTGCCGTGTTCTGCGGTGTGGCCGCCAAAGGGGCGTTGGTAAATTTTGCCGCTTTCTACGCGGTCGAAAGGCATGCCCATGTGTTCCAACTCGATAACCGCTTCCGGTGCGCGACGGCACATAAATTCGATGGCGTCTTGGTCGCCCAGCCAATCGGAACCTTTTACAGTGTCGTACATATGCCAATCCCAGCGGTCTTCCTGCACGTTGCCTAACGATGCGGAAATGCCGCCCTGTGCGGCAACTGTATGGGAACGGGTGGGGAATACTTTGGATAAAACGGCGGTATTCAGGCCGGCTTTGGAAAGTTGGAGGGCAGCTCGTAAACCGGCACCGCCGCCACCTACGATTACTGCGTCAAATTTGCGTACAGGAAAAGTCATCATTAACCCCAAATCACTTTAATTGAATAAATGGCACAACCGATCAGCCAGACGATGGTGGCCGATTGTAGGAACAGGCGCAGACCGAATGGTTTGATATAGTCCATCCAAAGGTCGCGGATGCCTACCCATGCGTGTAAAAATACGGCGATGAAGGTGGTTTGGGTGAAGACTTTAACCCATGTTTTGGCGAAAAACTGTTGCCATTCGGTGTAATCTTGCGCACCGAACATGCTTAACAGGAAAAAGAAAAAAATGAAGGTGTATATCAGCATCACGACAGCGGTAATACGCTGCATCGCCCAATCGCGCAGGCCATAATGCGCTCCGGCCAGTTTGCGGTTTACCATAGCGCGACTCCTAACACGAGAGCCGAGACAATGCCCGCATAAAGCACGATACGGGCGGTTTTGCGGGCAGTTTGGAGTTCCAGACCTTTATGAGCGTCTAAAAGCAGGAAGCGTATTCCGGCAAACAGATGATGCATCAAGGCCCATAAGATACCGATTAAAGCCAGTTTTACTAAAAAATGACTGGTAAAGGATTTATAGGTTTCAAAGGTTTCGTTGCTGCTTAGCGAGCCGTTGAGCAAGGTTAGTAAAACGGGCAGCATGATGAATAGGATGACGCCGCTGATTCGATGCAAAATCGAAACGATTCCCGGAATGGGCAGTTTTATCTGCTGCAAATCCAGAAATACAGGTCGTTTTTTGGTCTGCATTTCAATTCCTCTTTATTTTAATTCTCATCAAAACATACTCAAAACCACGCAGTTTGAAGTCAACCGAAAAATTACAGCAAACTACGTTGAAGCATAATTTACCTTGTTTGGTTGAGATTGTGTAGTCTTTTTTGATAAATAATTGATGAAATTTACCATCTGCATTAAAAAATTAATGATATTGGTTTGCTAGCGAATAAAAAAACTTTAACAGGCATAATTGTTTACAATTTTTTGATGTATTCAAGGTGCATTGGCATCAGTGTGGCTTGAATACATTATTTTTATTTTCGATTGAATAAGGTGGAAGTTGGAGGAAGGAGTGGGGTATAGGGTGTTTTATTAAAAATTAAATTACAACTTCCTACAATTGTTGGTATGATAGAACCGTTGTGAAAATGGTCGTATCCGATTTGCGGCCTGTTTTTTTGGATCTGTTACAGAGCTGTTGGCGATCATTTTCCGCTCTGGTAATTTTCAAGTACAGGCAGGTTTGAATGCCGAATAAGCACCTTGGTCGTTAAGATTTAAGATTGATGATTTTGACTGTGTGTTCAAGGTGGAAACAAACTACATTCTCAGGAGAGTTTTAAGTATGAAAAAACCCGTTCGTGTAGCCGTTACCGGCGCAGCAGGTCAAATTGGTTATAGTTTGCTATTCCGTATTGCAAGCGGAGAAATGCTGGGTAAAGACCAGCCGGTTATTTTGCAATTGTTGGATCTGCCTCAGGCGCAAAATGCCGTAAAAGGCGTGATGATGGAGTTGCAGGATTGCGCGTTTCCGCTGCTGGCGGGAATGGTTGCTTCGGATAATCCTGAAGTGGCTTTTAAAGATGCGGATGTTGCCATTTTGGTGGGTGCGCGCCCGAGAAGCAAAGGCATGGAGCGTGCCGATTTGCTGCAGGCCAATGCTGAAATCTTTACGGTGCAGGGTGCGGCTTTGAATAAAGTGGCCAGCAGGGATGTGAAGGTGCTGGTTGTGGGCAATCCGGCCAATACCAATGCTTATATCGCAATGAAATCGGCGCCCGACTTGCCGGCTAAAAACTTTACTTCGATGATGCGCCTGGATCATAATCGTGCGGCCAGCCAGATTGCGGAGAAAACAGGCAAGTCTGTTCAGCAGATTGAGAAGCTTTGTGTTTGGGGCAACCATTCTCCAACCATGTATGCCGATTACCGGTTCGCTACGATTGACGGCCAAAGCGTGAAAGACTTGATTAATGATCAGGTTTGGAATGAGGAAGTCTTCCTGCCGACGGTTGGTAAGCGCGGTGCGGCGATTATTGAGGCGCGGGGATTGTCTTCCGCGGCATCCGCGGCCAATGCAGCCATCGACCATGTGCGCGATTGGGTTTTGGGTACGAATGGTAAATGGGTGACTATGGGCGTTCCTTCCGATGGTTCGTACGGTATTCCCGAAGGCACTTTGTTCGGCTTTCCGGTAACGTGTGAAAACGGCGAATATCAGATTATCAAAGGCCTGGATATTGATGCGTTCAGCCAAGAGCGGATTAACAAAACGCTGAACGAGCTGGAAGAGGAAAAAGCGGGCGTGGCGCATTTGCTGTAAAGTCGGCTTTTGATTGTTACGTTTGAATGAACGAATGCCTGTCTGAATGTTTCAGACAGGCATTCGTTTTGAAATACAGATTGCTTACCTTAAGGCGTGCCGCCAATTTCGATCTTGTTGGTTTTCTTTGAGGCTTTTCTCGAAATCTTCCAGCATGTCCAGCTCGAAACGGCTGAATCCGGCGCGTTCCCGTGCTTCGATGTTTACATATCCTCGGAAAATAAACATGTCGAAACGCGATAGCAAACGGCGGAATAAAGGTAAAGGCTCTAAACCGCGCATCCGGCAGAGCCACATATACCAGTGGTTGCCGATTTGTACATGGCCTACTTCGTCCCGATAGATGATGTCTAACACCGCACAGGTTTCTTCATCGTTGCGTTGAGCTACTTTGGCTCGTATGGCCGGTGTGACGTCCAAGCCGCGAGCTTCCAGCACCCTGGGCACCAAGGCCATGCGTAAAAGCGGATCGAAAGCGGTTTTGTATGCCATGTCCCATAAATGACCGTGTGCTTCAAAATCGCCGTAATCATAGCCGTATGAGCGCAACCGTTGTCGCATCAGGGTAAAGTGGTGCGCTTCTTCTTCGGCCACTTTCAGCCAGTCGCCGGTAAATGATTTGGGCAACGTACGGAAGCGATATGCTGCATCAAGTGCGAGATTGATGGCGTTGAATTCGATATGGCAAATGGCATGCAACATGGCGGCATAGCCTTCCGGCGTATTCATTTTGCGCTGTGCGACGGCTGACGGCGGCACTAAATCGGGTTTGGCAGGGTGGCCGGCCAGACGGAAATCAACGGGTGCTTGATCCGGCAACGCATCCAATGCTCCGTTGCGCCAATCTTTGGCAGCTTGTTGCGTTAAGCGGCATTTTTGTGTCGGATCGGTGGCAGTGAGTGCGGCAAAAAGGTGAGGGTAGATGCTTTTCATGCGGGCATTATACGCCGATTGGCCAAGCTGCTTGATTGTTGCATTTAGCATAGGTAAACAGGCATTAAATTCAAGTTAAACCTGCTTTTATTGCCGCTTGAATTTGCAGGGATTTTATTTTGACCCCTGTCTTTACAATTAAACTATGCCTGTCTGAAAGCCTCCAAATGCTTGTAAATTCCGTGCAATCCCTTAAGATTAGGCCGGAAAGATAACAAATCATGCTAATGATGAAAGGATCACACATGAAAAAACTTTATGCTGTTGCGGTCATGATTACACTGGGCATGGGCACTGCTCACGCCGGTGGAATAGATGCCTTGAAGCAATTTAATAACGATGCCGACGGCATCAGCGGCAGCTTCAGCCAAACCGTAAAAAGTAAAAAGAAAAACCAAACTGCCAGCGGGGTTTTTCAAATCCGCCGCCCCGGTTTGTTTCGCTGGGAATACACCAAGCCATACAAGCAAACCATTGTAGGCGACGGCAAAACCATCTGGCTGTATGATGTTGACCTGAAACAGGTGACCAAATCAGACCAAAGCCAAACCATTGGCGACAGCCCCGCCGCCATTTTGGCTAATAAAACCGCGCTGGAAAGCAGCTATACGTTAAAAGAAGACGGTAGCACGGGCGGTATTGATTATGTGTTGGCAACGCCCAAGAAAAACAATGCGGGCTATCAATATATCCGCATTGGTTTCAAAGGCAGTGCGCTGAGCACCATGCAGCTCAAAGACAGCTTCGGCAACCAAACGGATATTCAGTTTAGCAATTTGAATAATAAGCCCGTATTTTCCGGCAACACATTCCGTTTTACGCCGCCTAAGGGTGTAGATGTATTGAGCAACTAAGCGGGTTTGCCCAACAAATGCCTGTCTGAAAACGATTCAGACAGGCATTTTGGTTTATAATCGTGGCTTCTTATTTCGCTCTGAAAATACGCCCCTTTTCATGAAAACCGTAGAAAAAAACGTATTGGTTCTGCATTCGGCCGAGCAAATGTTCGACTTGGTCGACCGTGCCGAAGATTACCCCGAATTTCTGCCTTGGTATGGCAAAACCGAAATTATTTCGCGTGAAGGCAACGAATTGAAAGCCCGCCTGTTTATGGATTACAAAGGCGTCAAGCAATCTTTTGCTACGCATAACCGCAATACCCCCGGCCGTGAAATCCAAATGGATTTACTGGAAGGGCCGTTTAAAACCCTTCACGGCACATGGAAATTCATTCCTTTGGGCGACGACGCCTGTAAAATCGAATTCAAACTGCAATATGACTTTTCCAACCCCGTATTATCCGCGCTGATAAGCCCGGTGTTCCATCATTTGAGCGGCAAGCTCGTCGATGCCTTTGTTCAGGAAGCCAACCGCCGTTATGGATGAAATTAATGTCGAGGTTGTTTACGGAACGGCCAACAAGCAGCATTTGCAATGTTTGCGTGTGCCATCGGGAACCACTGCGCGGCAGGCGGTTTTACAAAGTGGCATGACTGAACTGTTTCCACAGGCGGATTTGCTCAATGCGCCGCTGGGTATTTTCGGCAAGGCCGTGAAAGACGATACGGTTTTGCGTGACAAAGATCGGGTGGAAATTTACCGGCCTCTGCTGCTCGACCCTAAAGAAGCGCGGCGTTTGAGAGCAGCACAAAAAGCATCGGAAACCGAAAATTAAACCGCCCTGACAGGAAAAAAAACGATGACCATCAAGATGATTGCCGGTTTGGGTAACCCCGGTAAAGAATACGAACAAACCCGCCATAATGCAGGTTTCTGGCTGCTTGACGAGCTGGCTTGGCATTGGAAGGTTCAATTTAAAGAAGAAAAGAAATATTTCGGCGAAATAGCCCGCGTCAATTTGCCTGAAATCGGCGAGGTATGGCTGATTAAACCGAATACATTTATGAATTTGTCCGGCAAAGCCGTCGGTGCATTGGCGCAATTTTTCAAAATCAAGCCGGAAGAGATTTTGGTGGTGCATGATGAATTGGATATCCCTTGCGGCCGCATCCGTTTTAAACTTGGCGGTGGCAACGGCGGGCATAATGGTTTGAAAGATATTCAAGCTAAGCTGGGAACGCCGAATTTTTACCGTTTGCGCTTGGGTATCGACCATCCCGGAGATCGTAATTTGGTCATCGGTTATGTGTTGAACAAACCTGCCAGCCAAGAGCGGCAGCTGATTGATGAGGCCATCCGAAAATCCATTCAAGGATTGCCGCTGATTATGTCGGGGAATATGGAAGAGGCCGTACGCTTTTTGCATAGCGGAGCATAACAGCCGGTGTCACAAAATTCGGCGTTTATTTAAAAATACTGAATGCCTGTCTGAAATGGTTCAGACAGGCATTCTATTAATCTGCTTTATCTATTTAATCGTCAAATAAGCCGTTTAGCGAAGATGATTTTTTATAATAGGGTAATCGGATATGAACACGGAAAATCGTTGCCGTTTGTTCGGTTTTGGCTGCTGCTTCGTTATCGTACATCAGCGCCAAACGTTCCCTTAAGTTTCTCAATGCCATCGAATTGCCTTTGTGCGGTTTGACATTCAACTCGCTGTCTTGCGGGATATAAGGGTTTTCGATAGTGATGTAAATCCAGCGGTTTTTCAATTCGGTAATGACATTGATGCAGCCGGGGCGGTGAGTGGATTCGATGCCGTGAAATACGGCATTTTCCAGCAGCGGTTGCAGCAATAAGTGGGGTGTTTCTGCGTCGTCGGGCGCGTTGTGGTGCCACATAACCTGCACGCGGGTCGGGCCCATGCGGATTTGTTCAATCGCCATATATTCCTGTGCCCATTCGATTTCTTGGCCTAGTGTGCTGCTCTGGCTGCCATCGCGCAGCTGAGCGCGGAACAGATTGGCCAGATTTTCGAGTAAGGTTTCTGCATCATAAGGCCGCAACCGAATCAGGCTGATTGCCGCATTCAAGCTGTTGAATAAAAAATGCGGGCGGATGCGAGCCGTTAGTGCGGTTAAACGGGCTTCTGCCAATGCGGGCTGCAAGGACTGGCGGCGATTGGCTTCATAAAACATCAGGCCGAACACGACTATATTGAATTGACAGAAGTGAATCCAGAAATAGGCACGCTCTTCCAGTAGCAAATAATTGATGACCACAAAAATCGCGACATTACTCAGATAGGATATGGCCACTTCCTTTTCACGCTGCAATTTGCTGCTGTATGAGTGCATCAGGTAGCCCTTGACCAAAATCGCCAGTAATGTCGGGGCAACCCAGTGTACCGAAATTAAAACCTGTTCTAAATAAGGCTGGTATGAAACCGTAACTAAAGGTAAAAATAAAACAATGGCGCCGATAATTAGAATGATGCGGGCTTGCGAGCCCAGGTTCCTCATGTTGGGTACTGCGAATTTAGAAAGAAAGTGACGTATAATGTTGGGCATGAGTTTGGCAGTCTTGCTTTGTAACGTTTCTTTAAATAATGAATAATTATGGAAGTAAAAATGAATGATAACAAAACTTGGTCGGGTCGTTTTAATGAACCTGTGTCAGAATTAGTAAAAAAATATACCGGCTCGATTGATTTTGACAAAAGGCTCGCCAAATGGGATATCCAAGGCTCTTTGGCTCATGCCGAGATGCTTCGTCAGGCCGGTATGCTCAGCGACGATGATGTATCCAACATACAACAAGGCATGGCGGAAATAGGGCGGGAAATCGAATCCGGCACAATGCCTTGGTCGCTTGATCTCGAAGACGTTCATATGAATATAGAACGCCGTCTTACCGATAAAATCGGTGATGCGGGCAAACGCCTGCATACGGGGCGCAGCCGCAATGACCAAGTGGCAACCGACATCCGTTTATGGTTGCGCGATGAAATCGGCGCAATCCGCTTGCTGATTCAGGCGTTGCAATCGGCTCTGGTGGATTTGGCCGAAAAACATGCCGAGACAGTCATGCCGGGTTTCACTCATCTGCAGGTCGCCCAGCCGGTTAGTTTCGGTCATCATATGCTGGCTTATGTGGAAATGCTGGGGCGGGATGACGAACGTATGGCGGATTGCTGTAAACGGGTTAATCGGATGCCGTTGGGTGCTGCGGCACTGGCCGGTACAACCTATCCTGTTCGGCGCGAGACAACGGCCGAATTGCTGGGTTTTGAGCAAATTTGCCAAAATTCGCTGGATGCGGTGTCGGACCGTGATTTTGCGATTGAATTCACTGCCGCTGCATCTTTGGTTATGGTGCATCTGAGCCGTTTGAGCGAAGAATTGATTTTGTGGATCAGCCCGCGTTTCGGTTTTATCGATATTGCAGACCGTTTCTGCACGGGTTCTTCTATTATGCCGCAAAAGAAAAATCCGGACGTGCCGGAGTTGGTGCGTGGTAAAGCAGGCCGGGTTGTCGGCCATCTTACTGGTTTGATTATGCTTATGAAGTCACAACCGTTGGCTTATAACAAGGATAATCAGGAAGATAAAGAGCCTTTGTTTGATACCGTTGATACCTTGGTTGATACGTTGCGGATTTATGCGGACATGGTTCGCGGTATTATTGTTAAGCCGGAAAATATGCGGGCTGCAGTGATGCAGGGTTTTGCAACAGCAACCGACTTGGCGGATTATCTGGTGAAAAAAGGCATGCCGTTCCGCGACAGTCATGAAGTGGTTGCGCAGGCGGTGCGTTATGCCGATGAGGAAAAAGTTGATTTGAGCGGGTTGCCGCTGGATGTGCTGCAACGTTTTTCCGATTTGATTGAACAAGATGTTTACGAGGTGCTCACACCGGAGGGAAGTATGAATGCGCGCAATCATTTAGGCGGCACCGCGCCTGAGCAAGTTCGCTTGCAGGTTGAGCGTTGGAAGCAGCGGTTGGCAGAGGGTTGATATGCCTGTCTGAAAAAAAACACCGCCGGTTATTTTGTAACCAGCGGTGTTTTTTTTCAGATAGGCATTAGCGACGCAATAACTTATCTGTTGCTTGCTGTGCCATGATTTTAATGTCTTCGGTCAAGTAAGATTTCATTTGCGAGTAAACCAATGCGATAACGGCGATGTCGTCGGTAAACCCTAATGGGCCGAGCAAGTCGGGGATACTGTCGATCGGGCTGAAAAAATAAATCAGTGCGCCGACAATAATCAGCTTGGCCCGTTTGGGTACATTCGGCGATTTGTAGAGAAAATACAAAGCATAAAGCTGCCTGACGGCAGGTGCACCCAGCCGAACGGCCACACGTGCGATTTTCTTTAGAAATCCGGGTTCGTCAAGTTTGCGGCGGCGGAACGAGGGAATATAATCTTCCGGTTTTTTATTATGATCCATGTGCAGTCCTTTAACGTGTGGTTGGTAGTATTGTTTTCTTAAAATGGCATTATCTATTTCAAATTTCAAGCGGCTATGCCAGATTTATAAAAACTTCACATGCGGTAACAATAATGCCTGTCTGAAAAAATGTTCAGACAGGCATTGTTTGATTTGATGTGGTAAGCTAAAGCGCTTTATTCACCTACGCATTCTTTGCATTCGCTATGCTGCTCACCGATTTTCAGCTTGCTCATCACATCGCGTAATGCGGTGCGCAGGCCTTCTTCGATAACGGGATGGTAAAACGGCATGTCCAGCATTTGCGGAATGGTCATTTTAGCCTGATGCGCCCATGCCAAGAGGTGGGCAATATGTTCTGCTGCGGGGCCGACCATTTCTGCGCCGATGAAGCGACCGGTTCCTTGCTCGGCATAGACGCGCATATGGCCTTTGTTAACCAGCATAACGCGGCTGCGGCCTTGGTTGCGGAAGGATACTTCGCCGATGGCAACGCATTCCGGATTTTTATAGCGGTCGGCCAATTGAGCGAACTTTAATCCGATGCTGGCAATCTGCGGGCTGGTGAAAACAACGCCGATTGCGCTGCGGCGCAGGCCGTTTTCCAGATTGGGATAACGTCCGGCATTGTCACCGGCGATTTTGCCTTGGTCGCTGGCTTCGTGCAACAGAGGCAGCTGATTGGAAGCGTCACCCGCGATGAAGATATGGGGGATGCTGGTTTGCATGGTCAGCGGGTGGGCTTTGGGCACGCCGCGGTTGTCCAACTCGATATTCAGGTTTTCCAAGCCGATATTGTCAACGTTCGGGCGACGGCCTACGGCGCTGAGCAGATATTGAGCGGTAAAAGTGCCGCTCTCGTTGCCTTCGCTCCATTTTACTTCTACATTGCCTTCGGGATTAAGCGCGACTTCGGTTTTGGCATCCAGATTCATGGTCAGCTCTTCGCTGAAAACCTTTTTCGCTTCTTCCAATACGACAGGGTCGGAAATACCGCCCAGCAGACCGCCGATACCGAAAATGTGTACTTTCACGCCTAAACGGTGCAGCGCTTGGCCCAGTTCCAGACCAATCACGCCGGGGCCGAATACGGCAACGCTTTCGGGCAGTGTATCCCATGAGAATACATCGTCGTTAATGATCAGCCGGTCGCCCAGGGCTTGCCATTGGGGGAATACGATGGGGCGTGAGCCGGTGGCGATAACGACACGGTCGGCTTTGATTTGGGTATGGTCGTCGATTTGAACGGTGTGCTCGTCGATAAATTTGGCGGAACCCATGAGTCGTTTGTCGGCAGGCCACGCTTCGACATCTTCAACAACGAAGCCGACAAAACGGTCGCGTTCTGATTTGACCCGGTTCATAACCGCTTTGCCGTCTACTTTAACGCTTTTTTTGTCCAGTGAAATGCCGAAAGGATCGGTGTGCAAGGCGTGGTAACGGGTTTCGGCAGCGGCAATCAGTAATTTGGAAGGCATGCAACCGACACGCGCACAAGTGGTGCCGTAGACGTTGCTTTCAATTAGGTAAACGTTGTCGGTATGCAGACGGGCATTGCGGAATGCGCCCATGCCGGCGGTTCCGCCGCCGATAACGACAACATCGGCTTGAATCTGTTTCATAAATTTCCTTTCGGGAACGCGTGCTTTCAACAGGGAGCTTGAAACGTGAATGCCTGTCTGAAAGGCGGTTTCGTTAAAATAAAAAAAGTGTGTGTGTTTGGGCTTGCTTGCCATAGGCGGGCAAGCTTCGGGATTGTTTTTTATTTGAATAAGGGCTGCAATTGAGCAGCCCTTCATTGGATTAATGCGGTTTTCAGACCGGATTATTTAGCCAGATAAGCTTCCAACTCTTCGCTGCCGCCGATGTATTTGCCGCCGATGAATACTTGAGGAGCGGAAGTTTTACCGGTAATGGCGCGTACTGAAGTGGTAGTAGCGTCTTTGCCCAAAACGATTTCTTCGTAATCCAAGCCTTTTTCTTGCAGCAATTGTTTTGCTTTGGCGCAGAAAGAGCAGCCGGGTTTGGTGAAGATGGAAATGGATTCTTGGCTTTTCCAGTTCGGATCGATGTATTTCAGCATGGTATCGGCATCGGATACTTCGAAGGGGTCGCCTTCTTTTTCCGGCTCGATAAACATTTTTTCGATTTTGCCGTCTTTAACCAGCATGGAATAGCGCCATGAACGGTCGCCGAAGCCCAGTTGGTCTTTGGATACCAGCATGCCCATGCCTTTGGTGAAATCACCGTTGCCGTCGGGTACGACAATGATGTTTTCCGCTTCTTGGTCGGCCAACCATGCGTTCATAACGAAAGTATCGTTTACGGATACGCACAAAATGCTGTCTACGCCGCGAGCGTAAAATTCTTTAGCCAATTCGTTGTAACGCGGCAGGTGGGTGGAAGAGCAAGTCGGGGTGAAGGCGCCGGGCAGTGAGAATACGGCTACAGTTTTGCCTTTGAACAAGTCGTCGGTAGAAACGTCGACCCAAGCATCACCTTTGCGAGTGTGGAATACAACGCTTGGTACTTGTTGGCCGCTGCGATCTTGAAATGCCATTTGATACTCCTTTGATATATCGGGTTTAAGGGATTGGAAAAAATTGATGCGCCATTATAAGAGGCTGGCCGGCATCGGGTAATTTATAGTTCAAATAGTCTTTATTATAAAAAACTATTCCTCGCCAGCCGGTTGTTATAAAGTTGCAAACCGGTTGAGGTGTTGAGATATATTAGGCTGCGCAGATACGCTTCAAGCCGGTTTACAATGATTTACAGAGTAGTCTGAAACGGAGCGTTTCAGACAGGCATCGGTGCGTCTTCGTTTACTTTTTCGCCGATATAACATTCGGCTTGGTCTTTTAAGGCGAAGCGGTCTTGATCCGGTTGGCTATCGGGCAGGATAGGGGGGGCGAAGTCTGCTGTAATCAGAATTTCGGGCATGGCAAGTATCTGCCATATCGATTTAACCAGATTGACATTTGCATAGGATGGGACGGTGGTGCGCTGGCCGGAAGGGTCGTAATAGCGCAGTGCGATGGCTTGTATCGGAGCGTTGGCCTGAATGGCGGATTCGAATAGCGCGGCTTTGAACGGCAGGATGCCGGTGCCGAGCGAAGTGCCGGCTTCGGGGAAGAAGCAGACGTTTTGCCCTGCGTTCAGCGAGGTTGCAATTGCGGTGTTGATGGGGTCGATGTTTTTGCGGTTTTTGCGGTCGATGAACACGGTGCCGGCATTGGTAGCGATTTTGCCGAGCAGCGGCCACGATTGCATTTCTTTTTTGGCGATGAAACTGCTCGGGCAGAGTGAGCCGATGGCAAAAATATCCAGCCATGAAACATGGTTGGATACCACCAGCATGTTGTGTTCGCAGGTTTGGGGCGGGGTGCGGACGTATAGTTTGGCGTTTAGGATGGCGAGCGCTTGGCTGCTAATGTCGTGGATAATGCGGTTGCGTGTTTCCTGATTGGCGGATTCCGGCCGGGTCAGCAGCCGGCCTTGGCCGACAATCAGTACGCAGATGCGCCATAGGCGTTTAATTCTTTGTAAGAACGGTGTTTTTTTATAAGGCATTTGCTTGGATGTGTTTGGTAAAAGGTGCGATTATAAGGAGGCAAGCGGGCTTTGTAGAGAGGGTTTCCTAATTTTAACCATTTATCCTAATCGGCGGGAATCGTATTGATGCTGCTGATGTTTTCAGACAGGCATTATGCTTGTCTGAAATCATTTTTGGCAATTCGGGCAATAGAAGGTGCCGCGTTGACCGATAACGGTTTTGACAATGGGGGTGCCGCATTGGCGGCAGGGTTGGTTGTGGCGACCGTAAACGGCGTATTCTTGTTGGAAATAGCCGCTGTTGCCTTCGCTGTCGACGAAATCGCGCAAGGTGCTGCCGCCGGTGTCGATGGCGCGCTGCAAAACCGCTTTGATGTGGCGGCAGAGCTTCTCGGCTTCTTTTCGGTTTACCTTATTGGCGGTGCGCTCGGGCGATATGGCGGCGCGAAACAGGCTTTCGTTGGCGTAAATGTTGCCAACGCCGACCACCAGCGCGTTATCCATAATGGCCAGTTTGACGGCGCATTTGCGTTTTTGCAGGGCATGGTGGAGATAATCGGCGTTGAAGTTTTCAGTGAGTGGTTCGGGCCCGAGTTTTGCCAGCAGGGGATGGTGTTCGGCGGCGCCGGCAAACCAGAGCAGCGTGCCGAAGCGTCGCGGGTCATGATAACGGAGGAGGGTGCCGTCGTGAAAAAGAATGTCGACATGGTCGTGTTTGCCGGCATCCGGCGCGGCATCGCGGGTAAAGATGCGCAGGCTGCCCGACATGCCCAGATGAATCAGTAAAATGCCTGTCTGAAAATAAACCAGCAGGTATTTGGCGCGGCGTTCGCAGCGGATAACGGTTTGGCCGTTTAGGGTGTCGGCCAGATGTTCGGGTATCGGCCAGCGCAGCTTGGGTTGGTGGACGGAGGTTTGGACAACGGTTTTACCGCTGATGTGCGGCGATATGCCGCGCAGGGTGGT
This sequence comes from Neisseria sp., assembly GCF_030527965.1. Classification (GTDB taxonomy): domain Bacteria; phylum Pseudomonadota; class Gammaproteobacteria; order Burkholderiales; family Neisseriaceae; genus Neisseria. The sequence continues at coordinate 117,221 of NZ_JAUMZU010000003.1, forward strand.
TTCTACTTCGGGTAATTCGGGCATGGCGGGTTGGGATGTTTGGTTTAAGAGTGGGATTGAGGATGGGTATCTTGGTCGGATAATTCAAGCTGGTGTTGTGCGAAAATTTGAGCCAGAGAATAAAGAATGCTGGCCGTCAACCCCCAGATGTCGTAATGAAGATAAGGGAGCGCGGGCGATTGGGCGGTATGGTTGCGATGGCGGAAAGTGCGTTGCGTATAGGACGAGGTGTTTAATACGATGGCGAGCGGAATATAAAACGCTTCGGCGACTTCGCTTTCGTTCAGCGTTAAAACGGGCGTTTGCGGGCATAATGCGGGCACGGTATAGACGGCGTATCCGCTGGGCGTATAACAGGGCGGCATGGTTTCGAAGGTTTGCCAGATATGCGGCGGCGTGCCGATTTCTTCGTATGCTTCGCGTAGGGCGGTGTCGGTAAGCGAGGCGTCTTCGGCATCTTTTCGGCCGCCGGGAAAGGCGATCTGCCCGGTATGGTGGCGTAAGGTGTCGGCTCGTTTGGTCATCAATATCTGCCATTCTTCTTGATGCTTTACCACCGGCAGCAATACGGCGGCAGGGGTAAACGATTCGGAATTAGGGTCGAACAAGGCATTGCGCCGCGCCAGTGATGTATGTTGCCGTTGGGAAAGCAGCGCCAGAAAATGGCTTAGGGTTTCTGTATTCATGAATTCAATGTTTCAGACAGGCATTGAAGTAAGTATGATAACAGATAACCAAACGGCTACGCTGCGTCGGTAGATTTTGCGCTGTAAAGAATGGTTTTCGAGTGCGGTTGGTTTGTGTTTGTTGGCGGTTGCCTGCTGACTTAATGCCTGTCTGAAAAGGTTTGGTGCCGCTCGTTAAATTGTTGCAAAAATCGCCGCTGCCGAAAGCCTTGTGATAAAGTAGCGGTTTGTTTTTATCTGGTAACAAATATTGCAATGGCCGCCTTCGTAAGTGCCACAAACGCTTGTCGGCTGTCGGGTATGCCTGAATTAGGGAGTGTTATGTTTGCTTTGAAAAAACGTTTCCATCCATTGGTATTGTCTGTGTTGCTGGCGTATGGGGCATCGGCTTTCGCAGCGGATAAACCGCCGAAAGCCTCCGATTATCGCCCCGTCGACACTGCTGCGGCGCAAAATGGAAAATCGGAACGCAGAGTAATCAATGAAAGCGAGTATGAGCGCCGTTCCCGAGTCGTCAAACACGCTAACGGCCTGTTTACACTCTTGGGTGGCGAAATGGCCTTGCAAAAAGGCGACGTGTCAACAGCATTGGCTACTTATATGCTGACGTTCGTCCGCACGCAAGATCCGGCGGTGGCCGAGCGTGCGGTGGAGATGGCGCTGAGCTTGCATGCTTACAGAGAGGCCGAGGACATCTTTCAGCAATGGCAAAAAATCGAACCGCAGGGCGGCGTGGCGCAACAACGCATGGGTTGGGCGCTCAGTTTGGCGACCAAGGATTTTGGCACGGCCGATCGGGATTTTGACAGTGTGATGAGCAATGCCGACGAGGAGAGCAAGCGCAAGCTGTTTTTGCAATTGGCGCAGTCTGCGGTGGAAAATCCGGATTTTGCCAAACGCATCGAACGCAAAGTAAAACGCGAAACCAAACGCTATCCGGATATGCCCGAGGCGGTCATCACCAACGCGATTTTCAGCTCGTTATCGGGCGACGAGCGCGGCACGGTGCAGGCTTTGCAGCGGCTAACCCAGTTGGATACTCAAATCGTGCCGGCTACTGTGCTGACCTTGCGTTTAATCGGTCAACAGAAACCTGAAATTTTAAACCGATTCTTTGCCGAAACGGATGCAAACAAACTTTCCCCGATGTGGCGTGAATTGCAGGTGGAAGGTTTGGTTCAATCAGGCAAATACAGCGAGGCTTACGACCTCTTGCAGGATTTGCTGAAAGAAAACCCGGATGCCGATCTTTACATACAGGCCGCGTTGCTGGCTATCAATCAAAAAGCGGAATTGCCGGTTATCCTCTCTTACCTGGAGCAGGCTTATAAAATCGGTACGCAGGAGCAGCGCAGTCGAGCCGCCGTGTTGGCCGCCATGCGCAACGGCGATGCGCATAACTATACGGCCGCGCGCAGCTGGGCAGAGAAAATCAAGGCTCCGAGTTATGCGTTTGACAAATCAGTATTGAGCGCATCGATTGAGGCGGAATCGGGGAATTGGCAAAAAGCTTTGGCCTATGTGAAGGCCGCCCAAAGATTACCGGAGCAGCAAGGTCAGTTTTTCAGTGATGACGACTTATTTCGAGTGCAGATATTTACGCTGACCAAACATGCCAATCCGCGGCAAGCATTGCAGGAATTGAATGCCTTGTATCAGAAGGTGGGCAGCCGGAAAAACAATCGGGAAAAATTGGCCGATGTGTTGTATCAACGTGCGATTCTCTACGCAGACAGTCTGAATGAGCCGCAGAAGGCGGTTGCCGATTTGCGCCGTTATCAGGAGTTGAAACCGGATAGTGCCGAAGGAATGAATGCTTTGGGCTATACCATGCTCAGTCTGCCCGATCATAATGTCGACGAAGCTTTTCGTTTGATTCAGGCGGCTTATCAGCAGGTGCCGGATTCTGCCGCCGTGAACGACAGCTTGGGTTGGGTTTATTTTCTGAAAGGCGATACGGCTACGGCTTTGCCGTATCTGGAATTTGCATTCGGCAAACAGCCTGAGCCAGAGGTTGCTTCACATTTGGGTGAGGCTTATTGGAAGCTGGGTCAGCGAGATAAAGCCAAGGAAACCTTTAAAAAAGGGTTGGCGATAAAAGAGGGCAAGCGAAGCGCATTGTTGGAAACCATAAAACGTTTGGGCGTATCTCTGCCTTAGTGTGCCGAAATACCTTAAATTATTTCCCTTTTTGATTGTTTGAATGCCTGTCTGAAAAGGCGCTTATTTTCAGACAGGCATTGTGTTATACAGGAGCTTATGATGAATTTACCTCGTGTTGCCGGCATGGTTTTGCTTAGCTTGGTTGTGGGTGCATGTACTTCCATTTATCAAAAACCCGGCGACTGGCAAGAACAAGGCGCGTTGCAGGATTTTAATGCCGACGGGCGCTTGGCTGTGAAAGTGAACGGAAAAGGCTCTTATGCCAATTTCGATTGGACTTATCAAAATGGCGTGCAAACCATTGATGTGAATACTCCGTTAGGCAGCACGGTTGGTCAGCTTTGTCAGGATAAAGAAGGTGTTTTGGCGGTAGACGGCAACGGCAAAGTATTTACCGCAGCAACGCCGCAAGCATTAAGCGAACAATTGCTAGGCTACGAATTACCTGTTCAATATTTGAATGTTTGGGCGGCCGGCCAATGGGTAAAAGGCGAGCCTCATCAAATTACAGAAGACGGCCGCTTACAACAGTTTAATTGGACGATTACCCGTCAATTGAATGAAAACGGTACTCCGCGCATATTGGTTTTGGAAAGCAGTAAATTGACCTTGCGCTTGGTATTCGACCATATGCAGCAGGTTGCATCCGGCAATAATCCGTCTGTTACACAATGTGCAGCACGGAGTAAACAGTGAAGCGCCCTCCACACTCACAAACCTTTCTTGCACCGGCCAAGCTGAATTTGGATTTAAGAATTACCGGGCGCAGAGATGACGGTTATCATGAATTGGAAAGCATATTCTGCCTAATCGGTTTGTATGATACGCTACATTTGGCGGTTAGGGACGATGGCAAGATTGTGTTGCATACCCCAACGAAGGGCGTGTTGCCGGAGCAGGATTTAACCGTTCGTGCGGCCAAATGTTTGCAAGAGCATACGCAAGTTTTGTACGGTGTTGATATATGGCTTGAAAAACACATTCCGATAGGCGGCGGGTTGGGCGGTGGCAGCTCAGATGCCGCAATGGTATTGATGGCATTGAACCGATTATGGCAGTGTGGCCTTGAGCGGCAGCAGTTGATTGACTTGGGTGCCGGCTTGGGAGCGGACGTACCGTTTTTTATTTTCGGGCGCAACGCCTTTGCCAAAGGCATCGGCGAACAGCTGAGCGAAATAGAAGTACCTAAGCAATGGTACGTTGTAGTCAGGCCGGATGTTCATGTCAGCACACAAGCGATTTTTACACATAAAAACTTGACGCGAAATTCCAAACCCAGCATAATGCCGAGCTTCCAAACATTACAGCCGTTTAGAAATGATATGCAGGCAGTGGTGTTTGAAGAGTATCCTCAGGTTTTTGCTGCCTTTCAAGTTTTACAGCAGTATGGTCATCCATTGATGACAGGCTCTGGTTCTTGTGTATTTATCACAGCTAGCGAGCGGCAGAAGGCAGAGCAAATCTGCGAGCAAGTTTCCAGAGAATATCAAGCATATTGCGTGGAAGGTTTAGAAAAACATCCCTTGTTTGATATATAATAGTCTTAAAGTGTTGGGGATTCGCCAAGTTGGTTAAGGCATCGGATTTTGATTCCGACATGCGTAGGTTCGAATCCTACATCCCCAGCCACCCTTAATTGGGGATTCGCCAAGTTGGTTAAGGCATCGGATTTTGATTCCGACATGCGTAGGTTCGAATCCTACATCCCCAGCCAGTTTCAAAAGCGTGTAAGTTACCTTGCACGCTTTTATCACGTTTAATCGTAAAAAATGCCGTTAAGCTTTGATGAAACGTGCAGGGTGCGTATATAATACGCTTCCAATTTGAGTTTTAAGAACGCGATATAAGGAAGCTTAAAATGTTTCCTGGGTACAAAAAAATAATCTTGGATGATGACGAAATGGCAGCATACGACAGCTTGATGGTGTTTACCGGTAATGCTAATCCAGAATTAGCGAGGAACGTGGTAAAACATCTGGATATTTCTCTGGGCAATGCTTCGGTAGGTCGATTTTCAGATGGTGAGGTAGCTATTGAGCTATTGGAAAATGTGCGCGGTCGCGATGTGTTTATTGTTCAATCAACTTGCGCGCCCACCAATGATAATCTGATGGAAATATTAACCATGGCGGATGCTCTGAAACGAGCGTCCGCAGGGCGAATTACCGCCGCCATTCCTTATTTCGGCTATGCGCGGCAAGACCGTCGCCCTCGTTCGGTACGTGTGCCGATTTCGGCTAAGTTGGTTGCTAACATGCTTTACTCAGCAGGGATTGATCGCGTTTTAACCGTTGACTTGCATGCAGACCAAATTCAGGGATTTTTCGATATCCCGGTGGATAACGTTTATGCCACGCCGATTTTGGTTAATGATATTCAACAGCAGCGTATTGAGAATCTAACGGTGGTCAGCCCGGATATCGGCGGGGTGGTTCGCGCCCGTGCCGTAGCCAAAATGTTGAACGTTGATTTGGCTATCATCGATAAGCGTCGTCCGAAAGCGAATGTGGCGGAAGTGATGAATATTATCGGTGATATACAGGGGCGTACCTGTTTGATTATTGACGATATGATTGATACGGCCAATACACTGTGCAAAGCAGCTTCGGCGCTAAAAGAGCGAGGTGCAGAGCGTGTATTGGCTTATGCCTCGCATCCTGTCTTTTCAGGCGAAGCGGTTAACCGTATTAGTTCTTCCGATATTGACCAAGTTGTGGTAACAGATACCATTCCGTTATCTGAAGAAGGTAAAAAATGCTCGAAAATCCGCCAGGTAACTATTGCCGGATTATTGGCGGAAACGGTTCGGCGTATCAGCAATGAAGAATCTGTTTCATATCTTTTTAACGAAGATATTGTAGCACCGGGAGCAATATTTCTTCCGTAAACTTGCCGTCTGAAACTGGTCGCGGTAAAGACGGTATCTTTTAATTTTTTGGAGTATTTAAATATGTCATACGAAATTCAAGCTTCTGTTCGCGAAGCCCAAGGTACTGGTGCGAGCCGCCGCCTGCGTCGCGAAGGTAAAACCCCGGCGGTTTTATATGGTGAAAACCAACAAGCTACGGCCATTGAAGTCGATCATAAAACAGTATTTTACGCATTGGAAAAAGAATCCTTTCATACCGCTTTAATTAAATTGTCTTTGGATGGTAAAACGTACGATGTTGTTGTGCGTGATTTTCAAATTCACCCTTTCCGTCAAGAAGTACAACATATTGACTTTCAGGTAGTAGACTTTAATAAACCTTTGCGTATCCGTTTGCCTTTGCATGTCGTTAATGCCGAGAAATCACAAGCGGTAAAATTGCAAAGCGGTCGAGTTTCTTTGCTGAATACCACGATTGATTGTATGGTTAACCCTAAAAATATTCCGGCTGCTTTGGAGCTGGATTGTGAAAATGTATTGGCGGGAGATATTCTGCATTTGTCTGATGTGAAATATCCGGAAGGTGTTAGCAGCATCGCGTTAAAACGCAATTCCAATCTGGCCGTTGCAACCGTTACCGGCAAAAAACGTTGATATTGATTTGTTGAATAAAGGTAAGCCCTGCTGTTTGCACAGCAAGGGCTTTGTTTGTTTTTGGCAAGAAAAGTAAAGTTATAACAAGTTTTTTGCGCTTTTAAACAATTAAGCAGACCTTTTATCTCTCTTCGCGTGAATAAATCGCAATATGATGTTATCCTGAAAAAGTTTTGAAATAACTATGTTATTGACGGGGAAGTCGCAATGGTTACTTTTCTTTGTTGATACGATGTAAATACGATTTTAAGTTTAATAAATATGCAAAAGCCCCTCTATAAAAAAATCGGTTGGTTAAAGCACTGTTCGATGCTTTCAATTTTGGCTGTGCTGACGAGCCAACCGGTTGCTGCGAAAGAATTACGAGAAATCTTACAGAAGTCGTTAGTTGCGGATCCGTCTTTGTTAGAAGCTAAGGCCAATATGGCTGCGGCCGAGAGTGCCACCAAAGTATCGAAAGCGGCACATTATCCTGTTATCGGTTTGACCGGTACGCAAGTGTTGGCCCAACGTAATAAAAAGAATAAAGATGATTTGGATGACTCGATTGGTTTGAAAGGTAGTTTGAATCTGTATTCTTGGGGTGGTATTGAGGCCTCGGTCAATCGTGATAAACAAAAAGAAATCTACTATAAATATAAATATTATGAGACTCAGGAAGAATTGGGCAGCGAGATTGGTAAACTTTATTTGACGGCTTTACGGGCAAAAGAGTCGATTGAAGTTAACCAGCAGAGTTTGAACCGTCATAATAAATTGTTGCGCGATTTAAGTGTGGTTGCTAAATACGATACCGGCCGACGTTCTGAAGTGATTGAAGCAGAAGCCAGACGTCTACAAGTGCAGACAACGATTGCTCAGCTAACACGCACAATGGAGTTGGCATTAAGCCGACTTTCTAAATATACAGTGACGCCACTTCGCCCTAAAGATTTGCAAGACCCTTTCCGAATGGAAACGACGCGCACTTTGGTTGGCCGGTATAAAGATATGGATAATGGCGTCAATCCTAGTTACTTGGCGCAAAAGGCCGAGCGAGAAAGTACTTTTTATGAATTGAAGGCATCAAAAGCGGCCAGAAAACCTGCAATTAATCTGGAAGGTATTGCAACTCAGAATACTAAACAGCTTTACCTGAATTTATCTTGGAATCTTTTCGACCAAGCGGCGCGTCATACAGTAGATAAGAACGTTCATACGGTAGAGGCGGCCGATTCTAAATTGGATCAAATCTTGAGAGAAGTGGTGGAACGGGCAAAAACTGCGGAAACAGATATGGCGCAAAGCGAATTGCGCTCTGATATTGCGGCTCAGCATATTGTTTCTCAGAAAGAAGTTGTTAAAGCTTATGAACTACAGTTTAAAGTTGCTCGTCGAACGTTGACTGATGTATTGGGTGCGTATAATGAGCTTGCTGCTATTGAACAGGAAAATGTCACATCGCGTAATGATTTTCGAGACGCTGCTTTGGAATATCTGACGGCACAAGCTCAAGTTGCGCATTGGGCAGGTGTATCTCCTGAAGAATAAACGGATTTAATTTTAATTTAACGATTGAATAAAAATATGAAATCTATTATCGAACATATTGCTTTAGCCACTCAGATACTAGGTTCTCCAGTATCTGAAGCAGTTTTATCCGCTGAGGTAGTGAGAGATAAAAAGCTAAATGTCAATTTCCACTCGTTGAAAGAAGTATTGAGAAGCCACGGTTTTGAAAATACGCTTTCTAAACGCAATTTGGATGAAATTCCTTCTTTGGCGGTTCCGGTTGTGGCGATCCTTCATAATGAAGAAGCAGCGGTCATCACCAAAATTAATGGTGTGGGGCGGAATCGTACTTATCACATTAGGCAGGCTGATGGTTTGGCTCAAGAACTCAGCTACGAGCAATTATCCGATCTTTATTTAGGTTATTGTTGGTTTATTAAACCTAAAATGGTGTCGGATGCTCGTTCTGAGTTGCCAGAATACGATCTGCCGAAATCATGGTTTTGGAAGGTAATATGGCGTTTTAAAGGATATTATTATCAAGTTATTTTAGCAACGTTCATTATCAATTTCTTAGCATTGGTAAGTTCCTTATATGTAATGAATGTCTATGACCGCGTTATTCCGAATCAAGCTTATGAGACTTTGTGGGTGTTGAGTATAGGGGTAGTGCTGGCTATCTCTTTCGAATTCATGGCTAAGCTGATCCGTGGTCATTTGACCGATATTGCCGGTAAAAAGGCAGATTTGATTATCAGCTCAGCATTATTCCGCCGCGTAATGGCATTGCGCTTGGCAGACCGCCCGGCTTCTGCAGGTTCGTATGCCAATAACTTGCGTGAATTCGAATCAGTTCGAGAGTTTATGACGAGTGCCAGCCTGCTGACTTTAGTCGACTTACCGTTTTTGTTGTTGTTCATTACGGTGATTTCGATTGTCGGCGGTAAATTGGCTTTTGTGCCTTTGGTTATTATACCTATTGTTATTTTTGTAGGTTTCATGGTGCAACGCCCGCTATCCCGTTACATTAATGAGTCTATGAAAGAATCTTCGCAACGTCAGGGATTGGCAGTAGAGGCTTTGGAAGGTATCGAAACCTTAAAAACCAATAATGCGACAACATGGGCTCAACAACGCTGGGATGAATATACAGCTAAAACTTCTGCTTCTTCGATTAAAGTGAAAGATACCAGCAATTTCATGATTAACTTTGCTGTTGCCATGCAGCAGTTGAATACTGTGTTTTTGGTGTTGGTAGGAACTTATCTTATTCACGCGGAGAATCCGACCGATCGTATTACTATGGGTGCGTTGATTGCTTCCGTGATTTTATCCGGCCGGGCGCTTGCGCCTTTGGCGCAGATTGCCGGTTTGGCAACTCGTTTCCAACAAGCTAAATTGGCGCTGAGCGGGGTTAATAATATTGTTCAGAGGCCTATTGAACGGAATCCTGAGCGGAAATACATCACGTTGGATAATATACAGGGCGGTATCGGTTTCGAGAATGTTTCATTCAAATATGGCGAAGATGGTGCCGTAGCTGTTTCTGGTTTGAACATCAATATCCGGCCGGGAGAAAAGGTTGGTGTTTTGGGTCGTATCGGTAGCGGTAAGAGCACGATGCTGAAATTGGCAAGTGGGCTTTACGACGGTGCTTCTGGTAATGTTACGCTGGACGGCGTAGATATGCGCCAGATTGATCCCAACTTCTTGAGAAATAAAGTGTTACTGTTGAGTCAAGCGCCTCGTCTGTTTTTGGGTACCTTGCGCGAAAATATGGACTTGGCGCGTACCGACGGTTTTTCTACCGACCAGGAATTATTGATTGCTTTGAAACGGTTTGGTCTTGATCGAATTATTCGAAGCCATCCACGCGGATTGGATATGCCTTTGGGAGAAGACGGCTTAGGCTTGTCCGGCGGGCAAAAACAGATTATTTCGCTAGCTAGAATGACCTTGCGCAATCCGAAAGTCGTATTACTTGACGAGCCGACAACCGGTTTGGATCAGGCAACCGAGCGTATGGCGCTGAATGCGGTGGGTCAATGGTGTAAAGACAAAACCATGGTCGTGGTTACTCACCGTCCTCAGGTTTTGCAGATTGTGAACCGCATTATCGTGATGGATAACGGTAAAGTAGTGATGGACGGCCCGCGTGACTTGGTATTGCAAAAACTGATGCAAAACGAGCAGCAGTCGTCTCAACAAGCGGCAGTACCGGCGCAAGCGGCAGGTACGAATCAGGCTAATGGTTGATTGTATTTCGAAACAGGCTGCTTGCGGGCGGTTTTTCATAACCTATAAGTGATAAGGTTTTTTGTCATTATGAGTGAACAAAATAATCAGGAAAGCGTTAAATCCAGTGATTTGAGCCTCGTAAATGATCTGAATGCTGCTCTGCAGAAGGAGAAGCATCACGGTCAGTTTTGGGTAATCATTCTATTTTTTGTATTTTTAGTGGTGTTTGTTATCTGGGCATACAATAGTCCGCTGGAAGAGGTGACGCGAGGTAATGGTAGTGTTATTCCGAGCAGTCGCGAACAGGTTATCCAAAGCCTTGATCCGGGTACGATTTCCGAGATGAAAGTCAAAGAAGGCGATATTGTTGAAAAAGGTCAGATTCTGTTGCGTTTGGACGATACGCGCAGCTCTGCTGTGTTGCGTGAGAGTGAAGCTAAGGTGGCTAACCTGGAAGCTATGGTGGCTCGCTTGAAGGCGGAGGCTTACGGCGGCCCATTAAATTTCCCGAGTAATATCAGCCCGGCTCTGAAACAACGTGAACAAGCGGCCTATGTTGCCCGTCGCCGTGCGGTGGTGGACGCGGTGCAAGGGTTGCGTATGAGTAAAGCTGCTTTGGATCGGGAGATTTCGATTACTGCGCCGATGGTAAAACAAGGTGTGGTATCAGAGGTGGAACTGCTGCGTATGCAACGTGAATCGAGTGATTTGGGCGGTCAGATTGCCGAACGTCAGAACCGTTACATGGCGGATGCCAATAATGAATTGGTACAAACCGAATCGGAATTGGCGCAGGCCAAAGAGAACATGGCGATGCGTGCCGACCCGGTTTCTCGCTCGCTCATTCGTGCACCTCTGCGCGGTATTGTTAAAGATGTGAAGATCAATACTGTTGGCGGTGTGGTCAATGCAGGGCAGGATATTATGAATATTGTGCCTTTGGACGAGAAGCTGCTGGTGGAAGCCTATGTTCGCCCGCAAGACGTTGCGTTCCTGCGCCCGGGCTTGCCTGCCGTAGTCAAAATCAGTGCATATGATTATGCAATCTATGGTGGTTTAAATGGTAAGGTAACTTTAATCAGCCCGGACACCATTAGTAATCAGGCACGTACGGATGAATTGAAGTTGGATCCGAACCAAGTTTACTACCGTATTTTGGTACAGACCGATTCGAATAATCTTAAAGACCGTAAGGGTAAAAACCTGCCGATTATCCCGGGTATGGTGGCGACGGTTGATGTGAAAACTGGTGAGAAAACCGTATTCCAATACCTCATCAAACCGATTACTCGTATGAAGCATGCGTTAAGCGAACGTTAATCGATATGTGTTGATAGGAAGCCTTGCATGAGCAAGGCTTCTTTTATGCCTGCTGAAAAATCGGCATAAAATACCCATGAAACTCAAAATTTCATGGGTATTGTTTTTTTGATGGGAATAAGAAAGTTAAAAAGGCATTATTGTTTTGGGGCTGTCCTAGATAACTAGGGAAATTCAAATTTAAGTTAGAATTATCCCTATGCGAAAAAGTCGTCTAAGTTGGTACAAACAAAATAAGCTTATCGAACTATTTGTTGCAGGTGTAACGGCAAGAGTAGCTGCTCAATTAGTTGGCATAAATAAAAAGGGGCTGTCCTAGATAACTAGTACAAATCATGCTTTACTAATTGTTTTAAAAT
>NZ_JAUMZU010000004.1 GCF_030527965.1 Neisseria sp.
TCGGCAAACTGCTTCTTCATCCGCTCTCGTCGCTCTTGCGCTTCTACTGAAAGCGTAGCCGTAGGTCTTGCCAACAGGCGTTTCAAGCCAATAGGCTCGCCGGTATCTTTGCAATAGCCGTATTCGCCTTCATCAATCAAACGGATAGACGATTGGATTTTGCTCATTAGTTTTCTTTCTCGATCGCGGGTGCGCAATTCAAGTGCGTACTCTTCTTCTTGAGTTGCCCTGTCTGCCGGATCGGAGGCGGATTCATGCTCTTGTAAATGCCCAGTGGTAACGTTGGCTTTTTCAATCAATTCTTCTTGCAGTTTTACCAGCAGTTCACGAAAAAAGCGTAAATGATCTTCATTCATGTACTCTTCTTCTGGGCCATTCCAGTTGAGGATGTCTTGTTCTGTCAGCTTTGCCATACTATTTCTTTCTTTTGGTTCGTTTTTATTTTCAGCAGCTCGAAAGCCGTCGATTGAGGTCTATTTATTACCCTGTTTCGATTAAGCTGCGAATCTTAACACGGCTATAACGGGGGTTGTTGTTTTTATGAATATTTCAATTTGTAACTATTATGAGGCGTATTGGTTATGCCACACTCTTAAAACTATCCGGCATGGACACCTCGTATTTCATGATAAAAGCCATAAATCCAGCTTTTGAATCAAATTAGGAGAAAAAGTTACCAGCCAAATCCATAAAACAAGAACCAATATACTGCCTGAAAAGTCATACCGGCCTATCTTTAAAAAGACAAACGGACGCAATAAGGGTTCGAATATATTGTTTAAAGTTATTAAAAGTTTGCTGTTTGGGTTGTTAAAACTCAACACCATGCGGGCGAAAAGACCGATAAACAAAAGATATGCTGATATTTTTACCATCTCGATCAGGGTATAACACAATACAGCAAGCAATGATTTGGTTGGCGCCACGCCAGGCAAAGAGATAAATATAATAACGGTGAAGGCTAAATAATAAACTGCCGTAGGAGCAATAATGCAGGCAAGATTCCAACGGCCTATAGGTTTGAATACTTTACTGAGCGGACGTACCAGCCAATCGGTAAATTGTTGGCAGAAACGAGCGGCTGGATGATCGGCATGCATTCTCCCCCACTGCAACAAACAACGGCCGACGCATAATAAAGCAAAACCGTCGGCTAATAATTGTATGATTTTTTGTAACATCTATCCTCTCGCTTTCAGGTAGGCATTTATAATTTGCTGTTTCCTATTTGGTAGTTCGGTATGGCATACGATGAAAATATTTACGCCTGCCTAACCCTTTTTTCAGACAGACATAGGCTTTATCTGAATTGTTCGGCAATCTCTTGAGAACGCAAAACACAGGCTTCGACCCCGGCCCCGATGACTTCTGCAACTTCACGTTGCCGAAACGTTTCCAGTGCCGCATATGTGGTACCACCCTTGGAAGTAACATTCTGCTGCAAAACCTCGAAAGGCTCGCCGGTTTGCTCCGCCAGTGCCACGGCACCTTTAAACGTAGCCAGTACCAACTCTCTTGCCTGTGCCGTGTCAAAACCTTGCTTGGCGGCTGCTTTTTGCAAAGCATCCATCAAGAAAAACACATAAGCCGGACCGCTGCCGCTGATGCCGGTTATGGCATGTATCTGAGCTTCTTTCTCCAGCCAAACCGTTTGACCGGAAGGCTGCATCATACTCTGAGCCAATGCTTTATCGGCTTCATTGACACCTTCGGCCGCATACAGCCCGCTCATACCCATGCCAATCTGTGCGGGCGTGTTCGGCATAATGCGTATGATTCGCCTGATACCGCCAAGATAACGGCTCAAAGTATCCACGCTTAACCCTGCCGCCACCGATAAAACCAACGCACCATGAGTCTCAACACCAGCGCACGCATTTTGCATATCTTGCGGCTTTACAGCCAACACCAACACATCCTCTGCCGTTAACTCAGGCAAAGCAGCCGAAGTTCGCACACCATACGCCTTTGTCAACTTTTCACGCTTATCCGCACCGCGATTCACCACGTGTACCAAGCCTTGCCGATTGCTGCGATACAGCCCCGCAATAATCGCCGAGGCCATATTGCCGCCGCCTAAAAAATAAATCGTCATGTTTTTCCTCCTTTGTTTATCAGTGAATAACACCATGCCTGTCTGAAAATACGCCTCAAGAATTTTCAGACAGGCATTATTTTTGATAACTGCGTTTACCGAATATCGCACTGCCGACACGAACATGTGTTGCCCCGCATGCCACCGCCAACGGCATATCCGACGACATGCCCATAGACAAAACGTCTGCCGCCAAGCCTGCTTCTTGCAACCGAGTCAACAAATCCGCCATCTGTTTGAATTGCTTGGTCAACGCCTCGCTGTCAGCATCCGCTTCCGCAACACACATCAAACCGCGTACCTGTAAATTCGGCAGCTTCGCCACAGCCAATGCCAGCACCAACGCTTCGGCCGGCGCTACGCCATGCTTATTCACTTCATGTGCGATATTGACTTCGATACACACTTGCAAAGGCGGCATACTTTCCGGCCGTTGCGCACTCAAACGTTCAGCCGTTTTGAGCTTGTCTATGGTATGCACCCAATGCGCCCGCTCCGCCACAACTCTGGTTTTGTTCGACTGCACATGCCCGATAATATGCCAAACAATATCCGGCAAATCAGCCAACTCGTCGGTTTTGGCATGCCATTCCTGAATATAATTTTCACCGAAATCTCGCTGACCGACATCATAAAGCGCCCGAATATCCGAAGCGGGAAAAGTTTTGCTGACCGCCACCAAATGCACGCTGCCGGCAAGGCGGCCGGCAGCCATTTCCGCCGCCGCAATCTGCCCCAACACAGATTGATAATTGTGTTGCAACATCGTCATGATTCCACCTCCTTTTTCGACGTTTTGCCGGCAAATCCAATTTTTGCATGGTCTAAAGCCGTGTAATTATTTAGAATACACAAGAAATTTATAAAGCCTCCGGCAGCCCGATTGCAAATAAACGATTATTTTCAGACAGGCCCGCCACAAACGATAACGGCAAGACCAACACCCGAACGGTGGATAAAATCCAGTTTAGCCGCTAAAACGTATCTTAATAAAACGAGACCACATTATGCAAATTACCGACTTACTCGCCTTTGGCGTAAAAAACAAAGCATCCGACTTACATTTAAGCGCAAACCTGCCGCCGATGATTCGTGTACACGGCGATATCCGCCGCATCAACCTTCCGGAAATGACTGCCGAAGAAGTCGGCCACATGATTACTTCCGTGATGAACGACCATCAGCGCAAAAACTACCAACAAAATCTGGAAACAGACTTCTCGTTCGAATTGCCGAACGTTGCGCGCTTTCGTGTCAACGCATTCATGTCCAACCGAGGCCCTGCCGCCGTATTCCGTACCATTCCGAGCACCGTACTCACGCTTGAAGACCTCAAAGCGCCGCGCATTTTCCAAAAAATCGCCGACACACCGCGCGGCCTGGTGCTGGTAACCGGCCCGACCGGTTCCGGTAAGTCAACCACGCTGGCGGCGATGATCAACTATATCAACGAAAACCACCCTGCTCACGTACTAACCATTGAAGACCCGATCGAGTTTGTGCACGAAAGCAAAAAAGCACTGATTAACCAACGCGAACTGCACGAACATACCCACAGCTTCGCCAACGCACTGCGCTCCGCACTGCGTGAAGACCCGGATGTCATCCTGGTGGGCGAGATGCGCGACCCGGAAACCATCGGCCTCGCTCTTACTGCCGCCGAAACCGGCCACTTGGTATTCGGTACCCTTCACACCACTGGTGCTGCCAAAACAGTAGACCGTATCGTCGACGTATTCCCGGCCGGCGAAAAAGAGATGGTTCGCTCCATGCTTTCCGAATCATTACGCGCAGTGATTTCACAAACTTTATTGAAAACCAAAGACGGACAAGGCCGGGTGGCTGCCCATGAAATCATGATTTCCACCCCCGCCGTGCGCAACCTGATTCGCGAAAACAAAATCGCCCAAATCGGCTCTGTATTACAAACCGGTCAAAACCACGGTATGCAAACGCTAGACCAAGCGCTTCAAACTTTGGTTCGTCAAGGCGTTATCAGCCAAGAAACCGCTCGTGCCAAAGCTCAAAACGCCGACCTTATCTAACCCGCTTTCGCAAGGCAGAACATCATGTCAGAACAATCTCACCAAGAATTGCAAGACCTGCTCAGCAGCATGGTCGCCGCCTATGCCGACAAACAAGTGGCTTCCGAACCGGTTTTCCAGCAAAAGCCAACGCCGTCTGCCATCGGCGTGCACATGCACCCGATTCTCGACCGCATGTGTTTCGACGCGGAAGACCGGGGCGCGTCTGATATTTTCATCAGTGCGGGTTTCCCTCCTGCTATGAAAATTAACAGTAAGCTCACGCCAGTACCCATGCCCATGTTAACGGCCGACGACACGCGAGCCATCGTCGATTCAACCATGAACGACGAGCAAAAAGAAACATTCCGTCGCGAACTGGAATTAAACTATTCCATCGAATCGAAAAGCCATACCCGTTATCGCGTCAATGCCTACCATGAGCAAGGCCGCGTCGGTTTGGTACTGCGCCGCATCAATACCGAGATTCCAACCGTTGAGGATTTGGATTTGCCCATCGTTTTAAACGATTTGATTATGAAATCGCGCGGCATGTTGATTCTAGCGGGGGCAACCGGTTCGGGTAAATCCACCTCTATGGCCGCGATGCTCAATTACCGCAATCACAACCTGGCCGGCCACATGATTACCATCGAAGATCCGATTGAGTATTTGCATGTACCGAAAAAGTGCATCATTACCCAACGTGAAATCGGCATTGATACGGAAAGCTGGGATTTGGCTGTACAAAACGCCATGCGTCAGGCACCGGACGTGGTGTGTATCGGCGAGGTGCGCTCACAAGCCAGTATGGAATATGCGTTGCAATTGGCGCAAACGGGTCACTTGTGCGTGTTTACCATCCACGCCACCAGCGCCAACCAAGCCATCGAACGTATCATGAACCTCTACCCAGAAGAGCGCCATAAACAAGTTTTGGTTGATATCGCCATGAACTTGACCGGCATTATCGGCCAACGCCTGGTGGTTAAAAAAGATCATAAAGGCCGCACCGCCATCGTCGATTTGCTGATTAACACGCCGGCTGTACAGGATCTGATTTTCAAAGGCGATCTGATGGGCATCAAAGAATTGATGCAGCGCTCTCAGGAAGATGGCATGCAAACCTTCGACCAAAACCTCTTCCGCCTCTATAGCGAAGGCACA
Organism: Neisseria sp.; assembly: GCF_030527965.1. GTDB lineage: Bacteria > Pseudomonadota > Gammaproteobacteria > Burkholderiales > Neisseriaceae > Neisseria. The sequence goes on from NZ_JAUMZU010000004.1 coordinate 5,287, forward strand.
ATCGATTACAACGAAGCCTTGCGCCAAGCCGACTCGGCCAACGATTTACGCCTGCGCATCCAGCTTAGCGAAGAAGGCGGCAAATCAGACCATTTGTTTGACCGTGTCAGCGATTTGAATTTGATTTAAACGGTAAAAACCTTAATGCCTGCCTGAAAATATTTAGGCAGGCATTTTCTCTTGTTCTCTTGCATAATGGTACGCCTTTAGCCTTTACTGTTCAATTTTCTTCTTTCTAATCTTAAAATCTCAAAGCGATTGCCGGAACCGCATAATCACAAAAACAAAGCCTGGTCATCTTCTATATTTCTGCATGAAAAAACATATTTTTTACTATCGTTTGTATGCCATTCCATCGCACAAGCCCTCGCCTCTATGATTCTTTAATTCAACACTATTGAAACTTTTAAAGCAATAATAAAACAAAAGCCTGTCTGAAAAAATTTTCAGACAGGCTTTTGTTCAAAACACCAATCTACTTACCAAATATCAGATTTGATTTTCCGTTTCAATGTAGGATGCTCCGACAATTTAAACACAGGCTCTTTACCCATCCGAACTTTGCTTTGATAATCTTTAAGCAGCATAAACACCAGCGGGCAAAGTATCACGATGGCAATCAAATTGATAAACGCCATAATGCCCATCGAAAAGTCGCCCATATCCCAAACCAAGCCTACTTTCACCACCGAACCGAAGTAAACGAAAGCCAGCACTACCATACGGAAAAACACCAGCGTCAGGCGGCCGTTTTTAATAAACTGCATGTTTGATTCGGCATACGCATAATTGCCGATGATTGAAGAATAACAAAACATAAACAGCACCATGGCCAGAAAGTATTGACCGAATACGCCAACGTGGCTTTCCAGCGCGGCCTGCGTCAGCTGGCTACCGGTTAGGCTGGAACCGGCTGTTTGCACATCCGACAACAAGATGATGAAAGCCGTGCAAGAGCACACGATAATAGTATCGACAAACACACCCAGCATCTGAATCATACCCTGCGAAACCGGATGCTTCACATCGGCTGCGGCTGCGGCATTCGGCGCGGAACCCATACCCGCCTCGTTAGAAAACAGACCGCGTTTAATGCCTTGCTGCATGGCAGCGGCAATGGCACTGCCGGCAAAACCGCCGGCAGCGGAAGAGAAGTTAAACGCATTGTCTACAATCAACGAAAACATGGTGGGAACGGCTGAAATATGCGTCATCATCACATACAGCGCCATCAGCAGATAAGCGGAAGCCATAACAGGCACCAGCGCTTCCGAAATACGCGAAACGCGGCGGATGCCGCCAAAAATAATCGGAGCGGTAACAATCACCAGAGCTACGCCCAACACATGTTTATAAGTGTTCCAATCATTTTCACACGCGCCGCTGCCGGCCGCACAACCGGATGCCGATTTGATTGATTCCACAATCGTGTTTGCTTGAATCGCATTAAACACAAAGCCGAAACACAAAATCAAGCTCAATGCGAATATCACACCGAGCCATTTCTGACCCAAGCCACGCGTGATGTAATAAGCCGGGCCACCGCGAAACTGATTGTTACCGTGATCGCGGATTTTGAAAAGCTGCGCCAACGAAGATTCGGCAAAGGCCGAACTCATCCCCAACAGCGCCGTCAGCCACATCCAAAACACAGCGCCCGGGCCACCTACCGAAATGGCAATCGCCACACCGGCGATATTACCGGTCCCCACCCGGCTGGCCAAACCGGTTACAAAAGCCTGAAAAGGCGTGATGCCGTGGCCGTGTTCATCATCGCCGTCGCTACGGCTGCCCAGCATTTCCGTTACACTTCGCCACAACAGGCGGATTTGCACGAAGCCGGTGGTAAACGTGAAAAACAAGCCGACGCCCACCAAAACAAACACCAGCCATGTCCAGATAAAATCATTGCCGATGTTTAAGCCGCATTGCAGCAAATCAAGCGCATATCTGCCGTGCTGGCCTTCATTCACACATTGCCAAAATTGATCCATAGTAAACTCTCTCTGTCGCATTCGCGGCAAACGGCCGTTTCACCCTGAAACCACCGCCCTATAAGGCATTACAGCCCGTTCCATACCGCTAAAGAATGCATTTTAATACAGGTTTACAGATAGCGTCGACATTTTTACAAACCCGTTTCTGCTTTAGAAAACAAAACGCTGCGGCGCCCTAAACCATCAACGGCAAACAAAAACGGAAAAAACAATGCCTGTCTGAAAAGGTTTCAGACAGGCATTGTCCGTGCGATAATGCCGCCATCTTGCAAACTGCTTTTCCACCATGACCCAACCCCTGCGCATCCTCGGCCTTGATCCCGGCAGCCGCACCACCGGCTTCGGTATTATCGATGTGGTCGGCCGCGAGCATATTTATGTTGCGTCCGGCTGCATCCGCACCATTCCCAACGATGAATTGGCCGGCCGCATCGGCGTTATCATCGAGCATCTGAACGAAATCATCGAAGTTTACCGACCCACCCAAGCCGCGGTGGAGCAAGTGTTCGTCAACATCAATCCGGCCGCCACCCTGATGCTCGGCCAAGCGCGCGGCGCGGCGGTGGCCGCGCTGGTAATGCGCGGGCTGCCCGTATATGAATACACGGCGTTGCAAGTCAAGCAAGCCGTGGTGGGCAAAGGCAAAGCGGCCAAAGAACAGGTACAGCATATGGTGGTGCAGATGCTCGGCCTATCCGGCAAACCACAGGCCGATGCGGCCGACGGGCTGGCGGTAGCCCTAACCCACGCTTTGCGTAACCACCACTTGGCAAACCGCATCGGCTTGCACGAAATCCAAATCAAAGGCGGCCGGTTCCATCCTTAATCTGCTTCATTTATCCGGCATCAAAAAAAGCACACTCTCCCTACATCGCACTACATCCGGTTAGGCTTATTGCAGCCGGATGGCGTATAATAAAAATAACGAAAATTATTAAAGAAAGAAAGGAAAAACCACATGAAAGATCATCAGCTGGAACCGTTTGAAAAAGTAGAATTAGGCGAGCAGAAAGACCGCCTGCAAATTTTTGAGCAGGCCGTATTGCAGCACAAAGGCAGCATTACCAACGAAGATTCCAGCAGTGCGCCGCTACCGGAAAACTATCCCTACCGAACCCGCATGAGCCGCCGCGTATATGAAAAAGAGAAAAAGCTGCTGCAAATCGAACTGTTGAAAGTTCAAAGCTGGGTAAAAGAAACCGGGCAGCGCATCGTTGCGCTGTTTGAAGGGCGCGACGCGGCCGGCAAAGGCGGCACCATCAAGCGCTATATGGAACACTTGAATTCCCGCGGCGCCCGTGTGGTCGCGCTGGAAAAACCCACTGAAACCGAACGCGGCGAATGGTATTTCCAACGTTATATCCAACATCTTCCCACCGCGGGCGAAATCGTGTTTTTCGACCGCTCATGGTATAACCGCGCCGGCGTCGAGCGCGTGATGGGTTTTTGCGAGCCGCACGAATATCTGCTTTTCATGCGCCAAACGCCGGAATTGGAGCGCATGCTGGTGGCCAGCGGCATTCATCTGTTTAAATTCTGGTTCTCCGTTAGCCGCGAAGAACAATTACGCCGCTTCATTTCCCGTCGCGACGATCCATTGAAACACTGGAAACTCTCGCCCGTCGACATCCAATCACTCGACCGCTGGGATGAATACACTGATGCGAAAAACGCCATGTTCTTCCACACCCATACCGGCGACGCACCGTGGACTATCATTAAATCCGACGATAAAAAACGCGCCCGTCTCAACTGTATCCGCTATTTCCTGCATGAGCTCGATTACCCCGGCAAAGATTTGAAAGCCATCGGCGAAGTAGACCCGCTAATTGTCAACGTGCCGACCACCCAATTTAAAGACAGCAATTTCGACATCATTGCCGACTAAGCACGTTTATTCAGAAAAATGCCTGTCTGAAAGCCTCTTTCAGACAGGCATTATCCATTTTGCTAAAATAGCTCCGTTTTCTCCTCTCAACCCGCGTGATTCCCATGAGCAAACCCGCCGTTTCCCCCATGATGCAGCAATACCTGTCGATAAAAGACCAACACCGCGACAAACTCGTGTTCTACCGCATGGGTGATTTTTACGAACTGTTTTTCGACGACGCCATCGAAGCCGCCAAACTGCTCGACATCACGCTGACCACACGCGGGCAAATGGCGGGAGAACCCATCAAAATGGCAGGCGTACCCTATCATGCCGCCGAACAATACCTGGCGCGATTAGTCAAACTCGGCAAAAGCGTGGCCATTTGCGAACAAGTGGGCGAAGTGGGCGTCGGGAAAGGGCCGGTCGAGCGGAAAGTCGTGCGCATCGTTACCCCCGGCACGCTAACCGATTCCGCTCTGCTAGAAGACAAAGAAACCAACCGCATCGCCGCCGTGTGCACCATTAAAAAACACATCGGCATCGCATGGGCATCGCTGCAAAGCGGTGAATTCAAAACCAAGCTGACCAGCGCCGACAAACTCTCCGACGAGCTCGCCCGTCTGCAAGCCGCCGAAATCCTGCTGCCCGACTCGCCCAACGCCCCGCAAATCAACCTGCCGCAAGCCAACGTCACACGGCTGAACGACTGGCAGTTCGCCGCCGACAGCGGCTTCGACCTGCTTACTGGCTATTTTGGCAGCCAAGACTTACTCGCTTTCGGCCTTAATCCGCAAGAGCACGCCGCCGCCATCGGCGCCGCCGGCGCCCTGCTCAACTACATCCGCCTGACCCAATCACAGCTGCCCCGCCATCTCGATAGCATCAGCCTCGAAACCGAACAACAATACATCGGCATGGATGCCGCCACACGCCGCAATCTGGAAATCACCGCCACCTTAAGCGGTAAAAAAGCCCCCACTCTGTTTTCCGTGCTCGACCGCTGCGCCTGCCACATGGGCAGCCGCCTGCTCGCCTTATGGCTGCACCATCCGCTGCGCAAGCGCGAGCATATCTTGCGGCGGCAAGAAGCCGTTGCCGCCCTGCAAAACCAATATGAAACCGTCCATGCCTGTCTGAAAAACATTGCCGACATCGAGCGCATCGCCGCCCGTATCGCCGTCGGTTCGGCTCGCCCCCGCGATTTGAGCGGCCTGCGCGACAGCCTGTTTGCCTTAGCCGAAATCCGACTGCCCCAAAGCCCGTTGCTAGACATCTTGCAAGCCGTCTTCCCCGAAGGCGCAGCCATTGCCGAGCAATTGAAAGCCGCCGTTTTACCCGAACCCGCCGTATGGCTGCGCGACGGCGGCGTGATTAACTACGGCTTCAACGCCGAGCTCGACGAACTGCGCCACATCCAAACCCACGGCGATGAATTTCTGCTTGAGTTGGAAGCCCGCGAACGCGAACGCACCGGCCTCTCCACCCTCAAAGTCGAATTCAACCGCGTACACGGCTTTTACATCGAACTATCCAAAGTTCAGGCCGAACAAGCTCCTGCCGATTACCAGCGCCGCCAAACCCTCAAAAACGCCGAGCGCTTCATCACTCCGGAACTCAAAGCGTTTGAAGACAAAGTTTTAGCCGCCCAAGACAACGCCCTTGCGCTAGAAAAAAAGCTATACGACGAACTACTGCACAGCCTCCAATCCGAGCTTCCACTGCTGCAGAAAACCGCCAAAGCCGCAGCCTCACTCGATGTTTTATGCAGCTTCTCCGCACTGGCCGCCGAACAAAACTACCGCCGGCCCGAATTTACCGACTATCCCTGCATCGAAATTGAAAACGGCCGCCATCCCGTTGTCGAACAACAGGTCGCCCGCTTCACCCCCAACCACACCCGCCTCGATAACAAACACCGCCTGATGCTGCTTACCGGCCCCAATATGGGCGGCAAATCCACCTACATGCGCCAAGTCGCGCTGATTGTATTGCTCGCCCACACCGGCTGCTTCATCCCCGCCGAAGCAACAAAAATCGGCCCCATCGACCAGATTTTCACCCGCATCGGCGCCTCTGACGACCTGGCCTCCAACCGCTCCACCTTCATGGTGGAAATGAGCGAAACCGCCTACATCCTACACCACGCCACACCGCAATCACTGGTGTTGATGGATGAAGTCGGCCGCGGCACCTCCACTTTCGACGGCCTTGCCCTCGCCCAAGCCATCGCCGAACATCTGCTGCAAAAAAACCAATCCTTCAGCCTGTTTGCCACTCATTATTTCGAGCTCACCCGCCTACCGGAAACCCATGCTTCGGCCCTTAACATGCACCTTTCCGCACTGGAACAAGGGCAAGACATCGTTTTCCTGCACCATATCGAGCCCGGCCCCGCCAGCAAAAGCTACGGCATCGCCGTTGCCAAACTCGCCGGCCTGCCCGCACGCGCCCTGAAAGCCGCCCAAAAGCAACTCGAACACCTCGAAAACCAAGCCGCCGCCAATCAGCCGCAAATGGATATCTTCACCCAATGCCTGTCTGAAAACCACGAACCTGCACCCGAACCCGCCCAGAAAACCACCGCAGCGCCGCATCCCGCCTTGGCCGAGCTGCACGCACTCAACCCAGACGAACTCTCGCCGCGCGAAGCACTGGAATGGCTATACCGGCTCAAAAAACAAGAGCAAGAATATCAAAACCAGCAAGGCTAGGCCCTCTTATCTCCACAACCAAAACCGCTGCAGCACCAACACTTTCATGTGCGCCGGCGCTGGCCGTGTAAAACGGAATGTAGCCTAAAAACCAAATAGCTTTTGGCAAGATTGATAAAAGATTCAGGGCCGTCGCGAATCAATTAATCCGCAACGGCCCTGAAGTGTTTTCAGACAGGCTTTTTTACCGAGCGCCTTATTTCAACCCCAACGCACGCTTGATGATAAAGTGCAAATCAGTCTGATCGAGCAAGCCGCTCACATTAGCCGCCTGAGGGCCGTATGCCGCGATACGCACCTGCACACCGGTATGCGTCATGCTGGCGTGATCATCTTGCGGATCTGCCGTCGCATAACCGATATACATCACGCTGCCGTCTTTAGTGCGCAGCTTCTGGGTAAGGCCGGGCGAGCGGGTATTGTTAGGCAATATCTGGCTCGTATGCGCATGATCGGCAGTAACAATAACCAGCGTATTTTTATCTTTCTCGGCAAACTTCAAAGCCGCCTGCACCGCTTCGTCTAAATCCACCGTTTCGCCGATTTGACCGCAAGGATTGGCAGCATGGTCTTGCTTATCAATTGCCGCACCTTCCACCTGCAAAAAGAAGCCTTTCTTACGCGTTTTCAAAACATCAATCGCTTTTTTCGTCATCTCCGCCAGCGTAGGCACGGATGCATTGCGATCCGGATTGTCGCGGCATTCAATAACAGGCTCTTCCTCCGCATAACCTTTAATCTTGGCTCGTGGGCCAAACCAACGCACAGGCATATTGCCGGAAGCAAACAAGCCCAATACTGGCGCTTTCTGGTTGGCCGATTTAACCGCCGCCAGCTCCTGCGCATTGGTTACAATCACAAAACCCCGCTCGCGCGCTTGCTCCAACAAAGTTTTCCCCGCCCAACGGCCTGCTTTGGCCGTTTCATTAAAACTCTTGGCGCCGCCGCCGAGTGAAATATCAGGCCGGTTATCAAGCAACTGCTCGGTAATCGAACCCAAACCGCCGTTTTCCAGAGCAGAGGTTGGGCATTCTTTGCTGGTTATATTCGGCGCATGGCATTTACGATGAGTAACGTGGGCGATTTGCGCGGCAGGCGTTGCGTCTTGCAGCTCGGCCGTAGAAATATTGCCGGTCGCCAACCCCGCGGCCTTGGCCTGCTCCAACAACGTAGGCTGCGGCTTACCGTTCACATCCACGCCGATGGCGCTGTTATACGTTTTCACACCGGAAGACCAAGCCGTGGCCGAAGCAGCCGAATCGGTAACATAATTAGGCTTTTTACTGTCTTTATGAATCGAATAGTGGGTATAAGAGCCCGTAATCGGCAACGCATCCAAACCCTTAAAATAACCGCCCGCCCCTTCATGGTAATTGCGCGCAGCGGTCATTTCAGAATAACCCATGCCGTCGCCAATCAACAAAATCACATTTTTCGGGTGCTTCTGAATCAAATTTCCACGAATCAACGGCGTCTGATCCCCCTTAATCCTTACCGCCCCGCCAACCGCACTCACATCCCCTCCCTTGGCTGCACGCTCCAGCGGCGCTGCATAAACAGCAGGCATCATTAATAAAAGAGAAGCATAAATCACTAAGTTTTTATTTGTCATCACTCAAAATCACTTATTAAAAATCAACATAATTAAACTTTATTAGAAAGGCTTATTTGAAAAAGTTTCAAACCATTTAATTTGTTTAGCATAATTTAAATGGTTGACAAAACGAAAAGGCTGTCTGAAATTAATACTTTTCAGACAGCCTTTTTGAATTGACCCGTTTATTTTCCAGGTTGGGTTTCGTAATGCGGAGAGTGCGGGCCAAACATGAGGCTTCGCGGGTATGCCGCCCAAAGCAGGCGGGTGCCTGTGACTTGTGCATAGTCAAACGCTTTGTCGCTTACCGAACCTGCAATTTGCTGCACAACTGCGGTAATCAGCATGCCTAGCAAGCCTTGGTTGCCGTTTTGTTGCTCCGTGCTGGAAGCTGAAGCGGAACCGCTCCATAATTCTTTGCCTGTTCTGCCGTCAACCAATCTGGCCTCGGCGCTAACACGGGTATCGCTCTGGAGAATTTGATAGCTGGTGCCGTATTGTTTAACGGTAATAAACAGCACCGCATCCGCACCGAAAATCTCTTCCAGTTTTTTCAGGCTGACTTCCTGAATGTCGTGAGGATTGTTTAAGCCGTTTTGCTTAAACGTTTCTTTAACCACGGCAACCGGAAAAACATAATAGCCGGATTCGGCCAACGGGCGGGTGGCCGAAGCCATCATGCCTGCGCTTGCTTTGACATCGGGCGTTTCGTTAAGCGGCGGCAAAACCAAAATAGACTTGGGTTTGCTTTCTTTAAAGGCGGTATAGTCGTAAGGTTGCGGCGGAGTCACTGCGCAGGCGGAAAGTATCAATGCGGAAGCCAAAAGCGCCAGCCTTGTTTTCATGCGGTTCATTTTTTATCTTCCTGTTTGTTTTTTAATAGAAAATCCATAAAAACACTAGACTCAGGAAATAGCTTTTTTTCGGCTTCAAATTGCTCGGCAGCTTGTTGGTTTTGCCCGGCATCACTCAATAACAATCCCATATGGGCATGTGCACCCGGCGCAACGGTTTTGTGCTCGCTTTCTGCTTTTCGGAAATATTTTTCCATATTGCTGATTTGTTCGCCCAAAGGTTTACCATCGTCTTTCAGGCGCTCGTAAACATCGGCATTGTTATTTCCCCAGTAATAAAGCGTTTCCTGCGGCGTTGTACAGGCAGACAGAGCCAACAACCCGGCGGCAAAAAAGCCGCTTTTCATCATCATTTTTTTCATTTTCAGACAACCTTTTAATGTGAAGGTGTCCATGCACCGCTTTCGATGCCTTTAACCAGATTATTTACGGCTTCACGGATGGCTAAATCCAGCACTTTTCCGTTTAAAGTCGCATCATAACCGGCCGTGCCCCCAAACCCGACAACCTCGCGGTTAGACAAGGAATATTCGCCTGCACCCTGTGCGGAATAAACGATTTCGGAAGTGCGCACGTTAACCACGTTCAACGCCACTTTGGCATAGGCAATCTGCGATTTGCCGCGGCCCAAAATGCCGAAAAGCTGCTGGTCGCCGACATCTTTACGGCCGAATTCGGTTACATCACCGGTAATGACGTAATCCGCCCCTTTCAATGCCTGAGCCTTGCCGCTGATGCCAGCTTCTTGCTTCAGGGCGCTCAATTGGGTGCGGTTTAATACATTGAATCGGTTGGTTTGCTGCAGATGGGTAACCAAGATGGTTTTTGCTTGGCTGCCCAAACGGTCTTCTCCATCGGAGAAGGCGCCGCGTTGGAAGGCCGAGCGGTTATCGAAGCTGCCAACCGAAATCGGCGCACGTACGCCATGATACGGTGTGTTGTAACTTTCAACTTTAGCCACTTCGATTTGATGAGAAGATTCGGTTGCACAGCCTGCCGCTAACACAGAGACTGCCGCGGCCAAAAGAATTTTACGATACATGATTTAACCCCCTTTTAATGATGTTCATATTCTACAATATGCTGCTTGGTTTCGAGCAACTGCGAATAAGTTTTATGATTGCATTGCATTATTTTGAAGATAAAATTACAACACACTACATTAAATTATGATATTTAGCTAAACAACATTAGCATGTTGACGGTTAAATCTACTGCTTTAAGCAAACTTCTTTAAACAATAAACAAAAGCCTGTCTGAAAACCGTTTCAGACAGGCTTTTGATAATCCGTTTGCTGCAATCGACGTTTTTATCCTAAAACCGTATTCGATTTAAGGGTTTGTCTTCCGTTAAGAGGCGGGCAAATATTCTGCCGGCAAACAAAACGGTTTCATCGTAGCCCGCAGGTGCCGACAATAACAACGCGGCAGGCAAGCCGTTGCGGTTAAGGCCTGCGGGAATGGTCAAGCCGGGTAAATCAAGAAAGCTGCCGATCAAGGTGTTCCGCTGAATCCTTTTATTGGCAGTATTAAAAAAAGCGGTGTCGCTCTCTAATAAACGGATGGGCGGTGCGTCGATAGCGGTTGTAGGCATCAGAAGTAATGCACCTTCTAATTCTTCAAACAATTTTTTTTGCAAGGATACACGCCAACTGAGCAGGCGGGGAAAGTTTTTCAAAGGCAGCGATTCTCCGGCTTGCAGGCGTTGACTAATACGCTTGTCCATCATATCGGCTTGTGACAGGCTGTTTTGGTGCAGCTGCCACGCTTCGAAATGGGTAAAAGAACCGTATTCTTTGAATAGGGTTTCCAATATATCCAAGCTGCTTAACGGTTTGCGGATAATCTCGATACCGGCCTTTTCTAAAGTAAGCAGGCTTTGCTCGAATATCTGCTGAATTTGCACCCCGACTTCTTCGCTGAACATGCCTTCCGGCACAACAACTTTTAAATGACGGCTCGATTCTTTTTCTACATCAATGGCAAACGCTTTCATCACGGCACATAGGTCGTTTACGGTATGCGCCAGTGCTCCGATACTGTCTAAAGTGGGCGAAAGCGACCACAAACCGATACGGGAAATCCTTGAAGCGGTCGGCTTGAACCCCGCCAATCCGTTAACAGCAGCAGAAATACGAACGGCGCCCGACGTGTCGGCGGCCATAGCATAAGGAACGATGCCGGCAGCCACAGAAATGGCGGCGCCGCAGCAAGCGCCGCCGGGCGCTAACGGCTCAAGCTGCGGCCATACATTCTGCGGGGTGCCGAAATGCGGATTCAAGCCCAAACTGGAAAGGCCGAATTCTGCAAGATTGGTACGGCCAATCGAAACCGCTCCCGCTTCTTCAAGCAAGGAAACGGCAACGGCATCCTGCGTTTTAGGTGCATCTTGCGCGGTGGTCAGGCTGCCTGCGCGCGTTACTTCATCGGTTTGGTCGAATAAATCTTGCCAAGACATCGGCACGCCGTCCAAAACACCCAAGCGCGCGCCCATATTGATACGCGCGGCGGCTTCATGCGCCGCCTGCAACGCACGCATTTCCGTCAAACGGCTGAAAACATGAGCATGGGAAAGCTCGCGGGCACGCTGCAAACACATTTCCAACAAGGAAACCGGATTAACAACGCCCGAAGCAAACGCCGAATTGACGGATGCGATGGTAGCGACGGGCGGCAAACTCATAAGGGTTCCTTGTTGTTACAAACTGCAAAAGGCCAATAATGGAGTATTTGTTTTGGGTATTGGGCGGTTTTGAATGGAAAGCGATTTTTTAAGGCTCAATGGCCTAGCTATTTGAATTGAAATGATTATGCCTGTCTGAAAACCGTTTTCAGACAGGCATTGGTTTAACGGCTTTACTTCTTTATAATGCAACAAACGGCTGGTTCTTTTCTATAAAAACAAAAAGGAGAAGCTTATGTTTTCAAATACTTACCTTAAAAACTTAGGCGCGCGCCTGCCGATTGTACAGGCGCCGATGGCCGGAGTGCAAAATTCGGCACTGGCTATCGCGGTATGCCGTTCGGGCGGGGTTGGCTCGCTGCCGGCAGCCATGCTGACGCCGGAAAAATTGGCACAAGAAATGGCGGCATTACGCGATACAGCTGCCGGAAAACCTTATAACGTTAATTTTTTCGCCCATCAGAACCCAACCGTTACAGAAACTCAAAAAGCGGCCTGGCTGGCCGTTTTACAACCTTATTTCAACGAATTCGGCCTCAGCCAAGCGGATATTCCGGCGGGCGCCTCGCGCAATCCGTTTGACGAAACGGCCTTGGCTGCAGTGGAAACCTACCGCCCGCCCATCGTCAGCTTTCATTTCGGGCTGCCGGAAAAACATTTACTCCGTGCCGTAAAAGCCACCGGCGCGCAAATATGGTCAAGCGCAACCACCGTTGAAGAAGCGCGCTGGCTTGAAGCAAACGGGGCGGATGCCGTTATCGCGCAGGGCTGGGAAGCGGGCGGGCATCGCGGCTGGTTTCTTGATGCCAAGATTGAGAGGCAATCCGGTTTGTTTGCCTTATTACCTAATATCATAGCTGCCGTTAAATTGCCCGTTATTGCTGCCGGCGGCATTTCAGATGCGGCCACCGTGCGTGCCGCAATGGCTTTGGGCGCTGCAGCGGTGCAAGCGGGCACAGCGTTTTTACTGGCCGACGAAGCCGCCACCTCCGCAGCCCACCGTGCCGCATTACAACAAGAAAAAGCGGCGCACACGCTGGTAACCAATCTATTCAGCGGCGGCGCGGCGCGCGGCATTGCCAACCGTTACATCCTCGAAGCCGGGCCGATTAATGAAGCTGCGCTGCCTTTCCCGCTGGCCGGTGCCGCTTCCGGTTTGCTCAAAGCCACAGCCGAAAAAGCGGGCATCTTTGAGTTTTCTTCTTTCTGGGCCGGCCAAAATGCGCGGCTGGCTGGAGCCGGCAGCGCCGCCGAAATCGTTCAAAGGCTGGCAGAAGGTTTTCATTAAAGCTGAATCCCTTTTTCAACTTGAAAAACAATGCCTGTCTGAACTTTTTCAGACAGGCATTTTCCAAACAAAGATACTTTCGTTTCAATACGTTTTTTACTCAGGCGAAAATCAATCGCCCATCACTTTGCCTTCCCGCCGCGGATCAGCACCGCCGATTAAACCTTGCGATGTAATAACAATGCCTTGCACACCCGAATTCAAATCGCGCACTTCGGTTTTATAGCCGATTTTCTGCAAAGCACCGGCCTGATTGGCTGCCGCCGTGTTTTCTTCCAGTTCATAAGTGCCGGAACGGTTCAGCATATTGGGCAAGGCAATGGCTTTTTGAATATCCATTCCCCAATCAATATGCGCCACTAACGTTTTGGCCACATAGCCGATAATGCGGCTGCCGCCGGGCGAGCCGACCGCCAGATAAGGCGCGCCGTTTTTCATCACAATGGTCGGCGCCATGGAAGAGCGCGGCCGTTTGCCTCCTTCCACACGATTGGCAACCGGTTTGCCATTTTTAACTGGCTCAAACGAGAAATCAGTCAGCTCGTTATTAAGCAGATAGCCGTTGGCCATCAGAGTGGAGCCAAAAGCGTTTTCGATGGAAGTGGTCATCGAAAGCACGTTTCCTTGCTTATCGACCACAACCACATGGCTGGTCGACGGCAATTCCAGTGCACGGGCCGACGCATAACGGCTGTCAACATTGCCCGCAGGCGTTTCCGTCAGCGCTTTATCCGTTTTGCCCAATAAATCGGCGCGCTGTTTCAGATAGGCATCAGAGAGTAAGGCTTTGGTCGGCACCTTCACAAAAGCAGGATCTGCCACATAAACATCACGGTCGGCAAACGCCAGCCGTGAAGCATCGCCCAGCAGGCGCCAGCTTTGCAGATTGCGATAAGACGATTGTTTTTGGTCAAACTGATTCAGAATGCCGGTAATCTGCCCCAGAGCAATACCGCCCGAACTCGGCGCGCCCATGCCGCAGATTTGGTATTCGCGATAATTGCCGCACACGGCTTCGCGCTCTATGACCCGATAATTTTTAAAATCTGCACCGGCTAATTTACCCGGATTGTCTTGCGCATTTTTAACCGCTTTAATGATGTTTTGCGCGTATTTCCCATCATAAAACGGCTTGGCTCCTTGTTTGGCCAAGGTTTTCACCGTTGCAGCAAATTCAGGATTTTTCAACACGGAGCCTGCTTGCAAAGGTTGCCCGCTTGGCAAGAAATAAGCGGCGGTAGCAGGATAGCGCTGCAAGTATTCGACATTGCTTTTGATTGATTCGGCCATTCGCGGCGAAACCTGAAATCCTTGTTCCGCCAGTTTTACCGGCGTATCAAACAAGCTCGCCCATGCCAACTTACCATAGCGTTTGTGCAATGTTTCCATCATCTTAGGCACGCCGGGCGTACCAACCGAACGGCCGCCCACAACCGCCTGCATAAATTCCAGCGGCTTTCCTTGCGCGTCTAGAAACAAGGCGGGCGTTACGCTTGCCGGTGCAGTTTCCCGCGCATCAAACGTAGTCAGCTTTTTCGCCTGATTATCCCAGTAAACTACAAATGCGCCGCCGCCCAAACCGGAAGATTGCGGCTCCACCAAACCCAAAGTCGTTTGAATCGCAATCATCGCGTCCACTGCGCTGCCGCCTTTTTGCAAAATCCGATAACCTGCTTCTGTGGCCAAAGGATTGGCGGACGCCGCCATAAATCGCTTGGCATGCACCAATTCCTGCTTGGTCAAGCCGTGCCCTTGCTCGGGAGCCAAATCATCAAGGCTGCTCGAGGTTTGTTTTTCAGGTGGCTGAGAGATGGAACAAGCAGCTAATAATATGAGAGCAGCAAGAGAAAAAGCTGTTCGGGTATTTTTCATGGTAATCTCCTTCGTTAATGATGTTCAGCCCCTTTCTATTTCTAAATTATTTTGCTCTTTCTTTAAGCACTTAAATCTTTACGGCTTCAAACCTTAATCTGATGTAATCAGCCAGAACTTGCCCGTTTTCATTTTTTTCAAGTTCCTTTTCCACTTTTTCAGTTATTTCATCGATTAATTTTTCATGCATTGCTACTGGGATATTGATAAGAGTAGGGGCAGAAAAAGTTTGCAACCATCCTTTTATTCCTGTCGGAAGTGGCGTCGGACGAGAAAAACTTACCATTCTTTTTACTTTCAATCCATATTTTTCAAGTAATTGTGTTTCTTCTTCCGGACTTGGGAAAAACCAGCATTTTTTAGCTTTCAAATTATGTTTTTTTGTAACCTCAAAAATAGCATTTTCTATTTTTTCTACGTTTCCCTTGCATCCCATCTCAACTACAAAACGACCACCTTTTTTTAAAGCTCTTGATACACCTTTCAACACTTCATCAGGATTAGTCATCCAATGTAAAGCCGCATTGGAAAAAATCGCATCAAATTCATTTTCAAATTTCATATTCTGTGCGTCGCACTGTATCGCATCCACCCCAATTTTTCTTACTGCCTCAACAAATTTCTGGCTTCCATCCAATCCCAAAACCTTGCACCCATATTCAGCAACCCTTTTAGTCAACACCCCGTCTCCACAGCCTAAATCCAAAATATATTCATCTTTTTTCGGATTCAACCATCTTATAAGTTCTTCTCCGTAAGTCGAAACAAAACGTGCGTTTTGCTCGTATTTTTCCTTTTCCCAATGCTGACTTACATTCATTTCAATATTTACCTTCCATATTATTTATTTTTTAGATTGATATTTAAATTTTTATATTTAAACATAAAACGTTTAATCATTCTGTTTGCATAATTTAACCGATTTTCACCCATAAGGAAATGCCTGTCTGAAAATGATTTTCAGGCAGGCATATTCAAACAGATATGGATTAAGCTGATAACGCTTTAAACGTCATAAGTAGTCGATGCCGCATCGCCACCCTTACCGGTCCAATTGGTGTGGAAAAACTCACCCCGCGGTTTGTCGGTACGCTCATACGTATGAGCACCGAAATAATCGCGCTGAGCTTGTAACAAATTGGCAGGCAGGCGCTTGCTGCAATAAGCGTCAAGGAACGTAATGGCGGAAGCCATGCAGGGCATCGGCAAGCCAGTTTCAACCGCTTTGGCCACCACCCTGCGCCAAGCCGGCAGACATTGCTCAAGAATGCCTTTGAAATAAGGATCCGCACCGAGAAACACCAAATCAGGATTGGCTTCATAAGCATCGCGGATATTGCCTAAAAACGCACTGCGGATAATGCATCCTTCACGCCATAAAAGAGCAGTTTTTCCGTAATTCAGGGCCCAGTCATTGGTTTCGCTGGCTTCTCTGATCAACATAAAGCCTTGGGCATACGAAATAATTTTGGAAGCTAACAACGCTTGGCGCAAATCCGCCACCCATTTCACCTTATCGCCTTCTATCGCAACCGTTGTTTTGCCAAACAAACGCGACATTTCTTCGCGTTGCTCTTTAAATGCAGAAACGCAACGGGCAAAAACCGCTTCTGTAATTAAAGTCAGCGGAATGCCTAGATCCAAAGCATTGATGCCGGTCCATTTCCCAGTGCCTTTCTGGCCTGCGGTATCCAGAATTTTTTCTACCAGCGCATCACCGTTTTGATCTTTAAAGCCCAGAATATCAGCGGTAATCTGAATCAGATAAGAATCCAGCTCGGTTTTATTCCACTCACTAAAGGTTTGGTGCATTTCCTCGTAAGACATACCCAAACCGTCTTTCATAAATTGATAGGCTTCGCAAATCAGCTGCATATCGCCGTATTCAATACCGTTATGCACCATTTTTACAAAATGTCCCGCACCTTCGCGGCCAACCCAATCGCAACATGGCTCACCTTGCGGCGTTTTAGCGGCAATCGCCTGCAAAATGGGTTTCACGGCAGGCCAAGCCGCTTCACTGCCGCCCGGCATAATGGAAGGCCCGTTGCGGGCACCTTCTTCTCCGCCCGATACGCCGGTTCCGACGAATAAAATGCCTTTTTCAGCTAAAGCCTTGGTTCGGCGGGTTGAATCGGGGAAATTGGCATTGCCACCGTCAATAATAATATCGCCCTTATCCAACAATGGCACCAGCTGGCTGATGAATTCGTCTACCACCGAGCCTGCCCGTACCATCAGCATGATTTTACGGGGCTTTTCCAATTTATCTACCAAATCCTGCAAAGAATATGCACCAATGATATTGGTATTTTTAGCCGCACCGTTAAGAAAATCATCCACTTTAGATGTCGTACGGTTAAAGGCCACCACTTTGAAGCCTTTGTCATTCATGTTCAAAATCAAGTTTTGGCCCATTACGGCCAAGCCGATTACACCGATATCGCCTTTCATTGGTTTTCCTTAAATTTGTGAAGCCATAACTGTTTCAGAAACATTAATCTATTATCAGCATTTGGCTTGTTGCAACTATTTTTCAAATTTCGCTACTTTACCCCATTCAGCAAGGAAATAACAATCTTTACCTTAACTTTTTCCTCTTTTTTAGAATTAAATTTCTCTTATTTTATTTATTAAAAAATGATGATTAAGATGAACAAAAGTCTTTTTTGTGGGTAAGCTTATATATCCCTTTAAAATAAAAAACTTATCTAAAGGCAATGCTTTGGAAAACACTTGTGGTTTAATTGGAAAAATGAGGATAACTTTTCTGCTTTTCTCTAATTTCGTGGATAACTTTGGAAAAGTATTAAAAAATACCTGTCTGAAAAATTCAGACAGGTATTTTACTCTAAGCGGCATCCAACCTTAAACTGTGAAAAGCGGAAGGCAATTCTTCGTCTTGTTTAAACTCTATCCATTCATAGGAAGTATCGTCTTCCAGAATTTTGCGCAACAAGGCATTATTAATGGCGTGGCCGGATTTATAACCCTCAAATGCCCCGATAATCGGGTGCCCTAGAATATATAAGTCGCCGATGGCATCAAGAATTTTATGGCGAACAAATTCATCCGGATAACGCAGACCGTCAGGATTCAATATATCGGTGTCGTCGATTACAATTGCATTAGAAAGATTGCCACCCAAACCCAAATTATGCGAACGCATCATTTCCACTTCCTGCATAAAGCCAAAAGTACGAGCTCGAGCAATTTCTTCTATATAAGATTTACCGGCAAAATCAATTTCAAAACGAGGATTGCTGCGATTGAACACAGGATGATCAAACTCAATGGTTAATGCGACTTTAAAACCATTATAAGGCGTGAATTTTACCCATTTTCCTTGTTCGCGAACTTCTACTTCTTTCAAAATCCGCAAGAATTTTTTTTGGGCCTTTTGGTCTACGATACCCGCGTCTTGCAAAAGATAGATAAAAGGCAAGCTGGAACCGTCCATAATCGGAATTTCCGGCGCATTCAGCTCTATCAAAGTGTTATCCACACCATAAGCAGCCAGAGCCGACATAATGTGCTCAATCGTTCCGACACGCACGCCTTGTTCAGTTACCACGGTAGAAGAAAGGCGCGTATCATTAATCAGATAAGGAGAAAGTTTAATAATTTCACCCTGTTCGCCTTGTAAATCGGTACGGCGAAAGGCAATACCACTGTTTTCAGGAGCAGGATGCAAGGTTAGGGAAACCCGCTCTCCTGAATGCAAACCTACGCCTGTAGCACGAACGGAAGCGGCAAGCGTGCGCTGTAACATATGTTTTCCTTATTAAGGTTTTCTTTCCATGCCATCATACGGGAAAACCATGCATGGCAACATTGAATTTGTTTATGGATAAAGTAAGTTTATCAATACCCTTTTCCAGTTCCAAGCTATTTTGCTCAATTTTCTACACAGCTTTTCTTTATTTTTTTCCATGCTTTTTTCCTAGGGTTTTCCCCTGATTTTTAGGTAAACTTAGTTTTTGATTTTTTTAATGAAAATACTATTTATCCACAGAATTTTTTTACTTTAAAGGATGCTTTCTTCATTATTATCTTTTTTATATAAAAATCAAAGTTTAAAAACTTATTAAAAAACTGATTTTAATCAGATTTGTCTAAACAAAAGCATGTAATTTTAGGTAGTAATAAGGAAATATGATAAAAAGACTATCAACCCAGCCCGGTATGATTTTTTCATCTGTAAGTTACAGATAACTGCCATACTGACAATAGCTGCTTATTCAAGCGGTTTGCTGATAATACCTTGATAATTAAATATTTACGCTTTTAATAAAACTTAAATTTCAGATAGGAGTTAGAAATGAGCATCAAAGTAGCGATTAATGGTTTTGGCCGTATCGGTCGTTTGGCATTGCGCCAGATTATTAAAACTGAAGGTATCGAAGTAGTAGCGATTAATGATCTAACTCCGGCTGATATGTTGGTTCATTTATTCAAATACGATACTACTCAAGGCCGTTTTCAAGGCACCGTCGAATTAAAAGAAAATGCTGTGATTGTTAACGGCAAAGAAATCAAAGCATTTGCCAATGCCAATCCTGAAGAGCTGCCGTGGGGTCAATTAGGCGTAGACGTAGTATTGGAATGTACCGGTTTCTTTACCAGCAAAGAGAAAGCCGAAGCTCACATTCGTGCGGGTGCTAAGAAAGTAGTTATTTCTGCTCCCGGTGGCAATGATGTGAAAACCATTGTATTCAATGTTAACCAAAACACATTAGATGGCAGCGAAACTGTGATTTCAGGCGCTTCTTGCACAACCAACTGCTTGGCGCCTATGGCTGCCGTATTGCAAGAAAAATTTGGTGTGGTAGAAGGTTTGATGACCACAATTCACGCTTACACCGGCGATCAAAATACCCTTGATGCACCGCATCGCAAAGGCGATTTCCGCCGTGCCCGTGCTGCTGCTCAAAATATTGTGCCCAACAGCACTGGTGCTGCAAAAGCGATCGGATTGGTTATTCCCGAGCTTAACGGCAAACTTGACGGCTCTGCGCAACGGGTTCCTGTTGCAACAGGTTCCTTAACCGAATTGGTAACTGTTTTGGATAAAAAGGTAACCAAAGAAGAAGTTAATGCTGCGATGAAAGCGGCGCAAAATGAATCTTATGGTTATACGGAAGAACCGTTGGTTTCTTCTGATGTTATTGGTATGAAATTCGGCTCTCTTTTCGATGCCACTCAAACCCGCGTGTTGACCGTGGGCGATAAACAACTGGTAAAAACCGTTGCTTGGTACGATAACGAAATGTCTTATACTTGCCAATTGGTACGAACCCTCAAGTATTTTGCCGGTTTGATTAAATAAAAGCAGATGTTTTTAGGTAAAAAAGCCTGTCTGAAACCAATTTTCAGACAGGCTTTTTTTTATGGATTTATACCGGTTATCAAGACTAAACGGTATATTTTTTGTATAAACGGCACATTTTTAAAAAATAAATAATTAATAAAATCAATAATATGATTCAAATATCAAAAAATAATAGCCGTTTGTCTGTTTTCAATAATAGAAACATAGGCTAGAATGCAATCCAACAAATAAGAAATAATTTCAATTAAGATTATTAAAAAATTTTACGGGTCGGCAAACGGAATAAGCATAATCGATTTATTCCACGCTGCTTTTATCAGACGAAAAAGGAAAAAATCATGCTAGGCTTTTTATTCAACCGCAAAAGCAATAAAGAACAAGATCATGTTTCAGTTTCCGCACAGTTTGCTGAAAAAAAGAAAACCAGCAGACCTGTGTTGAAAATTCAGGCTGAAGAAATCGGTTTTGACGATAGTGAGTTGGGCTTGAATGTCAGCTTCGACGCTATGCCGATGACTCGCGAGCAAATGCGTAAGCTGGACATGGCTCTGTAAATATCCGCCTGCCTCTTAAATTTATTCGAACCGTTCGGAAAACCTATTTCCGAACGGTTTGTTTTGTTTCAGGCAGGCATACAAATACGGGTGAATTAAGCTACAATAAGCGTTCGATATAAACGGTTAATAAAAAGAGAATACTATATGTTCAGCTTTTTTAAACGCAAGAAAAAAGAAGAGAATACGGAAACGGAACTTGAGGTTGGTTCTGCGGAAAATAACGTAACTGAAACTGAAGTTGTCGATATCCAAGAAAATTCGGCAAATGAAGAAGTTGCGATGGTGAATGAAAATGTGGTTTTGCAGGAAAACCGCGAAATTAGCTCGTCTGTTGGTCAAGCACCGGAATCTGAACTGAAGGCTGAAGAAGTTTTAGTAAAAGAGCCTGTTTTTGAATCTGAAACAACCGATCCCCTTGTGCAAACCGTTGCGCCGGAAGTTTCGCAAGAAGAAAAGCTCAGTTGGGCTGCCCGCTTGAAAAAAGGTTTGACCAAATCGCGGGATCAAATGGCTAAATCGCTTGCCGGTGTGTTTGGCGGCGGCCAGATTGATGAAGATTTGTACGAAGAGCTGGAAACTGTTTTGATAACCAGCGATATGGGTATTGAAGCGACGGAATATCTGATGAAGGACATTCGCCATCGTGTATCGCTTAAAGGTTTGAAAGATGGTGCAGAATTACGGCAAGCGCTGAAAGATGCGATTTATGATTTGCTCAAACCTCTGGAAGCGCCGTTGGAAATTCCGGCAGATAAAAAGCCTTTTGTGATTATGATGGCGGGGATTAACGGTGCAGGGAAAACCACTTCCATCGGCAAACTGGCCAAATATTTTCAATCGCAAGGGAAATCGGTGATTCTGGCGGCAGGCGATACGTTTCGTGCAGCTGCCCGTGAACAGCTTCAAGAATGGGGCGCGCGTAACGGTGTTACGGTTATTTCTCAAGCTAAAGGTGATTCGGCTGCCGTTTGTTTTGATGCGGTTGAAGCGGCCAAAGCGCGCGGCATTGATATTGTGCTGGCTGATACGGCAGGCCGTTTGCCGACGCAGCTTCATTTGATGGAAGAAATTAAAAAGGTTAAACGGGTGCTGCAAAAAGCTTTACCCGAAGCGCCGCATGAAATCATTGTGGTGCTGGATGCGAATATTGGTCAGAATGCGGTCAATCAAGTGGTTGCTTTTGATGATGCGCTCGGTGTAACCGGTTTGATTGTAACCAAGCTTGATGGCACGGCCAAAGGTGGTGTGTTGGCTGCTTTGGCTTCCAGCCGCCCTATTCCGGTGCGTTATATCGGCGTAGGCGAGCGTATTGATGATTTGAGACCTTTTGATGCGCGCGTATTTGTGAATGCGTTGATTGATGAGCATTGAATTGTTGGTATAAAAGCCTGTCTGAAAAACTATATCGGTTTTCAGACAGGCTTTTTATTTTACTTAAAGCGTTTGCGGTTGAAACCAAACTTGATTGTCTTGCGTGTGTTTTAAAATCGGCCAGTTATAAATCCGGCTTAATGTATCGTTGTTCATCACATGCTCGGTTTGGCCGCACTGAACTACTTTTCCCTGATCCATTAATAAAATGTATTCTGCATAGTGGGCGGCGAGATTGATATCGTGCAATACCATAATGACAGTCAAATGATTTTGCGGCAAAGAACGTAAAAAATGCATCAGCCTGTGTTGGTGGCGCACATCGAGGTGATTGGTCGGTTCATCCATCAGTAGCACTTCTGCGCCTTGCAACAGGGCGCGAACGATGGCTGCGCGCTGTTGTTCGCCGCCGCTGAGCGTTTCGATGCGTTTGTTTTGCAGCTCGGTTAAATCGAATTGTGCAAGTAAGTCGAGAGCCTGACCTTTGTCGGCGCGTTTCGGGCGCTGATACCAAGCCAGTTTCGGGTAGCGGCCCATCAGCACATATTCCGATAATGTCATTGGCAGCTGAAATTGCTCATGTTGGCCGACCCAAGCGATTTTGCCTTGGCGCAAAACGGTTTTGATGTTTTCTCCGCACCAGCTTGCTTGCGAATGGCGTAGAAACTGCTTCAGCAAGGTCGATTTCCCTGCACCGTTGGGGCCGATAACGGCGCTGGTGCAGTGGGCGGGGAATTCGGCACGCTGGATTTCCAGAATGGTGCGGCGGCCGGCTTTGACCGTACAGTTTTCAATTAATAAAGACATATCAAACCTGCCTGTCTTTTACAATCAGCCAAAGGAAAAATGGGCCGCCGAGAATAGCAATGACGATGCCTACCGGCAAGTCGATAGGATAAACCACCCAACGGGCGAAGGTATCGGCCGACAGCATAAACAGCGAACCGACAAGTGCGGAAAGCGTAATCAGGCGGGTTCTTCCGCCACCTACCGCCTGAGCCAGCACATTGGGAATCATCATGCCGACAAAACCGATAATCCCCCCCAGTGATACGGCCGCTCCCGTCATTAAGGCAGAACCGATTATGGTTAGAATGCGCGTTGTTTGAACGCTGATGCCCATCGTATGCGCCACTTCGTCGCCAAGTAGCAAGCAATCCAAACGGCGGCCTATCGCCAGCAGCAACAGCAATCCGGCCAACATAACGCTGCCCGCGTATAAGGGGGAAACGAAACCTGCTTCTGAAAAACTGCCGGAAAGCCAAGTCATCGCACTGCGTAAAGCCATATCGTCTGATAAAAACAAAATCAGGCTAACAAGAGCCGCACAGAGCGAGCTGATGACAAAACCCATCACCAGCAAACCCAGCTTACCGCCGCCTACTAAATGGTGCCCGGCAAGAATCAAAATACATACGATAAAAGCACCTAGAAACGCCGCCAGAGGAATACCGATATTCCAGCCCAAAGCAATTGCCAGCACAACCCCCATCGCCGCCCCGCCGGACGTGCCGATCAAGCTCGGATCGGCCAACGGATTTTCAAATAAGGCTTGCAAAGCCGCGCCGCTGGCAGATAATGCGGCACCAACCAGCAATGCAACAAACAGCCGAGGCAGCCGTATTTCCATC
The DNA here is from genome assembly GCF_030527965.1 of Neisseria sp. GTDB lineage: Bacteria > Pseudomonadota > Gammaproteobacteria > Burkholderiales > Neisseriaceae > Neisseria. Next base: position 29,050 of record NZ_JAUMZU010000004.1, read on the forward strand.
AATACGGGATCGGCATTGAAAGGGTTGTTCCAGCCGCCCTCGCCTATGCCGGCGCAAAACCAGAGCAAAACCGCAAACAGAGGCGGCAAAATTAACAGCCATTTTTTCATCGGATGGTTTTTTCGTTCATGAAAGGTTGATACCGGCTTGCCGGCCATTGGTTTTCAGACAGGCATTATTTACCCAAACGGTTTAAGCGGCCGACGATATCGGGCGTATAAAGGCCGTAGCGCATATAATCTTCGGCCTCCCAAAACAGAACGTGTTTGTTTTTAGCAGCGGGGCTGGCGGCAATTTCAGGGCGGGCCAACACTTTGGCAAGACCGCCGATGTTTTTTTCATTGTGCTTGGCAATGATAATTACATCGGGTTTGGCCGTCAGCCAGGCTTCGCGGGAAAAGGGTTTCAGGCCGTCTACCGAAGCGGCTGCGTTTATGCCGCCGGCCAGTTTGATTAAAGTATCGCCCACGGTGTTTTTACCTGAAACATAGCGCCCGTCATAGCTGAGAATATAGCGTTTGCCGGTGGAAGGAAGTTGCTTGATGTTGTTTTTAAAACGCTGCGCCAGCGCCGAGGCTTGCGGCATTTTATTGAGCAATTTGCCGATGCGCTCAAAGCTTTGCTGATATTGTTCCAAAGATTCGGAAGGGATCACGTTTTCGGCGTGCACGCCGGTGCGGTTAATTTGCGCATAAATGCCGTCGGGTTTTGCCATCCAGCTACCGATGACTAAATCCGGCTTTTTCGCCAAAATCGGTTCGGATGAGAAATTGCGGTAAAAACCGATGGTCGGAATGTTTTTATAAACCGGATTGCGGTTGAATTCGTGAATGCCGACCACTTCTTTTTCCGCGCCGATTTGAGCGACGATGTCGGCGACATCGGGTGTTAACACGACGATGCGTTGAGCAAAGCTCGGTATGGCCAACAGAGCCAGTAAAGCTGTAAAAATCTGTTTCTTCATTCGGGGGCCTTTCGTTTTTAATCCATTTTATTCAGGAAAATTGAAAATTTATTTTTTAAACGTTTCTAATGTTTCCGTAATTAAATCACGCCATTGTTGCGGTTCTTCTTCTGCATCGGCCGGTCGGCCGAAAAGCTGGAGTACAAGCTCCCTATTGCTATTATAAGCCTCCAAGCTGTGAACGATGCCGGTGCTGCCCGGACGGCGGACAAACCATACTTCGGCTAAAGCATCGTCCTTTAAATAGAAGCTGAAATGTTCTTCATCTTCATCCAGAATATTCAGATAGCCTTCTGCCCGGCCGACGTGATGCACTTTGCCTGTCTGAATTTGCACCATTCCGCTGTTGTTAACAAAAATCAGTAAAGTGATTCCACGCTGCGCACATTGCTTGAAAATAAATTCAATCGATTCGTTGTTCAATCTTTGAGCATCTTTTTCCGGCGCATATTCCAGCCCTTGTAATCGATCAATGCCGAATTCGGCAAGGATAATGCGGAAATGATGCACATTTTTTAAATTCTGCCATTCTTGTTGATATTCTTGAATTTTTTCTGCCGGCAAGGTTATGGCCTGATATGGCTCTTGCGGCGGGGCTGGCTCGAAAACGGGTTGCTGATTGCTTGAATATTTCTGGCAGAGTTGTTCCCATGCAGGAATTGCCGATTTATCGGTCACGAAAACCTTTTCAATCGCTTTGCCGTAGGCATCGTAAAAATGAAAAGCGTAAGTCTGGTTGGTTTTAACCGCCAGAATGTGTTTCCAGCGTTTTAAAAACAGGCGCAGATCAAGGCCGCCGAGGTTAATTGCGGTTCCCATCATGGGCGAGAGATCGAGATTTTTATACAGCCCTTTTTTTTCATGCAGGGCAACGGAATTCCGAACAGCACTTTTTACTTCGCCGAGCTTTACCAATTCGGGCAAGAAAGCCATGATGTCGCTGCCGAGGTATTGCGTGTCGGAAAAACTGGCGATGAGTTCTCCTTCGCTTACGCCTAATCGGGCAACGGCATCACGCTGGTGTATGCCTTGTTTTTTCAATTCGAGATAGCGTTGATAGAGGGTGTTGGACATAAACATTCCTTTGATTCTTTGAGTTGGCGGCGTGTTAGGTGCGGCTCGCTTAATGTTTTACGGATTGATTCAGATACCAAATATAGTCTCCATGCCCGGGGTCGATATCGCTCTCTTTATCCGTGAGTATGACGACTTTCAGCTTGCTCGGGAACGCGGCATCTTTTAAAAACAAAGGTACGCCAAGGTGTTTCGAGGTATGAATCGAACCGGCCAGCAACCAAGCGGGCTTTGGTGCGGCCATCAAGTTGGCGGTCATAGTATGGTCTTTGAATTGTTGCATGGAAACCAAACCGTCGGTACTGCCGTGATTGGAGTCCATCAGTTCGGCTAAGGTTTTGCGCACTTCAAAATTGCTGCTGTTTTTTCCGTGCGGCATAAAACCGGTTGCCGCAAGGGTTTGGGATCGCGGCGGGTTGGCAGCTAATACTGTGGCAGGCTGCCGCATAATGAAGTTCATCACGCCCGAATAAGCAGTCCAGTCCCATGCTCCGTTCCAATTCATTTTGCCTGCCAGCCTTCGTTCGCTGGTTTTTCCTCCGTTCAAAAGCCATTGCTGCACCTCGGTTACGTCTTTTTGCTGCGAGGCGTCAATCATCTCCAGCAATACCGAGCCTTTGTTCCTTTGCTCTGCTGTTTGCTGCAATAGCCATAGCTCGGCCTCGTGATGTGCGGAGTCGTCATGTTTTTCGCCGATTAATACGATATCGGCTTGTTGCAAAGATGAAATTAAGGCTTCCGGCGTAATATCGTGCCGGGCCGTTGCATCGTAAATTCGCCCCTGAGGAGCCGGCTCGGCATAAGCGAATCCGAGCGTGAAGCTCAGGGCGATAGTAAGCAGTAACTTCTTCATAATAAAAACGTTTCTTTAAATGTTTTGCAAAGCCTGTCTGAAAACGCTTTGAATAAAGCTAAACAATGATTTGCTATTATGCTATTAAAGGAAATTTAGAATTTCAGCGTCAAACCGCCATAAATGGTACGGCCTCTGCCTGTTCCGCTATTGGCATTATTGTCCGGGCCTAAGTTTCCTGTGGCTAATGTACCGCCGCTAAGCGGATAGTTGTAAACACGATTGGTAACATTATCAATATTCAAAAAGAGGCTTAGATTTTTACTGGCTTTATAGATGGCGTATAAGTCGAACAATTTAGGGTTTTTGTCGACTTTATTGACTGCTTGAATGTCTGTATCGATATCTGTTTCGCCGGCAACGGAATCTTTGCCGGTAAAGCTTATCCGCCATCCAACAATGAGGCGGTTATTTAGCCAACGGGTACCAGCATCTATCATCCAAACGCTTTCTGGCTGTGTTCTGATATGGGAAATGCCTAAAGCAGAGAGATAGTCGGGCGGGAAATCTGTTCGAGTTTTACTCCAGCTCATATTGACATAAGCACGGCCGAAATCATAACCGCCCTCCAATTCCCAACCCCGCATATGAGTTGTATCGGGTATGTTTCGGTATACACCTATTGGAGTAAGACGATTTTCATGCGTACCATCAAAATAATCCTCATAACTGCAACGGCTCAAATCTGTATTGCCACACACGTAAAACTGATCTTGTAAAATATAGTTTTTAACCTGATTATTGAAATAGTTTACTTTCATACGCAAAGTATCGTTTTCTGCGAACAAGCCTTGCTTGAAAATATTAAACCCTAAATCGCGGTTGAATGAAGACTCCCCTTTCAGATAGGGGTTAACCGAATAAGGATTGCCTTTATTGTTATTGACATACATAAATTCCTGAACATTCGGGCTGCGGCTGCTTTTGCCTATGTTGGTGTAAAGCTCAAGCCAATCCAATGGCTTGTAACTTATGCCGATACGCGGGTTGACATGGTTTTCTTTTCGATTGAAATGGATGTTACCGCCTTTGGGTAAAATGATGGATCCGTTATCGTCTGTCGGCGGCAGATAACCCCGCAATCCGTATCTTTCATAATGTATTCCGGCTGATAATATCCATTTTCCGGGCTGCCAATTGGCATCAATAAAAGCGCTGTCTAAGTTTTGCTGGCCTTCGACTAAAAGCGATTTATTGGAATGATTGCTGTTATAACGAACACGGGTAATTTTCGTACCGTAATTGAAAGACAAATCGTTCCCGCCTACGTCAAATAAGGTTTGGTTTTTTAATACCAGAGATAAAGCAGGGTTTCGGGTGGTTCGCCCGACATAAGATTCCTGAGAGTTTTCTGCAGATAAAAAGTTTTGCTTCGCTTCGCTATAGGCAATATCTGCATGCAGGTCAACCCAATCCGATAAGGGGTTGTAGCGGTATTTTAATAAGCCCATTTGAGTTTTAACTTCTAACGGGCTGTGGTTATTTAAAAATCTTGCTCTATTGTATAAGTGGCTCAATGTAAAACTGTGGTGGCTATTGGGTTTGATTTGAATTTTGTTTAATGTTCCCCAAGACTTGGAACCACTTTCTGCAGCAACAGAGCTATTGAAATCATCTCCTGCAATCAATTCTCCCGCGCCGTTTTTATAACCGTATTTTCGCTTGCCGCTGATGGCACTTATAAAACCGACACTACCGCCGTTATCTAAATCCAAACGCGAACCGATACCGATCATGCCGTTTTTGCCATAACCATTGCTGCCGCGCCGGTAGGTTGTTTTCACGCCGAAATTTTTACCTTCGGCAACCAAGTCATCCACACCAATGGTGCGGAATTCAGCGCTGCCGGTTAAAGCGTTTATTCCTGATGCTCCGGAAACCGCACCACGGTTAACGTCAATACTTGAAATAAAGTTTTCGTCTATATAAGTCGTGCTGCCGTTCCAGCCGTGTGCAGGGTTCGCTTGATAGAAGGTTTGGCTGACGCCGTCGATTGTTGTGTTTACCCTTCCGAAGCCTTCCAATCCGCGGATATTTACGGCAAAACCGCCTTGTCCGAGATCGTGTTGAGTAAACGTTCCGGGCATGGTGCGGATAATGGTGTTGATATCTTGCCCTAAAACATCATTGTCCCGATGACTGGTGGCAAAAGGTTTTTGAAAAGGTGCATTGGCACGGGAACCTATCACGTTGACGGTGGATACTTCTATTGCAGGCGTGTGGGACGATTGCCCGGACGCCACATAATCTGTTGAAACAGGCGCATTAGGCTTATCTGCATCAGCCCAGCTAAATGCAGGAAAACAATACAAAATAGATAAAAAAACAGGAGATGCTTTGAACATTTTAACCATTAAGAATATTTTTTAAAAAAGAGAATTATAATGATAATTAATCTTATTAAAAAATTACAATGGCTATTTACATAATTTATGAATAGAGAGTTTTATTCTAATTTATTGAATAAAAACAAAAAAAGATAAATTTAAATAATATTAAGCCTGTCTGAAAACAAAAAAATAACGGCCATATTTAAAATATGGCCGGCTTTTATGAAATTTTACTGTAAATAGTTAATTATATTTAAAAGTGATAATAATTGCAATAAAATTGCAATTTCTGGCTGATTTTTCCAAAAATCTTTCAGGTAGGCATTTTTATTCTTAATTTTGAGACGGATTAAGCTGCCTCGTCAAAACCGCTGTGGCGCAACAAGGCGTCGATTTTCGGCTCTCTACCTCGGAAAGCTTTGAAAGAATCCATTGCACTGCGGCTGCCGCCCATAGCAAGAATTTCATTCCAGAATCGGGCTCCGGTTGCTTTGATATCGTCACTTTCTTCAAAAGCAGCGTAGGCATCGGCGCTTAAAACTTCTGCCCATGCGTAGCTATAATACCCGGCAGAATAGCCGCCGGCGAAAATGTGGCCGAAACTGTTGGCGAAACGGTTGAATTCGGGAGGATGAACTACCGCCACTTCCTGCCTTACTTTTTTCAGTGTTTGAGCCCAATCAGCTTGTTTGGCCGGGTCTGTTTCGCCATAAATCAACATATCAAACAAACCGAACTCCATCTGGCGTACGATAAACATGCCGCGTTGGAAGTTTTTGGCCGCCACCATTTTGTCAAACAATTCACGCGGTAACGGCTGTCCGGTTTCTTCATGTTCAGACATTTCCGACAATACATCGTATTCCCATACGAAATTTTCCATAAATTGGCTAGGCAATTCCACGGCATCCCATTCCACGCCGTTGATTCCCGATACGCCCAATTCATCTATGCGTGTGAGCAAGTGATGCAAGCCGTGGCCGGTTTCATGGAATAAGGTCAGGATTTCATCATGCGTTAAGTGCGCTTCTTTACCGTTGACGGGCGGGGTAAAGTTACAAACCAAATAGGCCACAGGGTTTTGTATTTGGCCTGCTTTGTTTTCAGAAAGGAAACGCCGCCGGCCGCGGTAATCGTTCATCCATGCGCCGCCACGCTTTCCTTCGCGGGCGTATAAATCCATGTAAACGCCGCCGATAATCGAACCGCCTTTTTCCAATTCAAAATAACATACGTCGGGATGCCATACGGGTACGGTTTTGGCGATTAAATTAACACCGTATAAGCGTTTGATTTGGGAGAACAAGCCGCTTAATACTTTACCAGCCGGGAAATATTTTTTCACTTCTGTTACGGAAAAAGCATATTTGGCTTCTCGCAATTTTTCGCTGGCGTAAGGTAAATCCCAAGCCTGCGGCTCGCTGATGCCAAGGTTTTCTTTGGCAAAAGATTGAACTTCCGCCAAATCTTTTTCGGCAAAAGGTTTGGCTCGCTTGGATAAATCACGCAAAAACTCGATAACTTGCTCCGGCGATTCGGCCATTTTGGTATAAAGCGATAACTGGGCATAATTGGCAAAGCCGAGCAGTTTGGCTTCTTCTTGTGCAATTTCCAGCCTGCGGGTAATGTTGCCGGTATTGTCCCATTCGGGTTTTCCGAATTCACTGGCGCGGGTGGTGTAGGCACGGTACATTTCGGCACGCAGCTCGCGATCATCGGCATATTGCATTACGGCCAGATAATGCGGCATCTGCAAACCGATTTTGTAGCCTTGTTTGCCTTCGGATTGCGCATCGGCGGCAAACAGGGCTTTGGCATCTTCAGGAATGCCGGTAAGGCGGCTGTCGTCATCCAGATAAATGGAAAAAGCGTCGGTTGCATCCAACACGTTTTGGCTGAATTGTGCGGCCAACTGGGCGCTTTCGGTTTGAAGTTCGGCAAAACGAACTTGCTCTGTTGGCGGTAATTCAGCGCCGCTCAATACGAAATCACGCAAATCATGTTCCAGTTTGGTTTTGCGTGCGGCATCCAATTTATCGAACTCAGGCGAAGCTTTAATGGCTTTAAAGCGTGTATAAAGTTCGATATCTTGGCCGATTTCTGTAAAAAAGGCAGTAACTTCCGGCATTAGCGCATTATATTCCGCGCGTAATTCGGGTGTATCGACCACTGAGTTTAAATGGGAAACGACGCCCCAGATTCGACCGACTTTTTCGGTAATGTCCGTTAGGCGTTCTACTGTGTTGAGCCATGTGGTTTCGGATTGGGCTTTGATTTCTGCAATGGCTTTTTTCGCTTCTTCCATGGCTTTTTGCATGGCGGGTTTGATGTCGGCGGTTTCGATTTCGTTAAAACGCGGTTCATCTGCTAGGTTTAGCAATATATCGTTTTTCATAAGATTCTCACTCTGATGGGGGCAGACGGCCGAATGCCTGTCTGAATGTTAATTAAAATAGGGGCAAAACCAGTAGTTTTCATGATTTTTTGATTGATATTTTCTATCGTGCCGTCTGATGTGGAATAATCGGTTTAATTTCAGATTATTTCATTTTCAGATAGGCATGATGGTTGCAGACAAAACCAATGCCCTATTCTCATTAATTTGAAATTTAATTTCATAATCCGCTATATTCATCACATATACGCGGTCGGGAATATTTTGGTAGGCGGGGCGAGGGTCTTGCGCAATACTTTGGCTGATTAACTTGATTAAAGTTTCAGAAAGCTGTTGTTTTCCGCTGTTTTCATGCCAGTAAACTTCTAATTCGGACGGAGAGCCGGTTACAAAACCGGCCGCGGCATTCGGCTTTGCTTCGGCAAACGGAATATAAGGCTTGATATCGATAATAGGTGTTTGATCCAGCAAATCGGCTCCGCTGCACCAGAGCTTAATACCGTTGTCGATTGTGATTCGCTCGAGTTTGAGCAAAGATAAGCCCAAATGATTGGGCCGATGAGGGCTTCTGGTAGCAAACACGCCTTTTTTTTGTTTGCCGCCTAAGCGCGGCGGGCGGACCAGCGGCGCCCAACCTTCTCCAAGCACATCGTGAAAAATAAAATGCACCCAAATATAATCAAAATCCTGCAAGCCGCGTACGCTGTCGGAATTAAAACGATCATCCAGTACGATACAAACGTTGGCAGCAGGAACCAAGCCCGGTTGGCGGGCAATGCCGAATTTTTGTTTGTAAGGCGATTGAACCGTACCGATGGTTTCTATTGTATAGTGCATGTGGATAAGTTTGTTGAAAAGTTTGGGGAATTGTATCACGCCGAAGAGTGGCTTTTGTTATAATATGCCGGTTTCAGACATTAAGCAGGGATAGCCGATGATTGTTTCGATTGATGTGGACGCACAGAAAACCTTTACTCCGCTTTGTCCGAACGAGCTTCCGGTTGAAGAAGGCGATATGATTGTCGGCGAGTTGAACGAACAGGCTCGCTTGGCCGATTTGAGAGTGATGACAAAAGATGCACACCATCCGTCTGCTAAATGGCTTGTGGAAAATCCTGTGGATATGTTGAAGCCGACAGGGTTAAAAAATGCCGATGTAACGTGGGTTTCTCATGCAATGGTTGGAACGGGCGGCTTTGATCTGCTTGATGGTTTGCCTGATTTAAGCGGCTACGATTATTGTGTTTGGAAAGGCGTTGATCCTTCTTTGCATCCATATGGGGCGTGTTTCCATGATATTGAAGAGCGGTTGAGCACCGGATTGATTGAATGGTTGTCTTTGTGTGATGCAAAAATTATCATTGTTGGCGGTTTGGCAACCGATTATTGTGTTAAAACAACGGTTTTGCAACTTTTAAAAGGCGGGCCGTGGCGCGTTATCGTAAATGCGGCGGCTTGCAGAGGCATTATGCCGGCAACAGTGGAAGCGGCATGGCAGGAAATGATTGAATGCGGCGCAATTGTTTTGGAAAATGCAGATTCTATACGAAATTATTTAAAATCAATAGGTTGGGTTGTTTCACGTGAAACAAGGTTTCAGGCAGGCATTTGTAAATAAAGCGGAGTAGTGATACGGATGAAGGTTTTGTTGGTACGCTTATCCAGTATGGGTGATTTGATTCACACCTTGCCTGCAATAAACGACTTGTCTCGGATGAAGCCGGATTTGGAGTTGCATTGGTTGTGTGAGGAATCGTTTGCCGATATTGCGAAATTGCACCCGTTTATAAAAAAAGTTCATACTTTGCAATGGCGTCGGTGGCGTAAGTGCTTGGTTCGGAGACGGACGTGGTGCGAAATCAATCATTTGCGAAAAACATTGCAGCAAGAGTGTTACGACTTTTCGATAGACAGCCAAGGGTTGTTTAAAAGCGTATCATTTGCAAAGTTGGCAAATGCGCCGATAAAGGGTTTGGATAAGAAAAGCGCCCGCGAGGGATTTTCATCTTTTTTTTATAACCAAACGTTTTTTGTTGCCAAGGGTCAAGATGCGGTATTGCGTAACCGTTTGTTGTTTGCACAGGCTTTCGGCTACGAATTACCTGAAGAAATGCGGTTTGGATTGGTGGTGCCAGAAGCGGCTAGGCTTGAAGGGCTGGTTCGTCCCTATCATGTTGTACTCCATGCGACAAGCAGGGATAGTAAACTGTGGCCGCTTGATAATTGGTTGACTTTTTTAAAGGCGTTGTATCAACAAGACGGAGCAGCTGTTTATTTGCCGTGGGGCGGTGAGGCTGAGAAGATGCGTGCTGAAAAAATTGCTGCTGAGCTGCCGTTTGTTGTTGTGTGCAACAAGATGAATTTATTGCAGGCGGCAGACTTGCTTCAAAATGCAGAGAGCGTGGTTGGCGTTGATACTGGCCTGCTCCATTTGGCGAATGCGTTAGATAAGCCGCTGGTGGGCATTTATACAGATTCGGATCCGATTAAGACGGGTGTGCAGACTTCGGAATATGCACAAAATATCGGTGGAATCGGCCGGATGCCTAAACCTGACGACGTGTTGGAGCTTTTGATGAAATGCATATCTGCTTATCGGCAAGTAAAACAAGTTTAAAGGCCTGTCTGAAAAGTGTTTGAATAATTTTGTTGGTTTGTGCTTTGAATTAAGCAATGAACAAAGGAAAGATCATGAAAGCATTGGTCGCGGTAAAGCGCGTTGTGGATTACAACGTAAAAGTTCGGGTGAAAGCCGATGGTTCTGGTGTCGATATCGGCAATGTAAAAATGTCGATGAATCCGTTTGATGAGATTGCGGTGGAAGAAGCGGTGCGTTTGAAAGAAGCAGGCAAAATCAGTGAAATCGTAGCTGTTTCTTTGGGTGAAAAAAAATGTGAAGATGTTTTGCGCACCGCTCTGGCAATGGGCGCTGATAGAGCGATTCATGTTGAGACGGATGCTGTGTTAGAGCCTTTGTCGGTTGCTAAACTATTGAAAGCGATTGCAGAAAAAGAACAGCCGCAAATTTTATTGCTGGGTAAACAAGCTATTGACGACGATGCCAATCAAACCGCTCAGATGCTGGCCGCCCTTTTAAATTCAGGACAAGGCACTTTTGCAGGGAAAGTAGAATTAACAGACAATGAAGTAATTGTTTCCCGAGAAATTGACGGGGGTATTGAAACCGTTGCTTTAAGTTTGCCTGTGGTTATTAGTGCAGATTTGCGATTGAATGAACCAAGGTTTGTCAAATTACCTAACCTTATGCAGGCTAAGAAAAAGCCGCTAGAAAAATTATCCCCTGAAGCGTTGGGAGTAAACATTGAAACACGCGTAAACGTGCTTCGGTATGCAGAGCCGAAACCTCGACAATCTGGGGAGAGGGTGGCTGATGTTACTGAATTGGTAGCAAAACTACATGCGGTAAAAGCAATTTAAGGAGTTTAAAATGACTGTATTAGTAATTGCTGAACATAATAATCAAGTCTTAAATCCGGCTACGTTAAATGCGGTTTTTGCCGCCAGTCAACTGGGGAAAGTGCATCTTTTGGTGGCTGGCCAAAATGCCCGTACGGTTGCAGAACAGGCTTCCAAGGTTGAAGGAGTTGAAAAAGTATTGCTGGCAGATGCTTCGCACTATGCACATTCTTTGGCGGAGGAAATGGCACCGTTGGTGGTTTCTTTGGCTGATCGATATAACCGCCTTTGTGCTGCGGCAACTTCTTTTGGTAAGAATTTGATGCCTCGTGTGGCTGCTTTGTTGGATTGCTCTCAAATTTCTGATTTGATAGAAATTGTAGATGAAAAAACATTTGTTCGCCCGATTTATGCGGGTAATGCGTTTATCACAGTCGGCAGTGATGAACCCAGATTGGTTCTGACATTTCGCACTTCGGCATTTGAATCAGCAACAGAGGGAAGTAATCAGGCTGGAATCGAAGAGATTGCCCCCTCTTCTGCACAAAATATTAGCCGTTTTATTAATCAAGAATTGGTTACGTCGAATCGCCCGGAGTTGACGCAGGCGCGAGTGGTGGTTTCTGGTGGCCGGGCTTTGGGTAGTGCGGAACAGTTTAATGCGTTGCTTGAGCCTTTGGCTGATACATTGGGTGCTGCAATTGGTGCTTCTCGGGCTGCTGTCGATGCGGAATACGCCCCCAATGATTATCAAGTTGGGCAAACAGGAAAAGTTGTTGCTCCTGAGTTATATGTTGCAGTTGGTATATCCGGAGCGATTCAGCATGTTGCTGGAATGCAGGATAGTAAAATAGTTGTTGCGATTAATAAAGATCCTGATGCGCCGATTTTCAATGTGGCAGATTTTGGATTGGTGGGCGACTTGTTTGAGGTGGTGCCTCAGTTGACGGAAGCATTAAAGAAATAGTGTGTTTCACGTGAAACAAAACAATAATTGCAGGTTGAATTTCAACCTGCAATTTATTTTATATAATATATACCTCGATAGAGTGGAAATAAATTAATATTGGATAACGTTGTTGTTTGCTCAAGGCTAAAATTATTGAAAAATTTCATTGAGCCTTTTGCTGTGCATTGTCTAGAAAATTAAAATGTTATGTCTGTTAATAATTATAAAACTTTAGCAGCCCCTTCTTTTGGGGAGTTCAAAGATAAGGGTAGCAAATTTATGGCGTTTGCTTATCCGATTCAAACAGCAGAGGATGTTAAGGAGTATGTGAAAGATTTGAGGCAGGAGCATCATAAAGCCCGCCATTGGTGTTATGCTTATCGAATAGGAGTCGTTGGCTTACAGTTTAGGGTAAATGATGACGGGGAGCCGTCTGGCAGTGCGGGTAGGCCAATTCTGGGGCAGATTGATTCTTTTGGGTTGACTAATGTCTTGGTGGTGGTGGTTCGTTATTTTGGCGGGACTTTGCTGGGGGTTCCCGGTTTAATTAACGCGTATAAAAATGCAGCGGCTGAATCTTTCAGACAGGCACAAATCATTGAAAAAAATATAGAAAAAACGGTTTGGATAATTTGTGGTTATCCTGATTTAAGCGAGCTTATCCGTTTAGTAAAGCAACATCAGGCAATGGTAGTTCGTCAGGATTTGCAATTGGATTGTCGGTTGACTGTAAATATTCCTTTGGAAAATTATGAGCAATGCCTGTCCGCATTGATGGACATGCGGATGGTTTGTGTGCAGCATCAGCCTTTTGTTTGATGTATATTCAAAAAATGTTGTATTTGCAAAATCGCTGAATAGAAGTAATTCGTTAACGGGTTGTTCGGTTTAAATATATTACGTCCAATATAATTGTTGTTACTGTTATAAGTTGAAAACATGCTTTCTGATATCTCTCCCTCTTCTCTTTTGCAAGGGTTAAACCCGGAACAACTTGCTGCTGTTACGTGGCCTCCTCAGTCGGCTTTAGTTTTGGCTGGCGCCGGAAGTGGAAAAACTCGGGTATTGACGACGCGGATTGCGTGGCTTTTGCAGAGCGCTCAAGCGGGTGTTAATAGTATTTTGGCTGTTACATTTACCAATAAGGCGGCGAAAGAGATGCAGGCGCGTTTGAGTGCCATGATTCCGATCAACATCAGGGCGATGTGGCTGGGAACATTTCATGGTCTTTGTCATCGTTTCTTAAGGTTGCACCATCGTGATGCAGGTTTGCCTGCGTCGTTTCAAATTCTTGATCATGCTGATCAGTTGGCTTTAATCAAGCGTTTGCTCAAACAGCTTAATATCGCCGAGGAAGTGATTGCGCCCCGTTCGTTACAAGGATTTATTAATGCTCAAAAAGAAGCGGGTTTGCGATCTTCTGCGTTACAGGCGCCAGACCTGCATACTAAACGAATGATTGAGTGCTATGCTGAATATGATCGCGTTTGTCAGCGAGAGGGTGTGGTTGATTTTGCCGAACTCATGCTACGTAGTTATGAAATATTGCAAACCAATGAAATTTTGCGAAATCATTACCAAAACCGCTTCAATCATATTTTGGTTGATGAGTTTCAAGATACCAATAAACTGCAATATGCCTGGCTGAAGCTCATGGCGGGAGGCGATGCGGCTGTGTTTGCGGTTGGCGATGATGATCAGTCTATCTATCGTTTCCGAGGCGCAAACGTTGGAAATATGGCCAGTTTTATGGATGAGTTTGGTATCGATACGCCGATTAAATTGGAGCAAAATTATCGTTCTGTCGGCAATATCCTGATTGCGGCCAATGCAGTTATCGGAAACAATAGCGAGCGTTTGGGTAAAAATTTACGTACAGAGGCTGAAAATGGAGAGAAAATCCGCTTCTTTTCAGCACCTACAGATGTTGATGAGGCGTTGTTTATCGTTGATGAAATTAAATCGTTGCAACGTAGCGGCTGGGCTTCTAACGAGATGGCCATTCTTTATCGCAGTAATGCCCAGTCTCGTATTATCGAGCAGGCGTTGTTTCGTAGTGGCGTTGCTTACAAGATATATGGCGGGTTGCGTTTTTATGAGCGCCAAGAAATCAAACATGCTTTAGCCTATTTGAGGCTGGCGGTTAATCCTGATGATGACAATGCTTTTTTACGGGTTATTAATGTTCCTGCCCGTGGAATAGGCACGCGAACGGTAGAGAGTATTCAAGCGTTGTCTGTCGAGCACGGCATTTCCCTTTGGCAGGCAGCGTGTGGAATGGGCGGGAAAGCTGCTAAGGTGGCTGCTTTTGTAAAACTAATTGAAAACTTGGGCCAACAGGTTGGTCAGCTTTCTTTGGCCGAGATAGTATCGGCGGCTGTTTATGACAGTGGCTTGGTTGAATATTATAAAAATCAAAAAAGCGACCATCAAGACCGTTTAGACAACTTAGAAGAGCTGATCAATGCTGCAATCGCTTTCAGGCCTGAAGACAGCTATTTTGAAGTACTGCCAGAGCAAGCTGAGGATAGTTTGGCATTCTCTATTTTGACTTTTTTAAGCAATGCGGCGCTGGAATCGGGAGAAAATCAAGCCGGACAAGATGATGACGCTGTACAACTGATGACGGTGCATGCAGCTAAAGGGCTGGAGTTTGATACTGTGTTTTTGACAGGTATGGAGGAGAGCCGTTTTCCCAGCGAATTGAGCCTTGCGGAGCACGGAGGCCTTGAAGAGGAGCGACGGCTAATGTATGTGGCCATTACCCGGGCGAGAAAACGGCTTTATATCAGCATGGCGCAACAGCGCATGTTGCATGGGCAAACTCACTTTGGCGTGGTGTCGCGATTTGTTGAAGAGATTCCGGAAGAGGTTTTGCATTATCTCTCCCCCGCAAAGACGAGAACAATAGGTAATGTTGAACCACACCGCCAATCTACTACCGTAACAAAGACGCCTTATAAAGCGCCGAAAAACTATGCCGGGTTTCGCATCGGTCAAAACGTACGTCATAATAAATTTGGTACTGGTGTGATTATTGATGCTGTTGATAAGGGGGAGTCGGCGAGGCTGATCATTAATTTCGGCAAAGACGGTGTGAAAGAATTGGATACAAAATTTGCGAAGCTGGAGTCGCTATGAGGCAAATTGTTTTCTAGTGTTTATCGGATAAGAAAATGATTTGGTTATATAATGCCTGTCTGAAAAAAGAAAAAGGTTTCAGACAGGCATTATGCCTTTTATAGAGCCTATCGCTTACTTTATTGTTTGAATAATAGAAGAAATGCTATGCCTGAATTTTTGAGCATCCTGCAAGAAATTTTAAAAAGCAGTCCGATTCGCTCGGAATGGTTTTATTCCATTTGCTTGATTTTCGCGGTTTTGCTTATCCGCCATATGTTGCTGCGGTTGCATTTTCGCAGCCATCCGAATTTGGAAATTGAAGAAAAGCGCCGTTCGGTGGTGATGAGCCGCAACCTTGCCATGTTGGCGTGTATTCTGGGCTTATTTTTTGTATGGGCCTCGCAGATTCAAACCTTTGCGCTTTCCATGGTGGCGCTTGCCGCAGCAACGGTTGTGGCAACGAAAGAGTTGATTATGTGCTTATCCGGCAGCATTTTGCGGGCGGTAACCAAGCAGTATTCTGTCGGCGATTATATTGAGGTTAACCATATGCGTGGGCGGGTGGTTGATATTAATCTGTTTAATACGCTGATGATGCAGATCGGGCCGAACAACCAAGTTGGCCAGCTTTCAGGCAAAACCATTTCTTTTCCCAATAGCTTGCTGCTATCGCATTCGGTACAACGCGATAATATTCTCGGTTCGTATGTTGTGCACACTTTTGATATTCCTGTGCCGATTCATTTGGATTCGGATAAAATTGTGCCGAATTTGGAGGAAGTGTTGCAACAAAAATGCGGGCCTTATATTCGGGTTATTGAAAAATATTTTGAAGAAGTACAAGTTCAAAAGCATTTTATTACGCCGGCGGCCTATCCCCGCATCAGTCGGGTGCCTTATGATGATAAGGTTTATAATTTGGTGGTTCGTTTTGCTTCGCCTGCATCTCGTCGTCAGGAAATCCAACAAATGGTATTGGATGAATTTATCAGGGTGCAATACCGCTTGTTGAACGCGTAGGCATGATGCCTGCCTGAAAACAGGTAAAGCCTATAGAGAATCATATGGAAGATATTTTACATAGGGTAACTGCCCGGCTTGCTGCCAATCATCAAACCGTAACGTGTGCCGAATCGTGTACCGGAGGCCTTCTTGCGGCTGAATTAACACGCTTGAGCGGCAGCTCCGCTTGGTTTGAAACCGGCTTTATTACTTACAGCAACGAAGCCAAGCATCGCTTTTTGGGCGTTAATCAGGATACTTTAAACCAATACGGTGCAGTCAGCGCAGAGACTGTTAAAGAGATGGCGGTAGGTGCACGCCAAGCCGCTAAATCTGACTATGCGTTAAGTATTTCCGGCATAGCGGGCCCTACCGGCGGTAGCGTAGAAAAGCCTGTCGGCACGGTGTGGTTCGGTTTGGCTTATGAGGGAAAAGTTTTCGCTGTTCACCGGCAATTCGACGGTAATCGGGATAGTATTCGAAGCCAGGCGGTTCGGTTTGCGCTTTCTTGGTTGGACGAGGTGTTGTCAGAGAGGCGATGATGCAAATGCCGGATACAAATAACCTTTGCTTTTTTGAAAAAACATTAGATGTCAGTCCTTCGGTTTAAATACATTGTATGAGCTTTTCTTTAAGTTTTATTTATCTGGTTGACTATTTTGTGCATTACTATATTTCTAGAAATGGCTTGTTATGTGAACGGTAATTTTCAGACAGGCATGAATAATGGAACCTAAAAATACTTTTCTCCGCTTGCTGTGTTTAGCCTTTGGTGCTGTTTGTTTTGCATGGGGTGCTATGGTTTATTATCTTCATTATCTGGCGGAGGAAGTTGAGCAACATTCTGTTCAAACGGTTGCGTTCGCCGATGCGGCCTTGGTGTTGGGAAATGCGGTTAATCGTAATGGCCAGCCAAACCCATGTTTGCGCTCGCGAGTGGAGGCAAGCGCACAGCTTTACAATGCAGGAAAGGTGCGAGTATTGATTATGTCGGGCGGAACGGATAACGACGGCAATAATGAAGCGGAAGCCATGCGCGATATCGCCGTGTCACTGGGCATTCCATCGAGTTATATCCTGCTAGAAAGCCGCTCTGAAAACACTTATGAAAACATTATGTTCAGCGCCCCGTTGCTGAAAAATAGCAACAAGATTATTCTGGTTAGCGAAAGTTTTCACTTACCTCGGGCGGAATGGTTTGCAAGCAGATTATGGCCCCGGAAAAAGATTCAATCTTATGCAGGAGAGGGCTGCGTTGATTCTCGATTGCACTATACCCGCAAGCTTATGCGGGAGAGCCTCGCTTGGGGCAAGGCGCTTTTATTGTATTAAATCGTTTATCTTTATTCAGCTCTGTGTTGCTGAAAATTCGGGCGGTAAGAATGGCGCGGTCAGTATCATTTCGGAAGGCTTTCGACAGTTGCATGATGTATAATGGGCGATACTTTGCGCCTTTTTAAAATAGGAATCCGACATGATTAATCCCATTGCCGCCCTCTGCCCGCTTGACGGTCGTTATGCCAAATCCGTAGAAGCGTTGCAATCGATTTTTTCCGAATACGGTTTGATGAAAGCCCGTGTGAAAGTGGAGCTTGAGTGGCTCAAAGCCTTGGCTGCCGAACCAAGAATTGTTGAAGTTCCGATGTTTTCCCCTGAAACGTTGGCTGAAATTGATCGTGTTGCCGCAGGGTTTTCACTGGAGGATGCCGCTGCGGTTAAGGCTATTGAAGCCACAACCAACCATGATGTGAAAGCAATTGAATATTGGCTTAAGCAACGTTTTGAAAATAATAAAGAAATCAGCAATGCTAGCGAATTTATTCATTTTGCCTGCACCAGTGAAGACATCAATAACCTTTCCCATGCATTAATGTTGCGCGAAGCGCGCGATAATGTTTTGCTGCCTAAATTGGCGGAAATTACCGTGAAATTGCAAACGATGGCGCATGATTTGGCTGCTGTTCCCATGATGAGCCGAACCCACGGCCAGCCGGCAACGCCGACGACTTTAGGCAAAGAA
Source organism: Neisseria sp. (assembly GCF_030527965.1). Taxonomy (GTDB): domain Bacteria; phylum Pseudomonadota; class Gammaproteobacteria; order Burkholderiales; family Neisseriaceae; genus Neisseria. The sequence goes on from NZ_JAUMZU010000004.1 coordinate 47,177, forward strand.
ATCGCAAATGTGCTCTACCGTTTGCAGCGCCAGATCAAAGCCATTGAGGCGCAGCAGTTTTTAGGCAAAATTAACGGAGCGGTGGGCAATTACAATGCTCATTTGGCTGCGTATCCTGATGTAGATTGGGAAAATCATTGCCTGCGATTCGTTGAAAACGCATTAGGCTTAACCTTTAACCCGTATACCATTCAAATTGAGCCGCATGATTACATGGCTGAGTTTTTCCAAGCCATTGGGCGCATCAATACCATTTTGATTGATTTCAACCGCGATGTATGGGGCTATATTTCGCTTGGTTATTTCAAGCAAAAAGTGAAAGCAGGCGAAGTGGGCAGCTCTACCATGCCGCACAAAGTCAATCCGATTGATTTTGAAAATTCCGAAGGCAATTTAGGTATGGCCAATGCGGTATTGGGTTTTCTGGCGGAAAAACTGCCCGTTTCCCGCTGGCAACGCGACCTTACCGACAGCACCGTTTTGCGCAATATGGGAGTTGGCGCCGGTTACACCTTATTGGGTTGGGTGGCGCATTTGCGCGGTTTGAACAAGCTGGAAGTAAATCCGGCCGCGCTTTCCGCGGATTTGGATGCCACTTGGGAATTATTGGCGGAGCCGATTCAAACGGTGATGCGCCGTTATGGTGTTGCCAACCCTTATGAAAAACTCAAAGAACTGACCCGCGGCAAAGGCGGCATTACGCCCGAAGAATTGAAAGCATTTATCGAAACGCTGGAAATCCCTGCCGAAGCGAAACAGCAACTATTGCTACTGACGCCTGCAGGCTATGTCGGCAAAGCTGAAGAGTTGGCTAAGCGAGTATGATTTTTGCATTAATTTAAGTCTGGTAATATAATTAGATTATTATTCGCGATAGAAAAGCCTGTCTGAAAGATTTCAGACAGGCTTTTTATTTATGGCTAGATAATATTGTTTGTTAAAAATCAATTTCTTATCGCTTTGTTGCCGATATCTTTGCGATACTGCATACCGCTAAAACGGATTTTTTCTACCGCCTCATAAGCTTTGGCTTTCGCTGCCGCAACATCGCCGCCCAAACCGACGGCGCAAAGCACGCGGCCGCCATTGGTAAGAATGCGACCATCGGCATCTTCCGAGGTGCCCGCGTGAAAAACTTTGCCTATGGCATTCGCCGCTTCCAAGCCTTCGATAGGGTCGCCTTTTTTTGGGTTTTCCGGATAGTTTGCCGCAGCCAGCACCACGCCGACCGCGGTTTGCGGGTTCCATTGGGCGGTAATGCCATCCAGCTTTCCATCAATGGCCGCTTGCACTAAATCCACAAAATCGCTGTCGAGGCGGCTCATAATCGGCTGCGTTTCCGGATCGCCGAAGCGGCAGTTGAATTCGATGGTGTAAGGTGCGCCGCTGCGGTCTATCATCAGGCCGGCATAAAGAAAGCCGGTAAATTCGTTGCCGTCGGCTTTCATTCCGCGTACGGTAGGCAGAATAATTTCATTCATAACACGCTGATATACTTCCGGCGTAACCACCGGCGCGGGGCTGTATGCGCCCATGCCGCCTGTGTTGGGGCCTTGGTCGTTATCAAGCAGGCGTTTGTGATCTTGGCTGGTTGCCATCGGCAGCACATTGTCGCCGTCTACCATCACAATGAAACTGGCTTCTTCGCCTTGCAGAAAGTCTTCGATAACCACCCGAGCACCGGCGCTGCCCATTTTGTTGTCGAGCAACATATCGTCGATGGCGGCGTGGGCTTCGTCCAACGTCATCGCTACAATCACCCCTTTGCCAGCTGCCAAACCGTCGGCTTTAATCACAATCGGCGCGCCTTTTCGATTTACATAATCATGCGCAGGTTGGACTTGGTCGAAAGTTTGGTAGGCCGCGGTTGGAATGCTGTGTTTTTGCATAAATGCTTTGGCAAAGTCTTTAGAGCTTTCCAGCTGTGCTGCCGAACGAGTGGGGCCGAAAATCGGCAGGCCCGCGGCTCGGAAATCATCAACAATGCCCGCCGCCAAAGGCGCTTCGGGGCCGACGAGTGTAAATGCAATGTTTTCGGCCCGGCAGAATTCAATCAAATCTGTATGCGCGGTTTTGGCCAGATTCTGCAATTTCGGTTCGTGTGCGGTACCGGCGTTGCCGGGCGCCACAAAAACGGTTTCCACCTTGGGCGATTGCGCCAGTTTCCAGGCCAGCGCATGTTCGCGTCCGCCGTTGCCGATAACAAGAAGTTTCATAGCGTTCCTTTAGTTTCACGAGATTTTCAGACAGGCTTGGATTATAACGGAAAAACCCACTGCCGCCCCAATGCCTGTCTGAAAACATTCGCTCTTCGCCGGCATGGCGGCAGGCGGCAAAACGGCGTACAATCACGCTATTTTTCGTAACGCTTTCAACGCCATGATTTACCCTAAAACCTACGACGTTATCGTGGTCGGCGGCGGTCACGCCGGCTCCGAAGCCGCTTTGGCCGCAGCCCGCATGGGCGCGCAAACCCTGCTATTGACCCACAATATCGAAACCCTAGGCCAAATGTCGTGCAACCCTTCTATCGGCGGCATCGGCAAAGGCCATCTCGTGCGGGAAGTCGACGCACTGGGCGGAGCCATGGCGTTGGCCACCGACCGAGCCGGCATTCAGTTCCGCCGTTTGAACGCCAGCAAAGGCGCAGCCGTACGCGCCACCCGCGCGCAGGCCGACCGTATTTTGTATAAAGCGGCCATTCGCGACATGCTGGAAAACCAGCCGAACTTGGAATTGTTTCAGCAAGCGGTGGAAGACATCACGCTTGAGGGCGAGCGGGTAAGCGGCGTTACCACCGCAATGGGCGTAACCTTCAAAGCGCGCGCCGTGGTATTGACTGCCGGCACGTTTCTGGCCGGAAAAATCCACATCGGCTTGGAAAACTACGCCGGCGGCCGTGCCGGAGACCCTGCCGCACAAGGCTTGTCAGGTCGCCTGAAAGAGCTCAATCTGCCGCAAAGCCGTCTGAAAACCGGCACGCCGCCGCGTATCGACGGCCGCACCATTGATTTTTCTCAATTAACCGAGCAGCCCGGCGATACGCCGGTGCCGGTGTTTTCCGTGCGCGGTAATGCAGATATGCATCCGCGCCAGATTTCATGTTGGATTACCCATACCAATTTGAAAACACACGAGATTATCCGCAGCGGTTTCGACCGCAGCCCGATGTTTACCGGCAAAATCGAAGGCGTCGGCCCGCGTTATTGCCCTTCGATTGAAGACAAAATCAACCGTTTTGCCGATAAAGACAGCCATCAGATTTTTCTTGAGCCCGAAGGGCTGACTACGCACGAATATTACCCAAATGGCATTTCCACCAGCCTGCCGTTCGATATCCAGCTTGCGCTGGTGCGCAGTATGAAAGGTTTGGAAAACGCCCATATCCTGCGCCCGGGCTACGCGATTGAATACGATTATTTTGATCCGCGCAATCTGAAAGCCAGCTTGGAAACCAAAACGATTTCCGGCCTGTTTTTTGCCGGTCAGATTAACGGCACCACGGGCTATGAAGAGGCCGCGGCGCAAGGCTTGCTGGCCGGAGCAAATGCCGTTCAATATGTGCGCGGGCAAGAGCCTTTGCTGTTGCGGCGCGAACAGGCGTATCTGGGCGTTTTGGTTGATGATCTGATTACCAAAGGCGTCAACGAGCCTTATCGCATGTTTACCAGCCGCGCGGAATACCGTCTGCAATTGCGCGAAGACAATGCCGATATGCGTCTAACCGAAGACGGCCGCAATATCGGTTTGGTGGGCGAGGCGCAATGGCGGGCATTCTGTGACAAACGCGAACAAATCGAGCGTGAAATCCAACGTTTGAAGGCCACTTGGTACACGCCGCAAAAGCTGTCTGAAAGCGAGCAAGAACGCGTATTTGGCCAGAAACTCAGCCGCGAAGCCAACTTGCATGATTTATTGCGCCGTCCGAATATCAATTATGCGGAACTGATGACGCTTCCTGCCGCCGCACCGGAAGCGCCGCTGCCGGAAAGCGTTACCGAGCAGGTGGAAATTCAGGTTAAATATCAAGGTTATATCGACCGGCAAAACGAAGAAATCGACGGCCGCCGCGATTTGGAAACCTTACGTCTGCCGGCGGAGATTGATTATGGCAAGGTAAAAGGTTTGTCTGCCGAAGTGCAGCAAAAGCTGAACCAGCATCGCCCCGAGACGGTTGGTCAGGCTTCGCGCATTTCCGGCGTTACGCCGGCTGCGGTAGCTTTGCTGATGGTGCATTTGAAGCGCGGGTTTAAAGATGCCAGATAATGTTTTGTTTGATGATTGATGCTTGTCTGAAAAGAAAAGCCCGCAAAATCGCGGGCTTTTCTTTTCAGACAAGCTTTTAAGCGTTGCCTTGTTCTTGTTGCTGTTGATACAGCGCTTCAAAATTAATCGGCGCCAATAAAACGGGCGGGAAGCCGGCGCGGGTAATGGTGGTGGATACGGCTTCGCGTGCGTAAGGGAAGATGATGTTGGGGCAGGCAACGGCCAGCAGCAGCTGCAAATCTTCTTCCGGAATATTAGACAAACGGAAGATGCCGCTTTGGGTGATTTCATTCAGAAACATGATGCGTTCGTCTGCCAGTTTGGCGGTAACGGTGATGGTAACGCTTACTTCATAAAATTCGTCTTCCAGTTTCTGGCTTTCGGTGGATACGCGCATATCAACGTTAGGCTCGCCTTGTTCCAGAAAGATTTTAGGCGCGTGCGGCACTTCGAGCGACATATCTTTTACATATAATTTTTCGATGCTGAAAACGGGTTGGGCTTCTTGTTGAACTTGATCTTGCTCGCTCATTTCGGTCTCTCTTATGGGATAAGGGTTGGAAAAATGGGTTTATTCTTGATTCAGCAGAGGCACGAGGCCGCCCCGTTGATGCAAGGAATACATATCGGTAAAACCGCCGATATGGGTTTCGCCGATGAAAATCTGCGGAACGCTGCGTTGGCCGGTGGTGCGCTGCATTTGGGCAAACGCCTGCGGTTCGCGGTCGGCATTGATTTCTTTAATCTCTTCTACGCCCAGCTGCCTGAGCATTTGTTTGGCCATATTGCAATAAGGGCAAAAGGAGCCTGTGTACATAGTTACTTGCTGCATAGTCATGCTTCTCAGATAAAGGTGTTTGCAGTATGGCGCCGCAAGCCGGCTTTTGCAAGATGCCTGTCTGAAAATTATTGTGGCGGCGGCAGAAGGCCTTGTACCAGTTTATCAATGTCGCTGACATAATAATCGGATTTGTCGCTATTGACCAACACCACGATTACCAACGGATGCGCCGACGGATTGCGCGGCAGATAGTAGCCTGCCAATGCGCGCACGTTTTTGAGCGTGCCCGTTTTCAAATAAAGCTCGCCCGTTCGGCTTTTAAACCGCCTTTCCAGCGTGCCGTCGGTGCCGGAAATGGGCAGCGTATCAACAAATGCCTGTCTGAAAGGGCTTTGGTAGGCTTTGGCCAGCAGGTTGCCGAGCAAGCGCGCCGTGACCCGCTCGCGGCGGGAAAGCCCCGAGCCGTTTTCCAATATCAATGCTTCGTCGTCCAAGCCAGCTTTGACAAGCTCGCGTCGCACCGCCGCTTCGGCATTTTGAACCGTCTGGCTTTCGGATGCATGCGCGCCCATTGTGAGGAAGACCGTGCGGGCAATCACATTGTTTGATGACTTGTTCATGCGCTTCAAAACCTTGCGCAAAGGTGGCGAGCGGTGGATGGCCAACGTTTGCGCTTGAGCCGGCGCTTCACCGGTTTGATATCCGGCCGTTATCTGGCCGCCCGCTACGTTCCACTGGTTGACAAAACTTCTGGCGGCGAAGTCTTGCATATCCAGCATGTTGATAAAGGTTTCCTTGCCGATACAGCTTTCAGGCAGGGTGCCGCTGGTTTGTAACACGCCGTCGGCATATTTGGCCGAAAGATAGCGTTTGAGCGAGGCGCAGCTGCCGTTGGGCACGAAGCGGATGCGGGTGTCTTGTACGATATCGGGCAGCGGCGGGTTGGTGCGGATAACCGGCAGGCCCGCCTCATCGCGATCGGGGCTGAGCCAGACCACTTTATAAGCCAGCATTTGAGGGTCGGGATTGGTGGCAAAAGCCTCGCCCGCATCGTCGCCGAAACCTTCGGCCGAACCAGCGCCGCGCCAGATGCTGCGGTCGAGCACCAGCAAGCCTTTGATGTTTCGGATGCCTTGGTCGCGCAGCTGTTGTTGCGCGGAGATTAAATCGTTTTGATCCATAACGGGATCGCCGCTGCCAACCCAGTAGATGTTGCCGTTCAGATTGCCGTTGGCGGCATCGGCATCGGATTTGAATTCGGTTTGCCACGCAAAATCAGGCCCCAGCGCACGCAAGGCCGCAAATGAAGTAACCAGTTTCATGGTTGATGCAGGGTTAAACGCCGTATCGGCTTGATGCGCCTGCAAAACCTGCCCCGTTTGCAAATCCTGCACATAAACAGCCATTTCGCTCGGCGGGATAGCGCCGGTATCCAGCGCGAAAGCAGCAAGCGGGCATAAGAGCAACAGCAAGGCCGATAAGCGGCGCAGACGTTTTTCAGACAGGCATAACATTTTGGTTTTCATTTCATTAATAAAGGCACGGGAACAAGCCGCAAACCCGCCGTAATTAAGCGTTTAATATACCATAAAGCGGCCAGTTTCGTTTGTGAGACCGCGGTATCTGAGGGAGCGTATTTGTTGGAATCTGAATTTTGACAAACGACCTTGTATTGATAGCCTCGCATGCCTGTTAAGTTAGGATGTTTTTTTGTTGACTACATTTCTTGCGGATCAATGTCTATCGACCAGCGGATGCTGGCATCGCGTTGGTTTTGCAACTTGTTCAACCATAGAGCGGCGACGCGGTGCAGGTGTTTGCGCGAGGGGGATTCGATGAGTATTTGGGCGCGTTCGCGTTCGGCCAACCGCATCATCAGCATGGGTACGGGGCCGAGCTGGCTGGTGTCTTCCGGCAGTGCCGGTTCGATTGTGGTTTTGATTTCGGCTAGAAAGCGTTGAGCATCTTCCATGCGGGCGGCATCGGCGCGAATGGCTGCCTGAAAGCCGAATGGAGGCATGCCGAACATTTCGCGCTCGGCCAGCTCGTGTTCAGCGAATGCGGCGTAATCGTGCGCTTGAACGGCGCCAAACACGGGGTGCTCGGGTAGCTGGGTTTGAATCAGCACTTGCCCGGGCGTATCGGCGCGACCGGCGCGGCCGGCAACTTGCATCAGTTCGGCAAACAGTTTTTCCGGCGCGCGGAAATCTGCGCTATACAGGCTGCCGTCGGCATTGAGTACGACCACCAGATTCAGCTTGGCGAAGTCGTGCCCTTTGGCGAGCATTTGCGTGCCAACCAGAATATCGATGCGGTTTTCGGCAATTTGTTGGTAGAGCGTGGCCCAATCGTTTTTGCGGCTGGTACTGTCGCGGTCTACTCGCGCAATGCGGGCTTGGGGCAGAAAGGCTTGCAGGGTTTCTTCCACCCGTTGGGTGCCGTGGCCAACGGCGGTTAGGTCTTGATTGCCGCAATCGGGGCATTGGTAGGGAATAGGCTGTCTGAAATCGCAATGGTGGCAGCGCAGCTGGCGGGCACGCTGGTGTAATACCATTTTTGCGGAGCAGCGGGGGCAGCCGAAAGTATGGCCGCAATCGCCGCAAAAGAGAGCGGGTGCGAAGCCGCGGCGGTTGAGGTATACCATGGATAAGCCGCCTTGCCGGTGGTTTTCGCTCAGGCGTTGTAGGGCGTGTGTGCAAAAGCCGTTGTCGAGTGTTTGCCGTCGCACATCGATAATCTGCACTTGGGGCGGCCGGGCGGCACGATGGGCGCGGTGCGGCAGAGTGAGCAGGCGGTAGGCGCCGGTTTGGGCTTTATGCCAGCTTTCTAAGCTAGGGGTGGCGCTGCCTAATACGATTGGGCAATCGCTTTGTTTTCCGCGCCACACGGCTAAATCGCGCGCGTGGTAGCGCAATTCGTTGTCTTGTTTGAAGGAAGAATCGTGCTCTTCGTCGACTACCGCGAGCCCTAAGTCGGGCAGTGGGGTGAAGACGGCCAGCCGCGTGCCGATAATCAGCTTGGCTTGGCCTGTCATGGCGCGCAGATAGTCTTGGGTGCGGCGGCCGGCAGCGGTTTGGCTGTGTAAAACGGCGGTGGGTATGCCGGCAAACCGTGTTTCCACCCGTTGCAGCAGCTGCGGGGTTAGGTTGATTTCCGGCAGTAGGAACAAAACCTGCTTTCCTGCGGCCAGCACTTTGGCCATGATGTCGAAATAGACTTCGGTTTTGCCGCTGCCGGTAATGCCGTGCAGGAGGAAGGTTTGAAAGTGCCCGATGCTTGCCTGCACGGCTTGAGAGGCGGCTCGTTGGTCGTCGTTTAAGGTGTGGGTTGAGGGTTGGATGGCTGGTTCAGCGGCCGCAACGGGCTCAACCCAGCCTTGCGCCAGCCATTCTTGAATCAGCTTGGGTGCTTGGTTGTGCAGGGTTTTCAGACAGGCTTCGTCTTGCGGCCGGTCGGCTAGTGCTTGCCATAAGGCGTGTTTTTTATGAAAGTGTTCTGGAGGGGCTTTTTGCGTGCGGCCTGTGCTGCTGAGCGTGTAAAACATAGGCGGCTTAGGCGTTATTACTGATTTGGGTTCGCGCAAACCTTGTGGCAGCGCGGTAAAAACGGCCTGCCCGAGGGGATAAAGATAATAACGTGCCGTAAAATCAAGTAGCGCCCGCCAGTTTTCCGGCATGGGCGGTTCTGCGCTGAATACTTGGCTGACCGGCCGGATTTTTGACGAGGCAATGTCGGGTTCGATTGAATGGGCCCATATGATGCCGACCACTTCGCGCCCGCGAAACGGCACCACAACCCGCGTGCCGGCGGGTATGGCGGAGGGGTGGGCATAGGTAAGCAGCCCGAGTGGAACGTTAAGCGCAATGTGGTGGTAGATCATGGTGCGTATTATATATGTATGCCTGCTTGAAAAAATGCCTGTCTGAAAATTCCGCCTAAAAAGCGTACAATACCGCTTTTCCGTTTTCCTATATGATGTATGTCTGACAAAATCCAAATCCGACAGTTTAACGACGAGACCTGCCGAAAATTGATTGCCGCGGGCGCCGACCCGCTTCTGGCAAGGCTGTGCGCTGCGCGGGCGGTGGAGAGGCCGGAAGAGTTGGAAGACAAACTCGGTGCTTTGCTGCCGTATCAAAGTTTGAAAAACTGTGAAGCGGCGGCGCGGCGGCTGGCCGATGCAATCGTGCGGCGGGAAAACATTCTGATTGTGGCCGATTACGATGCCGACGGCGCCACCGCCTGTAGCGTTGGTATGAAAGGACTGGCGGCAATGGGCGCGACGGTGGATTTTCTGGTGCCCAACCGTTTCGAGCACGGCTACGGCCTGACTCCCGAGCTTTCGGAAATAGCGGCGGCGCGCGGGGCACAAGTGCTGCTTACGGTGGATAACGGCATTGCCAGTTTGGCCGGCGTGGCGCGCGCGCAGGCATTGGGCTTGGATGTGATTGTGACCGACCACCATTTGCCTGCCGAGCATTTGCCCGATTGCATTATCGTTAATCCCAATCAGGCCGGCTGCGGCTTTGCCAGTAAAAACCTCGCCGGTGTCGGCGTGATTTTTTATGTGTTGATGGCTTTGCGCGCCGAGTTGCGGGGGAGGCAGCATTTTTCAGACAGGCTTTTGGAGCCGAACTTGGCTGGTTTGCTCGATTTGGTTGCGTTGGGCACGGTGGCCGATGTGGTGCCGCTCGACCACAACAACCGGATTTTGGTATCGCAAGGGCTAAAGCGGATGCGGGCAGGGAAAATGTGTTGCGGCATCAAGGCATTGTTTGAGGCGGCCAAACGCGATTGGCGCAAAGCTCAGCCCTTCGATATGGGGTTTGCGCTGGGGCCGCGCATCAACGCGGCAGGGCGGCTTGACGATATGTCGGTGGGCATCGCCTGCCTCTTGGCCGATAATGAAGAAAGCGCGCAAGATTTGGCAGCGCGGTTAAATGATTTGAATATCGAACGGCGTGAAATCGAGCAATCCATGCTGCAAGACGCCTTAAACGCATTCCCCGCAACACTGCCGTCCGGGCAAACCACGGTAACCGCTTATCGTGAGGATTTTCATCAGGGCGTGGTCGGCATTGTAGCCAGCCGCCTGAAAGACCGTTTTTTCCGTCCGGCCATTGTGTTTGCGCCGGCCGATAACGGTGAATTGCGCGGCTCCGGCCGCTCCATTCCCAAGCTCCATTTGCGCGATGCGCTGGATTTGGTTGCCAAACGCCACCCGGGTTTGATTTTAAAATTCGGCGGTCATGCTATGGCGGCCGGGCTGAGTATCGCCGCGGAAAACATCGGCCGTTTTCAAGCTGCTTTTGAAAGCACGGTAAAGAGCTTGCTGCGCGAAGGCGATTTGTCGCAAACGTATCTGACTGACGGAAGCCTGCCTGCGGCCGAAATCACGCTGGCGCAAGCGCAGAACTTGGCGCAACGGGTGTGGGGGCAAGGCTTTGCTCCGCCGAGTTTTACTGATGAATTTGCCGTGGTCCGCCAGCAGGCGATGGGTGTCAATCATAAGAAAGTGTGGTTGAGAAAAGAGGGTTGTGAATTTGAGGCGATGTTTTGGCGCTGCACCGAAGACATTCCGCCGCGTATCCGCACCGTGTATCGCCCGGTGGCCAACGAGTGGCGAAATCAGGTTGAATTGCAGCTTTATATCGATTATTGGGAGGCTGCCTGAATTTTTGGCAAATCCGAATTAAAGCCGCATGTGCCGTCTTAATCTTTTTTATTTGAAGAATTAAATCAGACGGGCGCGTTCTATTGATTGATAGATAGCATTACCGCCATGGCCGATACAACGGCAATGGCGGTAATGATTTATATGCCTGTCTGAAAGATAACGTTATCTTATTGGGCAGGCGCTTCTGCTCCTTCGGGCAGGCCGAAGATTTCGCGCAGAATCACTTTATAGTAGGCGAACGCTTCTTTGGCGCCTTGAATGGCTTCGTCTTGATCGGCTTGGCTCAGATTCAAGTCATTCAGATATTCAACGAAACCGCGCCAGTGCTTGCCGCGGCCGTCAACGTGCGGTGCCAAATGGCGGGCGCCGTGTTCGGTGGTGAAGCTGAGCTTTTTCTGAGCGTCTTTCAACAGGAAGGCCGCACCCAGATTGGAGCCTTCGGCGCAATAGAGCCAGCCGATGGCTTTGTTGCCCGAGGGAGCGGGCAGGGCGCCTTTAGGTGTGAAAGGCTCGTCGTTTAAATCTTGCAAGTCTTTCAGCACATCGTTGTAGCGTGCCATTTCAGCCAGATGCGGAATGATTTTGTTTAAGGCCGCATCGTGGTAAATCGGATCGACGATTTTATGGAATACAGATTGTAATTTTAAGAATTTGACGTAGTTTTCATTATTACCGAAAGGATCAACCGACATCACAAGATGGTCAACGCTATCATGAGTGGTGAGGTTTTCTTCTTTCAGGCGTTGGGCGAAAGTGAGAGATTCAGACATTATTAAGTTCCTTTGTGTCATTCGTTAAATCGGCTTTTCAGACAGGCTTTGCAAGGAATAAAAGCCTGCCTGAAAAATAGGGGCGTTAGAATTTGTATTCAAGAGATACAGCGTAATTTCTGCCCGGTGCGTAGTAACGCTCAAGGCCTTTTCCTTCATCATCTACTGTATTGGTTGTACTAGTTCGGGTGCTATTGATACCACGCAAGGCATCCCAAGTATGGTATTTCCGGTTGAACACATTGTATATGCCGGCACGTAGAGTCAGGTTTTTAATCGGTTTGTAAAAACCGTATACGTCGAAAACATAGGCTTTTTTGTTAAGTGGTTTAATGTACACTTCTTTGTACAGGTCTGATATCTCGGTACACTCCATTTCCCCTGATGACGGGTCAATTTCATATTGCAGACAACGGGTTTTTACATCTTCCGCTTTGGCATCACGTGGTTTTTTGCCGCCCAAATAAGTTAAACGGGAAAATACGCCCCATTTCCCTTCGGGTTGTTCGTAATCGAGGCCGATAATTGCTTTTAAAGGTTGAATGGATAAAAGGCTTTTCACATCGGAAAGTTTTCCGTGGCTGTAGCCTAATGCACCGGAAAGTTTCCAGCCGCTAAATAAATTTAGACGGCCTTTAAATTCCAGCCCGCTAATCTGAGCTTTCTCGATGTTAACGGTTTGAGAAACCGGTGTCTGAAAGGTGCGACCGTATTCGGTTTGTTCGATTAAATTGGTTTGTTCCAATAGGAAATTGCGGTAACGGTTATGATATGCGCTTAAATCCAAAGAGCCACGATCATTATTGGCTTGAACGGAAATGCTGTGATTGACGCTGCGTTCAGATTTTAAATTGCGGTTGGATTGCCAAGATCCGTAAGGATTTTTAAAAGTAAAATACATTTCCGATGCGGTCGGTACGCGATAGCCGGTAGAGAGGTTGTAGCCGACTTTCCAAGTAGGGTTGATTTGGGCAAATAAGGAGGTAAAGCCGTTCCAGTTGGAGAAGCTGGCGTTTCCCGGTTTTCCTTCAGCCGTACATGCTTTGCTACAGGGCGCGTTCAAATCTTGAGGTTTTAATTTAGTGTAATCGTAACGAATACCGATCTGGTTGGAAAAAATCGGATTCCAAATGATGTTGTCTTTCAGTGAAAACCCAAGCTGAGTGGTTTGTATCGGATATTGGATAGTTTCTACTGTAGTCTGTTGATAATCTTTTCCTACACCCTCTGTGTCAATTTTGAGATTTTTGAATTCACGTTGTGAAACAAAAGTTTTAAAACTAAGATTATGTTCTCCTCCTAAACGAAATGGTTGAGAATCTATTTGAAAATTTAATCTCTTATAGTGAGTTTTAAAACGGCGATCGTAAATTTCGTCTAGCGACCTAATTGTTCCGCTGCCCTTATAGTTAACTGCCGCTAAATCGGTGTATTGATAGTCGAAGTCTGTTTTTAATGCGGAGAGCCAATCGGACTCTGGCGTATATTCGTAATAAAGGTTTGAGTTAATCCTTTTGTGTTGGTCGTCGGCTTCTCTCCATGCAGAACCAAATAAGTTATAAGAGCGCTCGTTGGTATAGTTGCTGCCATTTTGACCATTGATGGAAAAACCGACCCTATGCTCCGGCGCGATCTGCCAATTGATTTTGGCCAGATAGCTGTGATTGCGGTGTTCGGCCGGATCAGGATGTTGGCTGCTGTTATAGTTGTATTCGGGGCCGCTGCCGCGGCTTTTGAATTCATGACCGTAGCGCTGGGAATAGAGCAGTGCGGCATCTACGGTGTCTCCCCGGAAGCCGAAGCCTGCTGTATTGGTCCATTCGCGGTTTTTGGTGGCATAGCCGTGGCGCAACAAAGCGCCGAATTTATGATCCGGCTGCACAATGTCGCCCGCATTGAGCGTGCGGTAGTTCACATTGCCGCCCAAGGCGCCGCTGCCGGATTGGAAGGAATCGGCGCCTTTGACGATGTCAATATTGTTAACAAGCTCGGTGTCAATCGAGAGGCGGGAAGGGTTGAAATTGCCGTAGCGGCTGTACAGTGTGTTTTCTTCCGAATCGGGCAGCGATACGCCGTCAACACTGATGCCGACCCGGTTTCCTTCTACTCCGCGAATGGCAAAACCTTTCAAATGCCGACCGTTGTCGACGATGCCGACGTCGGGTGAATAGCGTACCAAATCGCGCGTGTCGCGAATCATTTGTTCTTGAATAGTTTGCGCGTTTACTCGCTCGGTGGTGGGCGCTGTTTGTCTTTTTCCTTTGACGGTCACTTTTGCCACTTCGGTGTAATCGCTTCCTGCTGGTGTGTCGGCATAGGTAGGATTGCCGTATATGACGCCGATAAATACAGCCAAGGGTATGATTTTTAAAGTTTTCATTGTTGTTTACCTATAGTCTCTGTGAATGTGAATTTAGCTTTATCCCGTTTGCTGTGATTGTGGGGGGAGCTTAAATGAAATTAAATTTCAATTTAATAATGCGTTTAATAATGATTACTATTTAACAAAATATAGTGTACAAAGCAGTTTTCTTTAGAGTCAATAAAAATTTACATTTCCTTTCTGAAGAGCGTAAAACCTAGAGATGGCTTTGCACTTTTATTTTGTATTTTTAGGCAGGTTTTCTTTATATTTTATTTAATTTCAAAAACTTAAATTAAATAATAAATGGGTAAGAAATGTTGGTTTTTTGTTGTGAAACGGTGAAGATTTTGGAGGTTGTTTCGGAGATGATTCAAAAATAAACAAGCCTGTTTGAAATAAAATTTCAGACGGGCTTGTAGGTTTATTAAGATTAATAAGTTTATGAGATTAATAAAAAGCGGTAATTGATGCTTCGAGCCGATTATTTTTCTTCGATGATAATACGTGAATTAATCGGTTGCAGAGGGCGGTTATTGGTATGCCCGATGATTCTCTTCATGGTTTCAATTTGCTCTTTGCTTGCGCTGACCGGGGTTTCGAAAATAATCCAATTAACGCCTTCGCTGCAAGGCGGCGTTGTAAGCGAGCCGTTCAGGCGGAAATGCTCGGTTGATTTCGGATACAGGGCTTTTAAATTGACGGATTGTTGTGTTGATTCGCGGGGTTTTAAAATTTGTGTGAGCAAAGGGGTTAGCGCTGGGTTGCTTTTTCCTTCTTTAAACATCAGTGAAATCACAGCCAGCTCGCCTTTTTCTGATTGGTGAACGAAATGCCCTTCAATTGGGAAATGTTTGCCTTTAAAGGTATATTCACTGGGGACGTGGAAGTGAAATTGTTTGAGCTGGAAAAGGGTTTGGTTGAGGCGGATCTTAACGTTGTTGGTTAGAGGGGTTGCTTGAAGCGTGTGGCCGTTATTTTCAATCTTATATTCTGCGATCGGTTCGCTAACCAGTGTCAGGTTGCTTTTTTGGGTTGATGCGGACGGACGGGGTAAGTTGATTGGCGATTGGTTTTTGCCGCTTTTACAGGTTTCGAATTCTTTGCTCAATTCCCCCCAATGCTCGGGCCCTTCGTTGCCTTCGTACGACCAATGTTGGTCATGGTCGGCTGCAGCGGGGTAGCTGAGCAAAATTAAGCTGAAGGAAAGTAACAAACGCATGTTCATGAGGCAACTCCTGATTGTTTTTTATGTTTGAGGAGCTTGAGTATAGGCCTCTTTCTTCGGTGGTTTGTATGTTGTGAGCCGTTAATCTGAGCATAGTTTGATTTTCTATAAATAAGGCTTAAAAAGAGATACGGAAAAGCAGAATGGATTGAACTTTTTTTCGGCGGCGTAATGGGTTTGCCGGCTCTGTCGATATGTTGCATCGCTTTTTTATCGAGGAACGCGTTATGAGAAAAAGCCTGTCTGAAATCAGTTTCAGACAGGCTTTTTGAACCGGTTATTTAAAGGCATACAGGTAAAGCGATAAGCCGGGTTCTGTCGTTGGGCAGTCATTCCTCTAGGCCCACCATTGCTGATGCGCTCCAGCAACCTACCCGAACACTCGGCGAGCCGCGTCATCGTGTTCTGTTTGGTCTTGCTCCGAATGGGGTTTAGCCTGCTGCGCCTTGTTACCAAGTGCACGGTGCGCTCTTACCGCACCTTTTCACCCTTACCTGTGCCGCTTTTTCAAGCGGCCATCGGCGGTTATGCTTTCTGTTCCACTTTCCGTCGCGTTTCCGCGCCCGGCCGTTAGCCGGCATTCTGCTCTGCGGAGCCCGGACTTTCCTCCCCACGCGGCGGATGCCACGCGCGGCGACTGCCTGCTCTGCCTGTATGCGGCGGCGATTATAGCATGATGCGGTAAAACGTTGCGTCGCTGTTTTTCAGACAGGCATGGTGTTGGTTTTATCGGGTGTTTTCGTCTGAGGAATAGTGTGGGTGATTTTCATAGGCGCCGCCGGTGGATAGCCTGCGCCGGAGGGTGCTTAATCGGTACCAGCCGATGAGCCGCCAGATGCACAGTAAGGCAATCCACGGCATGCAAAGCGCCACAATCAGGTAGCGCGGATTGGTAAACGAAATCACCGGCTGCCCCTGCACTTTGCGTATCAAAACCCACAGCCATTCCCATAACGAGGGTACGGAAAAGGCGAGCACCGCAATCAGCCCCAAGGTGGAAAAAACACCGATTTCCATAATGCGTTTTTGCAGCACGGTTCGGTTGAGTTGAAGCAGCACCAGCAAGCCGAAACCGATGATCAGAACCATGCCGCCGTTGGCCAACACTTGTATGCTGTTAAAAGCGATTTCCGGTGCCACCGGCAGCCCGTCTTTCGGCAGCTCTTGCCGGTTGAGCTGTAAGCTTTTAGACAGGTTGAGGGAAACCCCGTAAAGCATGTCGGCCAGCACAATCCACACCGGCAGGGAGGAAAGGATTCTTTTCATTTTTAGTGGTTCCGTTTGATGGAAGCTGGCGCGGAGTTTACCATTATTCGGCGGTAAAGGGCGCTTGTGTAAGCGTGAAAAGCGTTAACGAGCGCCAAGCCTGTCTGAAAAAACCTTCAGGCAGCTTGACGAAGCGGGCGTTTTGCCTGAGTCAGCTTTGACTGAGTATGTTTTTTGCTGCTTCAACGCCCCAGTAAGCGGCTTCTTCGAATACGGAATAGCCGCTCAAATCGCTGTGGGCAAAGCTGATTCGCGAGCGGTGTTGGCGCAGGGCAAGCAGCAGGGGGCGGCTGAGGTAGCCGGGCGTGGGAACGCTCATGGCATGGCCGCGAACGGTGATGTCGACGTGCCCGACATGGGCGAGGAAGCGTTTGCCGTAGGCGGAAATAAGGTCTTCCGAGGCATATTCCATCAGGGTTTGGTCGGAGGCTTGCAGCAGCCAGCGGCGGATATTTTGCGGCGTGTCGTGGTTGAGTGCGTCGTAGGTGGTGAAAATGGTTTGCTCGGGCTTGGCGGTGCGGATGAGCTGATTGGTTGCGACTACATAGCCTAAGCCGCGGCTGCCGTAGATAACGTTATCCCAAGCCAGTTCGCTACGGCCGGTTTCCGGCGGAAAGCGGTGCAATACGAAATTGGCGACAAGCCACGGCGCATATTCGGGCATGCCTGTCTGAAAACCGTAGGACGCGGCGTTTTCCAGAATCCGGCCGGCAACCATCAAAGGCATGGCGCTGATAACGTTGCGGGCTTGTACGGCAATGGTCTTGCCGCTTTGGTTGTGGCGCAGCCAGACTTCCACGTGATCCGCCGTTTCCCAGATTTTAACGGCTGAGGCGTTGAACGATGCGGGGCGGGAGAAGCTTAATTCGGCTGCGTCGGGCAAGTGTTCGATCGGTTGTAAGCCGGCGTGGCGGCGCAATGCTTCTGAAAGGTGCGCCAAACCGTCGGGCCAAGTGAGTACCGCTTCGTCGTCGTGGCCGCGTGCGGTGAAGTAATGCAGGCCGGCAAAGGCGGATACTTGGTCGCTGCCCTGGCCGTAATCGTCGCGACAGCAGTAGTCGAGATACCAGAGCAGGGTGGGAGAGCGGTAGTTTTGTTGCGCGAGCCAACGGGAGAAGGTGATGGTGTCGAGCTGCCGCCAGTCCGGGTCTTGCGACGAATGTACGATGGGTATGGCAAAGCGTTTTTGCCCGTCGCGGCCGCGCGCCTGCTTGAGGCGCTGGATAAAGGCGAAAAAACGGCGGCTGTCGGCGTCATCGTGCGGTATCAGATGCGATTGCCAATGGTTTTGGTAATACAGCCGCTCTTGCGGTGCGTAAACCAAATCGGTTTCGCGATAAACGGGGCGGGCGCTGTCGGCACCGTTGAGCAAGATGCCTAAATCGGCCAGCATTTCGCGTATGTAAACACTTTCTTTTGACGGCAGAGCCAGATAATGGGCGCCGGTCGGCGCACCTTGTGTGTTGGTGTAATACCCGGCGTTGTTGCCGTTGCGCTCGAAACCTTCGGCCAGCAACAGGTTGGTATGGCCGTGTTTGGCCAGATACCAAACCGCGCTGAGCGCCGCTGCGCCGCTGCCCAGTACCAGCGTGTTGCAATGGTATGTTTGCTGAGGTTGTTGCAATAAACGGCCGTCGCGCAACAAATGCCCCAGCGGCAGACCAACGCGGTTGGCATGTATCGTGGGTTGCGGGTTCAGATGGCGGTAGCTCAGCCACGAGGCCGCTGAAGCGGCGCTGAGTGCGGCGGTGTAGCCGAGGAAGCGGCGGCGGGTGGTTTTCATGTTTTCAGACAGGCATTGATTCGGGGTGTTATTGCTGGTGTATCAGGTGTTTTTAATGCCGTGCATAAGGCTAATAATATTCCCTATGGTTTTGATTGTAGGGCGATATGTAGCCGCACCCATGTTCTTCTAAGATTGCAACAATGTCTTGCAACGCCCCTTTGTCGTTTGTGTTGCCAGGCTCTTTCGATTTCTTTGATTACGCCATCATAAGCGTTAAATTCGGGTTCCGACCAAAAATCGTATTTGTGTAATACATCTTTAATATCTATCATTTTTTACGTTTCCTTGAATGTTAATGCCTTATTTATTCTCTATGGTTATGGGCTGGTAGGGTTCTATTTCCAAAAGGGTGTTTATCCAGTTGGTAAAGCTGTATTTTTTATATATTGCCGGTGGCAGTTCATGATAGGGTTTGTTAATGAAATCTTTTAAGGCTGCAAAATTTTTTTCATCCCAGATAAGAATGTTGTTCGGATGGTAAAAGTCATAGTCTGCCACGGATGGATTGGTTGTGATGAGTTTTTTACGATAACCCAAGGCTTCAAAAGTTCTGAACGATAAGCCCGAATGCTCTCCGATAACAAAATCAACCAAAACCTTGCTCTGTTTGGCTCGTTTTAAGTTTTCGGAAAAATCCATGATTTCATTGATAAATCGAATATTTTGGTTGGTATAGAATTGTCGGCCTTCATGCTCGCTGCCAAACCATAACATATTGAAGTCTAATTTCCAGCCTTGCTCTTGTGCGAAGTTGGCAAAGGCATTGATGGAATGGCTACGCGATATTTCATGCGAGCCTGTGAAATAACAATCCGATGTTTCGGGCATTTTTTCCGATAAATTGTGGGAAAAGTAAAAATTCGTTGTAAATAAAAGGTTTTCCCTGTTTTTCTGGTCTGCCTTATCGAAGGCATAAAATCGATCAAACAGCGCTATCCGGTTGTCGATATCGGCAAACCGCTGCATGCCGTCCCATTGGTAGGCCACTGTGGCGAAACGTGTTTTTTCTTTCACTTTTTCGATAAATTCGACAGGATAAATATCGGAGCGGATAAACAATGCGTAATCGAAATCGGGGTAGCCATCCAGCTGTCGGAATAAATTCGTTATCATCCATTGTTGAAATAAAGTTTGTTTGGCAGATTTATCGCCCAGTAGCCGTTTCCATTTAACACGCAGCCGCAGCCATAGATTGGGGTAAACATAATGCCGAGGCCGGGGATCATAGGCCGCACTGTAAACGTTAAAGCCCAAGTAGCGTAAATTGTCTTCTACCAAGCGGTAGATACCGTTGGTTGTGGGCATCGCTAATAGGATGGTTGGTTTGGCAGTCATATTGATCAGGTTTCAAAGGGCGAATCATTACAGTTTGCCGCATTATAAGCGATACGTTTAAGTTTATGATGCCTGTCTGAAAGCCAATCGTCCGCCGAGGCGTTTTCAGACAGGCATTCATGTTCGATGCTAAAATGCCGCCTTGTTTTGGAAGCCCGCCAACATGCTCACTGAATTAGAAAAAAACGCGATTAGAGACCACTACCGCACCATTTCCGAGAATCTGCCGCAGTTTTCCCCGCGCGCAGCACAGCGCGAGATGATTGCGGCGGTGGCCAATGCGTTTTCGCGCAGTAAAGAGCGGGAAGAAGGCGGAGAACCGACCGAGCGAGCCGGCGAAAGTATTGTTGTTGTGGAAGGGCCTACCGGGGTGGGGAAATCGCTGGCTTATTTGCTGGCGGGCGGCATTATGGCGCAAACGCGGGGGAAGCGGCTGATTGTGTCGAGCGCTACGGTGGCGTTGCAAGAGCAGCTGGTTAACCGCGATTTGCCGTTTTTGCTGGAAAAAAGCGGGTTGGCGCTCAGTTTTGCGCTGGCTAAGGGCCGCGGGCGGTACCTTTGCCCTTACAAACTCTACCAGCTTACCCAAACCAACGCACAAGCCAATTTATTGGGTTTTGAAAACACCCCGTCTGTTTTGTTTAACGACAAGCCGAGCAAAGAAGACATGGATACGCTGCGCGATATGGCCGACCGCTTTGCCGCGCGCAGCTTCAACGGCGACCGTGATACGTGGCCCGAGAAAATCGCCGATAAATTATGGTTTCAAATTACCAACGACCGTCACGGCTGCATCAAATCGACTTGCCCCAACCGGCCTGAGTGCCCATTTTTCTTGGCGCGCGAAGCGCTGGAAACGGTGGATGTGGTGGTGGCCAATCACGACTTGCTGCTTTCCGATATCGCCATGGGCGGCGGGGTGATTCTGCCGGCGCCGGAGAATAGTTTTTATTGTATCGACGAAGCGCACCATTTGGCGAAAAAAGCCCTCAGCCGCTTTGCCGCCGAGCATTCCGTCAATCTGGCTATGTGGACGGTGGAAAAGCTGCCGGCCGCGGTTGGCAAAGTCGCCGCGCTGACCGACAAAACCGAGTTGGCCAATTTAACCGACGAAGCCGCTGTATCTTTGCAAGAAAGCCTGTCTGAATGGCTGTTTCATCTGGGCGGCGAACCGAAGCTGGATTTGAACGGAAAAGAAGGCAACCCCGTTTGGCTTTGGGAAGACGGCAAAATTCCTGCCGATCTGGCTCTGCTGGTTTCCAATACGGCCGCAGCCGCCCGCAGCCTGTTGAAAAACGTCTATCAATTGAGCGACGCTTTATCCTCCGCCCGCCGCGATAAAGACAAAGACAGTCTTTCAATCGACCGGTTGACCGGCGAAATGGGTTTGTTTATCGCCCGAATAGAACAGATTTCCGCTGTATGGGAGCTGATGTCGACCGAGCCGGAAGAGGGCGGCGAGCCGCTGGCCAAGTGGATAGAGCGTAAAATCGCCGATAAAAATGATTATGTGTTCAACGCCAGCCCGATCAGTAGTGCCGGCCGCTTGGTTAACGGCTTATGGCGCCGCGCCGCAGGCGCAGTGTTGACTTCGGCCACGTTGCGCTCGTTGGGTAATTTCGATTTGTTGTTGCGCCAAACCGGCTTGGTCTGGATGCCCGAAACAACCACGCTGGCGTTAGCTAGTCCGTTTAATTTTGCGGAACAAGGCGAATTGTATATTCCGCCGCTCGCCGCCAGCCCCAAAGAACCGGATGCCCACACCAATGCGGTTGTCGAGTGGTTGCCCAAATTGGTTTCCGCTTCGGAGGCCATCGGCACTCTGGTGTTGTTTACTTCGCGCCGCCAGATGAATGAAGTCGCGATGAGGTTGCCCGAAAGCCATCTGCCTTTTCTGCTTGTGCAAGGCGAGTTGCCGAAAGCCGTTTTATTGCAAAGACATTACGAAGCCATTGCCGCCGGCCGCCCCAGTATGATTTTCGGTTTGGATAGTTTTGCCGAAGGTTTGGATTTGCCGGGCGAAGCTTGCGTACAGGTAATTATTGTCAAACTGCCATTTTCCATGCCCGATAATCCGATTGAGAAAACACAAAGTCGCTGGATAGAACAGCGCGGCGGTATTCCTTTTATGGAGATGACGGTGCCCGAAGCCAGTATCAAGCTCGTGCAGGCGGTCGGCCGTTTGATTCGCACCGAGCAAGATTACGGCCGGGTTACCATTCTCGATACCCGCATCAAAACCCATTCTTACGGCAAACGCCTGCTTGCCTGTCTGCCGCCTTTCAAAAGAATCGGATAGCACTGAATGCCTGTCTGAAAAATAAGGTTTCCAATATCTTTCCAGAGATTTTTTCAGTAATTATGAAGTTTCAAACATTTAGAAGATAAGTTTGTTGTAAATTTGAGCATAAAATTCTAAAAAATTCTTTTTGGCGTATAAAGTGCAGCTGTGGCGACACAAGCTGCTTATTTTTTACTCAGAAAAAAGCTTGAAGAATGACGACATATGCTATGTACATTGAAAAAATTAAAAAAGTTAAATCGGATTAAACCAGATGTAATAAATAGTAGTGAAAAAAGTTGCTTGGAAAATAGGCAAATTATGCAGATGTGAATATTTTAATGATAATCGTTATCAAGAACTAATTGAAATTATTAAATTTTTTCTCAGAAATCAGCATCGATTAACTTTTAAACAGAGGCAAAGTTAGCTACAATAACCTACATTTATTCTGTCTATAATGCGCTTAACAAAACAGGTATCTAAACCATGTTAGCAAACTATTTTCCCGTTTTGATCTTTATGATTGTTGGTTTGGCGGCGGGCATACTTTTTATTGTGCTGGGCAATGTGCTTGGCCCCAAACGCCATTATGCTGAGAAAGACGCGCCGTTTGAGTGCGGTTTCGAGGCGTTTGAGAATGCGCGGATGAAATTTGACGTGCGCTATTACTTGGTGGCGATTCTGTTTATTCTGTTTGATTTGGAAGTGGCTTTTATGATTCCTTGGGCGGTGGTGTTTAAGGATTTGATGGCCGAAACCGGCGCTTATGCGTTTTGGTCGATGTTCGTGTTCATCGTGGTGCTGACGGTGGGTTTTGTTTATGAATGGAAAAAAGGTGCGCTGGAATGGGAATAGAAGGCGTTTTAAATAAAGGCTTCGTAACCGCCAGCGCGGATACGGTGTTGAACTATGTGCGTACCGGTTCGCTATGGCCGGTAACGTTCGGTTTGGCCTGCTGTGCGGTGGAAATGATGCATGCCGGTATGGCGCGCTACGACCTTGACCGTTTCGGCATCATTTTCCGTCCCTCGCCGCGTCAGTCCGACCTGATGATTGTGGCGGGCACGTTGTGCAACAAAATGGCTCCGGCGCTGCGTCGCGTATACGACCAAATGGCCGAGCCGCGCTGGGTGTTGTCTATGGGTTCCTGTGCCAACGGCGGCGGTTATTACCATTATTCCTATTCGGTGGTGCGCGGTTGCGACCGCATCGTGCCGGTTGATGTGTACGTTCCCGGCTGTCCGCCGACGGCCGAGGCATTGCTATATGGTTTAATCCAGCTGCAAGGCAAAATTAAGCGTACTTATACCATTGCCCGCAACTAGGAGCACAAGATGCACGTAAACGATTTGTATCCGGTTGTCCAAAATGTGTTGGGCGACAAAGCAAGTAAAGTCATTCTGGCTTTCGGCGAGATTACCGTCGAATGCCTGCCTGAAAACTATTTGGAAGTGATGACTACGCTGCGCGATCATGAGCAACTGCATTTCGAGTTGTTGGTGGATTTGTGCGGCGTTGATTACAGCGACTATAAAAACGAACCGTGGGAGGGCAAACGCTTTGCCGTGGTCAGCCAACTTTTGTCGGTAAAAAACAACCAGCGCATGCGCGTTCGCGTATGGGCGCAAGACGATGATTTTCCGGTGGTCGATTCGGTTGTGGAAATTTACAACAGTGCCGACTGGTATGAGCGCGAAGCCTTCGATTTATACGGCATTCTGTTTAACAACCATCCCGACTTGCGCCGCATCCTGACCGATTACGGTTTTGTCGGTCATCCGTTCCGAAAAGACTTCCCGATTTCCGGCTATGTGGAAATGCGTTATGACGAAGCCGAAAAACGCGTGGTTTATCAACCCGTAACCATCGAGCCGCGCGAGATTACGCCGCGCATCGTTCGCGAGGAGAACTACGGTGGCTAAACTCAGAAACTATACGATTAACTTCGGCCCGCAGCACCCGGCGGCCCACGGCGTATTGCGCATGATTCTGGAGCTGGACGGCGAAACGATTGTTCGCGCTGACCCGCATATCGGTCTGTTGCACAGGGGTACCGAAAAGCTGGCTGAAACCCGTACCTATCTGCAAGCCCTGCCGTATATGGACAGGCTGGATTATGTATCCATGATGGTCAACGAGCAGGCTTATTGTTTGGCGATTGAAAAACTGGTCGGCATAGAAGTGCCCATCCGTGCCAAATATATCCGTACCATGTTTTCCGAAGTTACCCGCATTCTGAATCATTTGATGGGTGTCGGTTCCCACGCTTTGGATATCGGTGCGATGACCGCCATTCTGTATGCTTTCCGCGACCGTGAAGAGCTGATGGATTTATACGAAGCTGTTTCCGGTGCCCGTATGCACGCGGCTTATTTCCGCCCGGGCGGCGTTTATCGCGATTTGCCTGATTTCATGCCGAAATACGAAAGCAGCAAATTCCGCAATGCCAAAGTTTTGAAAAAGCTCAATGAAGCCCGCGAAGGCACCATGCTTGATTTCATTGATGCTTTCTGCGAGCGCTTTCCCGGCAACATCGATACCTTGGAAACCCTGCTTACCGACAACCGAATCTGGAAACAGCGTACCGTCGGCATCGGCGTGGTTTCGCCCGAGCGCGCCATGCAAAAAGGTTTTACCGGCGTAATGCTGCGCGGTTCCGGCGTGGAATGGGATATCCGCAAAAAAGCACCTTATGAAGTGTACGATTTGATGGATTTCGATATTCCTGTCGGCGTGAACGGCGACTGCTACGACCGCTATTTGTGCCGCATCAACGAAATGCGCCAATCTGTGCGCATCATCAAGCAATGCTCCGCTTGGTTGCGTGAAAATCCGGGCCCCGTGATTGTAGAAAACCACAAAGTTGCTCCGCCCAAACGCACCGAAATGAAAATGGGCATGGAAGACTTAATCCACCATTTCAAACTATTTACCGAAGGCATGCACGTGCCCGAAGGCGAAACCTACAGCGCAGTCGAGCATCCGAAAGGCGAGTTCGGCATCTACATGATTTCAGACGGCGCCAACAAACCCTACCGCCTGAAAATCCGCGCCCCCGGCTTTGCCCACTTGCAAGGCATGGATGAAATGGCACGCGGCCATATGCTGGCCGACGTAGTGGCCATTATTGGTACACAAGACATCGTATTCGGAGAGGTAGACCGCTAATGTTATCCGCTGAATCTTTACGACTGATTGACATCGAATTAGCCAAATACCCGGCAGACCAGCGCCGTTCGGCCGTGATGGGCGCATTGCGCATCGCACAAACCGAAAAAGGCTATTTAAGCCCTGAAACCATTGAGTTTGTGGCCGACTACATCGGCATTGCGCCTGCTGCCGCTTATGAAGTAGCCACTTTCTACAATATGTACGATCTGCATCCGGTCGGCAAATACAAGCTGACCGTTTGTACCAATCTGCCCTGCGCCCTACGCGGCGGTGTATCCGCCGGCGAATACCTGAAGCAGAAGCTTGGTATTGGTTACGGCGAAACCACTGCAGACGGCCTTTATACCTTAGTGGAAGGCGAGTGTATGGGTGCCTGCGGCGATGCGCCTGTAATGCTGGTCAACAACCATAAGATGTGCAGTTTTATGACCGAAGAAGCGATTGAAGCGAAATTGGCGGAGTTGAGATAAATATTTCGCAGCCTGAAATTCTAACTAGGAAAAAGTGATTCGGCTGAAACTGGCGATATTTTCTTTGCTGGCATCGGCGCTAAACATGTTGCCTACTTGCCAGGCGAAGCACAGATTTGGGTAATTGAAAAAGAAGGCAGCGTATAAATTCGAGCCTGTCTGAAAACAGGCTGTTTCAGGTAGCCTGGCAATAAAAATAACACCAATGCAGGCCCGGCAAAGATAGCCGGAAAGAAAAAACTAAAACAGATTTAAAGAGTTAACCGAACAAGGCAAACAAATGGCTATTTACCAATCAGGCGTCATTTTTGACCAAGTGGACACCCACCAGCCCGACTGCTGGACGCTCGCGGCCTATCAGGCGCGCGGCGGTTATACCGCGTTGCGCAAGATACTGAGCGAAAACATGTCGCAAGACGACGTGATTGCCGAAGTGAAAGCATCCGGTCTGCGTGGTCGTGGTGGTGCGGGCTTCCCGACCGGCTTGAAATGGAGCTTTATGCCTCGTTCTTTCCCGGGGGCAAAATACGTTGTCTGCAATACCGACGAAGGCGAGCCGGGTACGTTCAAAGACCGCGACATCATCAATTTCAATCCGCATGCACTGATTGAAGGCATGATTATCGCAGGCTATGCCATGGGTGCGGAAGCCGGCTATAACTATATTCACGGCGAGATTTTTGAAGGCTACCAACGGTTTGAAGCTGCGCTGGCCGAAGCCCGCGAAGCAGGCTTTCTCGGTCAAAATATTATGGGCATGGGTTTTGATTTCGAACTGTTTGCTGCACACGGCTACGGCGCTTACATTTGCGGCGAAGAAACCGCATTGCTCGAATCGTTGGAAGGCAAAAAAGGCCAGCCGCGTTTCAAACCGCCTTTCCCGGCCTCGTTCGGCCTGTATGGCAAGCCCACTACCATCAACAATACCGAAACTTTTGCTTCCGTGCCGTTTATCATTCGTGACGGCGGTAAAACCTTTGCCGATCAAGGCATTGAAAATGCAGGCGGCACCAAGCTGTTTTCCATTTCCGGTCATATTGAGCGCCCGGGCAACTATGAAGTGCCGCTCGGCACGCCGTTTGCCGAATTGCTGGCGATGGCCGGCGGCATGAGAAACGGTAAAAAGCTTAAAGCCGTGATTCCCGGAGGATCTTCCGCACCTGTGTTGCCGGGCGAGATTATGATGGGATTGAACATGGATTACGATTCCATTGCCAAAGCCGGTTCGATGCTTGGTTCCGGCGCGGTAATTGTGATGGATGAAGACGTGTGCATGGTGAAGGCATTGGAACGTTTGAGTTATTTCTATCATGAAGAATCCTGCGGCCAATGCACGCCTTGCCGTGAAGGTACCGGCTGGCTCTACCGCATCGTCCACCGTATTGCCACCGGCAAAGGCAAACCCGAGGATTTGGAACTGCTGGATAGCATAGGCAACAATATGGCCGGCCGCACCATCTGCGCACTTGCCGATGCTGCCGTATTCCCCGTGCGCAGTTTTACCAAACATTTCCGTCATGAGTTTGAATACTATATCGAGCACGGCGGGCCGGAGAAAGTGCATCGGTGGTGTTGAGAGTTTTTGGAATTTCATTAAAAAGGTTTTTTAATGGATTGGACAAGTTGGTTAGGTAATATTTCAGAAGTGTTTAATGTAATAGTTTCGAGTGTAGCGCTTTTTTTTGCCGTTATAGCTGGAAAAGAAGCTAAAAGGTTGCGTCAGGAAGATATTGAGAGTCAAAGAAGAACGCAAGCGTCAAAAATCTCAGCTTGGGTTGCAGATGTTAAAGAACCAAATAATGATAAAAAATGGCGTCATGTCGGAATAGTTGTGCAGAATTTATCAGAAGAACCTGTTTATGATTTATGTATAAGTGCCCAGTGTCAGGCTGATAAGAAAACAGCAGTACCACTAAAGTTAGATTTTTTGCCAGTAGGGATTTTTTATTGTCAGGCTAAGTCACCAGATAGCGGCTTTATAGATTTTGTTCCAATAACGGAGGGAAGTTCTTGTAAAAGTTCAGATGCATGGGGAGATGCAAAATTGTTAAGTGAATTAAATCCATCTCCAAAACCAGTTACCTCGACTAGTCATCGTTCTGTCGGAGATATATCGTTTAGAGATGCAGAAGGAATTCACTGGAAGAGGAAGAAAAAAGGCTCCCTAGTAAAGTTGTAGTGGGCGTAAGTAAATTTCCAAAGATATAAATGCAAGCGATTTTTAAGGAAGCAGTTTGAATGCTTTTTGCTTCAAAAAACTTAGGGAAGTTAATTTAAAATATAAATTTTCAGTTTGAAGTATTTGGAAATTAATTTTTACCCTAAATAAAGTAAGTTTTATTTTTTAACTTATTGAATTGTATATTAAAATGAAAAAATCTTTGAAGCTTGAATGGAAACCAATTACCCTAGCTGTTGTATTTTTCTTGTCCGCAACCGTTCAGGCAGCCACAACTTGTCACAATCCGAATCTGGACTTGGTGGTGCTTGGTTCCGGCGGGCCGGAATTAAGTGATAAGCGCGCTTCCGTCAGCTATCTGCTGCGTGAAAACGGGCAGGCGAAGGTTTTGGTGGACTTCGGTTCGGGTACGTCGCTGAACTTCGAGCGAGTGGGTGCCAAAATTGAAGATTTACAGGCGGTTTTGTTGAGCCAGTTCCATGTTGATCATGTCAATGATTTGCCTGCATTGGTGAAAGGGTCTTTTTTCTCCGATCGTACCCGTGATTTGCCGATTTACGGCCCTGCCGGCAACAGAGTGGTTCCGAGTCTGCAGCAATATTTGGAACGTTTGTTTGGTGCAAACGGTGCCTACTCGTATTTATCGGGTTTTTTAGACGGCAGCGAGTCGTTCAAGCTGAAACCAACTACGGTAGCCTCAGATGTGAGCCAGCCTAAAGTGTTTTCTGCTCAAGAAGGCGGTTTTAAGATTAGCGCGGTGCCGGTAACGCACAGCATTATTCCTGCCTTGGGCTGGCGGATTGAGAAAGACGGATGCGCGGTTGTGTTTTCAAGCGGAACCAGCAATATGGGTCGCACTTTAGACAAGATTACCAAAGATGCGGATTTGTTTATTGCCCACAATGCCATTCCGGAAGGCAGCACCGACCGCGTTGCGCTGAAGCTGCATATGATGCCGTCTGAAATCGGTCGGATTGCTTCGGAAGCGAATGTGCGCAGCATGGTGTTGTCGCACTTTATGAATAGAACCGAGCACGTACAGCCTGCCACCGCCCAAGCCATCCGCAATAGCCACTATCGAGGCAAGCTGGCGTTTGCACAGGATTGTGATATTTATTCCGTGCAGACCGGCGAGAAAACAGGCAGCTGCGCCAAATAATCAATAGTGTTAGGCGGCTTATGCTCGGTTCGGATAGTGCAATAGGTGTGAAATAAGTATGAATCAGCCCATTAAAGCATTGGATGAATTACTGCGCACCATGCAGCCGGTGTTAAATGAGGGCGCCTATTATTTTGCTACTTTGCCTGAAAACAGCGCATTACCCTTGAATGAGACAGTTGCCTTTATACGTGAACATGAGGGTTTGTCGGTGGTGTTGAATGAGCAAAATGCGAAAAGATACGGCTTGAAAAATGCTTTTCGGGCGGCGTGGATTACGCTGAATGTGCATTCCGACTTGTCTGCCGTGGGTTTACTGCTGCGTTTTCTGCTGTGCTAGGGCAAGCGGGCATTAGTTGCAATGTGGTGGCGGGCAATTACCACGACCATATTTTTGTACCCTACGAGCAGGCGGCTCAGGCCATGCAGGTATTGCAAGGATTGCAAGCAGGCTCAGATTGATTAAACGATTTTCTCTGCTATAAGCAGGGCAAGCCGAAACTGAAAATAAAACTGGAATAAGGCCGTCTGAAAGCCTGTTCTGAAGAATTTTAATATCCCGTAACTAGGAACATACCATGTTACAAATCGAAATCGATGGTAAACAGATTGCAGTAAAGCAAGGCGCAACGGTCATGGAGGCCGCGCACGAGCTGGGTACTTACATCCCGCATTTCTGCTACCACAAAAAACTTTCCATTGCCGCCAACTGCCGTATGTGCTTGGTAGAGGTAGAAAAAGCGCCTAAGCCGCTGCCTGCCTGTGCCACGCCGGTAACCGACGGCATGATTGTTCACACGCATTCTGCCAAAGCCAAACAGGCGCAGGAAGGCGTGATGGAATTTTTGCTGATCAACCATCCGTTGGATTGCCCGATTTGCGACCAAGGCGGCGAATGCCAGTTGCAGGACTTGGCTGTCGGCTATGGCAAGTCTTCCAGCCGTTATACCGAAGAAAAACGTTCGGTAGTGGGCAAAGACATGGGGCCGTTGGTGTCGGCGGCAGAAATGAGCCGTTGCATCCACTGTACCCGTTGCGTGCGCTTTACTGAAGAAATCGCCGGTATGCAGGAAATTGCCATGGCCAACCGCGGCGAATTCTCCGAAATCATGCCGTTTATCGGCAAAGCGGTGGAAACCGAATTATCGGGCAATGTGATTGATCTTTGCCCTGTTGGCGCGCTGACCAGCAAACCGTTCCGCTACGATGCCCGTTCGTGGGAGTTGAGCCGCCGCAAAACCGTTTCCGCTCATGATTCGCTAGGCAGTAATCTGATTGTGCAAACCAAAGAGCATACCGTGCGTCGCGTGTTGCCGTTGGAAAATGAAGCAATTAACGAATGCTGGATTTCCGATCGCGACCGTTTTGCCTATGAAGGCCTTTATCACGAAAGCCGTCTGAAAACACCGAAAATCAAACATGGCGGCGAATGGCACGATGTTGATTGGCAAACCGCGCTCGAATATGTGCGCAAAACTTTGGATTGCATCGGCAAAGAAGACGGTAAAGAACAAATCGGCATTTGGGCCAACCCTGCTAATACGGTTGAAGAATTGTATTTGGCCAAAAAACTGGCGCAAGGCTTGAATATCAAACATTTCGATACTCGCCTGCAACAGCAGGACAACCGCTTGAACGGCAGCTTGCAAGGTGCGCAATGGTTGGGTCAAAGCATTGAGGATTTGATTAATGCCGAAGCGGTATTGGTGCTAGGTGCCAATCTGCGTAAAGAGCAACCTTTGTTGACCGCCCGTCTGCGCCGCGCGGCAAAAGGCGGCATGGCTTTGAGCATTGTTGCCAGCAACAAGGAAGAGCTGCATATGCCTTTATTGGCACATGAAATGCGCCATCCGAACGAATGGGCAGACTATCTGAACCGTTTGGCAGGAGACGGCGAAGCAGCCGTTTCAGGCAGCCTGAAAAATGCAGAACATGCCGCTATTCTGTTGGGTGCGGAAGTGCAAAATCATCCTGACTACGCTGCCGTGTATGCAGCTGCGCAGAAACTAGCGGCTACAACCGGTGCGAAGTTGGGTATTTTGCCTCAGGCAGCCAACAGCGTCGGCGCGGATATTTTGCAAGTGAACAGCGGCCAAAGTATTAAAGAAATGCTGATGCAGCCGAAAAAAGCGGTATTGCTGTTTAATGTCGAGCCGGAAATCGACGTAGCCGGCGGCGAGCAAGCCGTGGCAGCCTTGAAACAAGCGCAAAGCGTGATGGCGTTTACGCCTTATGAAAGCGAAACCTTGCGCGAAGTATGTGACGTGTTGCTGCCGATTGCGCCGTTTACCGAAACTTCAGGTAGCTTTATTAGCATGGAAGGCCGTTTGCAATCGTTCCATGGCGTGGTTAAAGGCTTTGCCGACAGCCGTCCGTTGTGGAAGGTGTTGCGCGTGCTTGGTAATGTATTCGAGTTGGACGGTTTTGAGTTCGACAGCAGTGAGCAAGTGCTGAAAGAAGCGGTTGATAAAGAAAGCCTGTCTGAAAAACTGAATAATCACAGCAACTGGCAGGGCGCGAGTACGCGATCGGCCGCCAAACTGGTGCGTGTCGGCGGCGTCGGCATTTACCATACCGATGCCATCGTGCGCCGTTCGGCTCCGCTGCAAGCCACCAGCCATGCAGCAGTACCAGCCGCACATGTACACCCGATTACCTTGGCCGCACTCGGCTTGCTCGACGGCGACCAAGTGCGCGCCACACAAAACGGTGGCAGCATTGTGCTGACTGTTAAGGCAGATGAAACGCTGCCTGAAAACGTCGTCCATCTGCCGCTGCATACGGCCAATGCCGCATTGGGCGGTTTGATGAACAGCATAGAGTTAGGAAGGGCTTAAATCATGCAGGAATGGTTCCAAACCCTGTTTTCCGCCACCCTAGGCATGGGGGCACTTGGCAATGACGTTGGATTGATTGTGTCGATAATCGTGAAAATCGTGATTATCCTTATCCCGCTGATTCTAACCGTTGCCTATCTGACTTATTTCGAGCGTAAAGTAATCGGCTTTATGCAGTTACGCGTCGGCCCCAATGTAACCGGCCCTTGGGGCTTGATACAGCCGTTTGCCGACGTATTGAAGTTGCTGTTTAAAGAAGTAACCCGTCCGAAGCTTTCTAATAAAGCCTTGTTTTACATCGGTCCGATGCTTTCGCTCGCACCATCGTTTGCGGCATGGGCGGTAATTCCTTTTTCCGACAAATGGCTGCTGACTAATGTAGATGCCAGCTTGCTCTACATTTTGATGATTACATCGCTTTCTGTTTACGGCGTTATCATCGCAGGTTGGGCATCCAACTCAAAATACGCCTTCCTCGGCGCCATGCGTTCTTCCGCCCAAACCATTTCTTACGAAATCGCCATGGGTGCGGCGCTGGTGTGTGTAGTGATGGTTTCAGGCAGCATGAATTTCAACGACATCGTTGCCGCTCAAGCCAAAGGCATTGCCGGCGGTTCCATTTTCTCTTGGAACTGGTTTGCTTTGTTTCCGGTATTTATCGTTTACCTGATTTCCGCCGTAGCCGAAACCAACCGCGCACCGTTTGACGTGGCCGAGGGTGAATCTGAAATCGTGGCCGGTTTCCACGTTGAATATTCCGGCTTCGCGTTCGCCTTATTTTTCTTGGCCGAATACATTTTCATGATTCTGATCGGCGCGCTGACATCGATTATGTTCCTCGGCGGTTGGCTCTCTCCTTTTCCGCATAGCTGGGGCATCATCGGAGCACCAAGTGCGATATGGATGTTTGCCAAAATGGCTTTCGTACTGTACGGCTACCTGTGGATTCGCGCCACCTTCCCGCGTTACCGCTACGACCAAATCATGCGTTTGGGCTGGAAAGTGCTGATACCGATTACTTTTGTGGCGATTGTGTTCTACGGCTTGTGGATGATTTCGCCGTGGAGTTTGTGGAAATAGGTTTGGTGTCGTTTTAGCAAAATAAAATCCCGCTGCGAGATAAAACAGGATAAACGCTATGTATTACCCGAACCGTAGGCAAGGCATATTATTCAGTTTGGCAACTGTTTTTACGGCAGCCGTTGCAACGGCCTGCACGCCGCAGAAGTCGGAGTCGAAAGGGCATGCTGACAAGCCGGTAACGCCCTACTATATGGGAACGAAGCCCAAACCGTCGCCGGATATTATCGGCACACTTGGCGGTCGGAAGGTCAGGATGTCGTTTTATAAGGTACAGGATGTATCTTATATTGATACGCCGACGATGTTTGCGGAGGAATGGAAAACCTACAAAGCACCGCCGCGTACCTATGCTTCTGAGCTGGACGGTTTTGGTTTTGAGCTGAACTATGAAAAGGGGATAACGCGGGATATACGGGATGATAAAGATTTTTATGCGGAGCAAAAGATTTCAGGTAAGCCGTGGGTGTTGGTTGGTGTAGAACGTAATAACGATTATGTGCAGCATAACAATTTTTTAGATGACACCCTGGCCGATGATTTGAAAGCCAAACCTACTTTGCCAGACTATGTTTATGTTCGGATACCGGAAACGCAATACGGTTTGGAAAGATATGTTGTGCCGGGCAAGAATCCGAAAACCGGACAGCCGTGGCGTTTGGAGAATAGTGATTCTAAGGATTTGTTTATCGGGCGGGATAAAGCAGGTCATGTACGCAGCTATATCAAATGTTCTAATAAGCTGGATGTACCTAATCCGCCATGTTCTCACCGTTTTGTGGTGAAAGACAAAATACAGGTAACCTTTGATATGCTTTATAACCGCCACCGTTTATACGACTGGCAACGCATTGAGCAGGAGGCGCTGAAGATGGTGATGGGCTTTGTTAAGGCTGCCGAACAAGACCCCGCCACACATTAATCAGGAGATAAGCAGATGCCGCAAACGATTACACAAAAAGATATTCAACGCTATCGCGATGATATTAAACAGCATGGCGTGGAAGGTACTGTTCGCGTTTACAGCGAGCTGCAACAGAAGGGATACGGCTATGCCGGCTGGGCGAAAGGGGTAGCCGAGGCGGGTTTATTTAGCGGTTCGCTTACCGGCAGGTCGGCGGTAGGCTATCTGAAAAATATAGCCGGCCGTGAATTGAGTGAGCAGGAGCTGGACAGCATCCGCATCGAAATGGCGAGGGGCTATTTGAATGTATTGGAGGTGCATGTCAAGCTGGGGCATGGGCAAACCCGAACTGATGTTAAGTTTAAAGAGGCCCGTAATTTTCATCGACAAGTTTTTGAAGCACATAAATTAGATATTAATAACTGGACGCTGGAAATCCCGATGCAGCTGGTCGGCAAATACGAAGGAGAAGAGAAGCAGGAAGAATTGTGGCAGGGGATGATGAAAACCGAAGGCGACTATATGGATAGCTGGATGGTTAGTAATGAGCTTTATGAGCGGGTAGGGCGTTATGCTACCGGACACCTTGACTTCGATAGGGCGGGTAATCTCATTATGGATACCCACTCTGGTGCCCTCGGATTGGATACCCAGAGGGCACTAGGCACTCATGTTAGAGTTGATAAAAGCGACCAGGAAGCTGCCCAACAATGGGTGGATAAGGTAAGCATTGCCAAGGCGATTGTGACAACTCAAGCCGAAGAATGGCAACATCAATATGGTGTTCCGAATGGTGTTCCGACGGCTTCAGCGGATGATTTCGACAGTTTCCTCGCCGAAACCGACAAGCTGCTGAGCGGCTTGCGTGCGGGAGACGGCAAAGCTTTAGAAAATTTTTTTGACTTGCCGCAAATAGCGATGGTGCAAAAGCAATCGGAAGCAGAAACGGCAATGCTGCTGCGGCAAAACCCCGAGCTGGGAAACGAGCTGCTGCCGAATCATTTTAAACGGTTTTCTTGGAATGATATGCCAGATCAGGCGCAAAAGCTGTTTCACGAAAGCAGGGAATTGCTGGCAAATCATTATCAGGATAATCATATCCGCACCCGTAGCTGGGAATTGGATAACCAAGCCACGGCCTTGACTGCCGCAGCTTACGCCAGTGGAATGAGAAGCGTATCGATGATGGATATTCAAGACGGCATAATACAGATAGGCGACCGCTCACCAGACTTGAGAATGGCATCGGTGGAAGAAAGAGGCGCCGCTGCTTCGATGCAGCATGAACAGTTTGCCCAAATCAAGCAGACGGAG
This sequence comes from Neisseria sp., assembly GCF_030527965.1. Taxonomy (GTDB): domain Bacteria; phylum Pseudomonadota; class Gammaproteobacteria; order Burkholderiales; family Neisseriaceae; genus Neisseria. The sequence goes on from NZ_JAUMZU010000004.1 coordinate 82,046, forward strand.
CAGGTCTTCCTACAGGAAGAGCACCAGCGGGAAATGGAAAAACAACAACAAAGCCATTCGCGCGGCATCAGTATGAGTTGACGGGCGGATGTCTGTAAATTAAGGGTTCATACATGAACGAACAGCAGTTGCAGAAATTCATGACCAATATTGCGCTTTTGCATAAAGAGCTGACCAATCAAAGCAGGGAAGCTCTGGCCTTGCAGCGCGAAGGCATTAATCAGATGGAATTGCGGCTGCAGGAAATCAATCGCTTGGTGGCCGAAGAAGTGTCGTTTGAGGTTGGGAAGGTTTCGGATGATCTTAGACGAGAAATTGCAGAAGGCGGGCAAAAAGGCCTGTCTGATTTTGAAAAGCAGCTGGCGGATTTGAAAGCGGAAATGCAGGAGTTTGCTAAATTCGCAGTTATTGCGGAGAAACGGTTGAATGCTGCCAGCCGCTCGGTGTTGATGAAAATAGGCTATTTGTCGGCTTTTGCTTTGGTGTGTGTGATAGGCGTTGCATTATGGTTGGGGGCTTATTACGGAAAAATCATTAATGACAATAAAGTAAGCGCGGAAAACCTACAAATGTATCAGCAGACTGATATTGTGAAATGCGGTGAGCGCTTATGCGCTAAGATTGGAAAAAATACGCCCGCCGAATTTCGAAAGCAAGGTTATGTGTTGTTAGAGATGAAGTAAGCAAGACAATATAATTAGAGGAATAGCAGAGAGAGTAATGCCTGTCTGAAATTCGATGAGATTTCAGTCGGCCAAAATGATGTGTTTTCAGACATGCATTGATAAGGCTGCCTGAAAATGATTCGAAAGCAAAAGCATGGGTAAAAAAGAGGTTTTACGTCATATTTTTGAGAATATTGTCGGCGGTGATCGTGTTGACGAGGCTGAAATCATGCGGTTGTTTGCCGAAGATTATTGTCAGAAAGTGGATGGTAAAACGCTGGATTTGGCTGCATTCATCGCGCATATGAAATTGCAGAAACAGCATATTCATTCCTCGCAGACCGAGTTCCTTGCTTTGGTGGAAGAGGGCGATACGGTGTTTAGCAATCATATTGTTCGTGCCGTGAAAAACGATGGCAGTCGCATTGCGGTTCAGGTTATCGCCCAATTTGTATTTGATAAAGATGGAAAAATTTGCTTGTGCGACGAGTTGACCCGCTTGTTGCAAGGCGATGAAGCGGATCGTGATATTGGTTCGCAGCATTAAAGATAAATATTGAAAGCCTGTCTGAAAAGCGTTTGGCAATAGCGCGCGTGGCTTGATTGAATGAAAAGCAGCCCAGGCTGTAAATCTGAGAAGAATATGTGTTTCAGATTAGTTTCTGAAACCTCCGAATAACCACTTAATCCGACACAATCCCTACAATAAGGGTAATGAATATGGCTAATTTAGTAAAAACCTTCCTGCTTGGCGAATTGGTAAAAGGCATGGGCGTAACGCTCAAAAACTTTTTCGCCCGCAAAGACACCATTATGTTCCCCGAAGAGAAAACGCCGCAGTCGGTACGTTTCCGCGGTTTGCACGCACAACGGCGTTATCCGAACGGGGAAGAGCGCTGCATCGCCTGCAAATTATGCGAAGCGGTGTGCCCGGCGATGGCGATTAATATCGAATCCGAACAGCGTGAAGATGGCACCCGCCGCACCACGCGCTACGATATTGACCTGACCAAGTGCATTTTCTGCGGCTTTTGCGAGGAAGCCTGCCCGACCGATGCGATTGTAGAAACTCATATTCTGGAGTATCACGGCGAGAAACGCGGTGATTTGCACTATACCAAACCGATGTTGCTGGCCATCGGCGACCGATACGAAGCCGAAATTGCCAAGCGTAAAGCGGCAGATGCGCCGTATCGTTAACTAAAAAGTAAAAATAAAACGTAAGCCGGTTTCTACAAACCTGCCGTATGGCATAAAAACAATATATTCTTACAGTGATTTTCGGATAACAAACCATTAAAAAATGACCGTTGCTGTTGAACGGAATACAAAGGTCCATCAGGAGAGAACGTTAATGACAAAGAATAAGTTGTATGCACGAATTGCGATAGAGCTCATACCGCTGGCTGTTGTGGCTTGGGGATGTGTCAAACTGGCGGCTTTGCCCGCTTTAGTGAGCGCCGGCATCAGCCCGCTTACTTTGGCGATTGTGGTTGGCATTGTGTTGGGTAATATCGTGCCGCCGAGGCATGTGATGCATTTGATTGAAGGCGTGCAGTTCAGCAAAGCGAAGCTGTTGCGTTTGGGCATTATTTTATACGGTTTTCGGATTACGCTGACCCAAGTAGCTCATGCCGGCTGGCCGGCTTTGTTGACCGATGTGGCGGTGGTTTGCACCACTTTCTGGCTGGCCATGATGTTGGGCAAGCGTTTTAAGATGGATAACCATACTTCTGCTTTGGTTGGTGCGGGTAGCGCCATTTGCGGTGCGGCGGCGGTGCTGGCGGCGCAGCCGGTTTTGAATGCGAAGGAACATGATACTGGCGTAGCAGTGGCAACGGTGGTGGTGTTCGGGACCGTAGCCATGTTTGTTTACCCGTTGATGGCGGCGGCGTTGCTGCCGCATGATGCTTCGGCTTCAGCATGGTTCGGCTGGGGGCTCTATACCGGCGGCACGGTGCACGAAGTGGCGCAGGTGGCGGCGGCAGGAACGGCAGTGAATCCGGTGGTGGCCGACATCGCCGTGATTACCAAAATGATACGCGTGATGTTGCTGGCCCCGTTTTTGTTGGTGTTGCCATGGGTAATGAAGCATTTTAATAAAGCCAACGAAGAAGCGCACGGCGGCGTGGTGATTCCGTGGTTTGCCTTTGGATTTTTAGCCATGGTAGGCGTGAACAGTGTTTGGACTAATATGTCGCCAGCTGTTCATCAAGCAATATTGGCTTTCGACACCTTTTTGCTGACCGTGGCGATGTTCGCCTTAGGCTTAACCACACGCTGGCAAAGTGTGCGGCAGGCCGGAATCAAACCTTTGCTGATGGCGGGTATTTTGGCTGTGTGGTTGTTGATAGGTGGAGCGGCCATTTCCTACGCGGCTTACGAATTGTTTCAGTAAATGGATGTCAAGCGCTGCGTGTTTGCCGGCAGCATTGAATTGAAGCGGTTTTGCTTCTTACGATTCAGAGCAGAAAAGGCCGTCTGAAAACCGAATTGGGAAGAGAAAACGGATATGAAATCATATTACTTTGACTATCAAGGTGCCCGTTTACATTATCAAATCGGTGGTTTGCAATCTGCGCCCGTGATGGTGTTGTTGCACGGCGGATTTGGCTCGATAAACGACTTTGCCGCATTGCTTCCGCGTTTGCAGGCGCATTATCGCATCGTCGCGATTGATACCCGCGGGCACGGCCAGTCAACCATGGGTAACGCCGTGCTGACTTATGCGCAAATCGCCGATGATGCCCGCCGTATTTTGCAAGATTTGCACATTGAGCAATACAGCCTGTTTGGTTTTAGCGACGGCGGCACCGCGGCCTATAAAATCGGTGCTGCGGATAATAATGTTGAAGCCATCATTACCGTTGGCGCATCTTGGCATAAAGACCAGCTGCTTCCTGTGCGGTCGATGTTTAAAGCAATGGACGCGAATTTCGTTCAGGAAAATATGCCCGAGCAGGCAGCGGCGTATCAGGCGCAGAACCCGCAAGCTGATTTGGCCAAGCTGACAGACGCGTTAAAAACAATGTGGTTGGACGAGGGCGAAAACGGTTATCCAAACGAGCATATGGGTCGGATTCAGGCTCCTGTGTTGGCGATACGCGGCGAAGCGGATTTTCTTTACTCGTTGTCGGATTGGGTGGCTTTGAAAAACGAACTGCCCGATGTACATCTGATGAACGTACCGTTTGCCACTCACGAAGCGATAAAAGAGCAGCCTGAAATGGTATGGGCGGCAATACAGGCTTTTCAGGCAGGCATTGAAAGATAGAGAGGGCCTAACCTAACGTTACCTGAAAGAAAAAGTTTAAAACGGATGGCATGAAAAATAAGGCCGTCTGAAAACCTGTTCAGGTAGGCATTGGAAGCCTGTCTGAAAATCTATTTCGGAATCGATATTATTCATCCGGTTCCCGCAACAGCTGATTGAATTGATTGAAAACTAAGAAAGAGCGGAGTCTATGACTTTTTCATTAATCATGTTTTACGTTCTCGCCGCCGTGATTTTATTCGGTGCGCTGAAAACGGTTACGGCCAAAAACCCGGTGCACGCTTCGCTGTATCTGGTGCTGACTTTCTGTATGAGCGCGATGATGTGGATGCTGATGCAGGCCGAATTTCTCGGCATCACGTTGGTGGTGGTGTATGTCGGCGCGGTAATGGTGCTGTTCCTGTTTGTGGTGATGATGCTGAACATCGACATCGAAGAGATGCGTGCCGGTTTTTGGCGTAATGCGCCGGTGGCGGCGGTGGTCGGCGTGCTGATGGCCGTTGTGCTGATTATGATTATGGTCGCGCCAGATACCAATCTGGCGGCATTCGGTCCGATGAAAGACATTCCCGCCGATTACAGCAATGTGCGCGATTTGGGTAAACAGATTTATACCACTTACTTATTGCCGTTTGAGCTGGCTGCCGTGTTGCTGGTGTTGGGTATGGTTGCAGCGATTGCGCTGGTGCACCGTAAAACGGCAAAACCGAAATATATCGACCCTGCCGATCAGGTTAAGGTTGATGCCACAAAAGGCCGTTTGCGCATGGTGAAAATGGAAGCCGTGGTGCAACAGCCGACTGCCGTTGAAGAAGAGGCAGCCGAAGGCGAGCAGAAACAAGAGGAGGGCAAAGCATGATTACGATTACGCATTATTTGGTGTTGGCTGCTTTGCTGTTCGGTATCAGCGCCATGGGCATTTTTATGAACCGTAAAAACGTGCTGGTTTTGCTGATGTCGATTGAATTGATGCTGCTGGCGGTTAACTTCAATTTCATCGCGTTCTCCCAATATTTGGGCGATACCGCCGGTCAGATTTTCGTGTTTTTCGTCTTGACCGTGGCTGCCGCAGAATCTGCCATCGGTTTGGCGATTATGGTGCTGGTGTTCCGCAATCGGAACAGCATCAACGTACAGGATTTGGACAGCTTGAAAGGTTGAAAAAATGAGGCACGAAGACTGCTTTATTGCGGCAGACGAAATGACAGCTTATGTCTGCACCAAAGAATTGCCCGAGTGGACGGCGGCGCAGTTTCCGCAGCAGATTGCCCAAGTCGGCACCTATGCGCGGCTGCAAGTGCTGGCAGGATCGTTTCGCTTCTGCGCCTATGACGGACAGGGTAACGCGGTGTACGAAGAAATCTTTGATACCGCGCACCAGCAGACCCTGTTGAAACCGAATGTGCGCCATACCGCCGCCGCGTTGAGTGATGATACTGTCTGCCGTTTGCAGCTTTACCAGGCCAAGGCTACCTGAAAAACAAAAAGAAAAAACACGCATTTTTCGTATTGACCGTAGCTGCCGTAGAGTCTGCCATCGGTTTGGCGATTATGGTGTTGGTGTTCCGCAATCGAAACAGCATCAATGTACAGGATTTGGACAGCTTGAAAGGTTAGTCTCCCATTGGATTGAAATCATTAAAAAGGAAATGATGATGAGTTTGTCAGTTAAAAATATCGTGATAAGTGTAGTGGTGATTGCAGCTGCTTTTTACGCAGGCATGAGCTTCCAAAGCTATCTGTATGACGACACTTGTCTTGATATGGGCGGTGGCCGCAATCCGGGCAATCATCCGATTTGCGTGATTGACGCTCAAGCTGTGCAACAGAAATGATGACTTATGCCGAAAACGTTATATTTGGTGCGTAGCACCCAAACCAATAATTTTAATGAACCTGAAATTATGGCGAAAATCGGTCGGCTATGGCAGGAATCAGCCGATTTATTCGGGCAGGGCAGAAATGTTTACGGCGTGTATCACCAATACCAATCGAATTACAAAGGCGATTACACCTTAAGCGTTGCCACCGAAAATCCAACCGAGCAAACCAGCGCGCTTAGCTTGCCGCAAACCGAATACCGCGTATTCCCAACCACCCGTGAGCAGATTGTGCAAACATGGCAGCAAATCTGGCAATTGGAAGAAGCAGGCGAATTGCAGCGTGCTTATCTGGTGGATTATGAGCAATATGGTACCGATGGGCAGGTGGCGATTTATATCGGTTTGAAGTAAGGCTGTCTGAAAACCTAAATAATACGGGTAATAGATTAAGGTAAGTCGGTGTAGATTGAATGAGGAGAATAGAGCAATGGAACAGCATATCAATTTCATCACTTTTGGGGTTGCCGATTTAAATACCTCACGCCGTTTTTACCAAGACGTATTCGGTTGGCAGCTGGATAAAAATAGTAACGATAATATTGCGTTTTTTCAGACAGGCAATGCGTTAATGCTGGCTTTGTTTGCCAGAAATGAGCTGGCGAAAGATGCTCAGGTATCGGCTGAATCATGTAACGGTTTTCCACGCTTTACGCTGGCGCACAATGTAGGCAGCGAGCATGAAGTTGATGCCTTATTTGAACAGTTTGCCAAGCAAGGTGTTGAGATTGTGAAACAGCCGCAAAAAGTTTTCTGGGGCGGTTATAGCGGCTATATCGCTGACCCTGACGGCTTCTTGTGGGAAATCGCTTATAACCCGTTTTTAGAAAAGCTTCGGTAAGCATACGCATAATAAATACCTGTCTGAAACATACGGAAATAGGCTATGAAAACACTCAATATTCGTTGGCAACGCGTGTTGGATGACAAAAAGCAAACCTGTAACCGGTGCTCCGATACGGAAGCAGAAATGAAACAAGCGGTCGAGACATTACGGCCTGTGCTGTTGAAGCAGGGAATTGTGCTGGAATTAGAAATGGCAGCGATGACCGAAGCAGAATTTCAGCGTTCGCCCACCGAATCTAATCGCATCTGGATTCAGGGCAAACCGTTGGAAACTTGGTTGGATGCCACAGCAGGAAGCAACCCTTGCGAAGGAGTTTGCGCAGGAAATGAGTGCCGTACGCTGGATATTGACGGCGGCCGCTTTGAAGCTGTTAAGGCCGGTTATCTTGAACAGGCAATACGAAAAGCAGCGGAAACCTTGTAATAAGCCAAAAAAATGCCTGTCTGAAAACCGTTCAGGCAGTAAAGCAACACGAAGAAACCCTACCCGAACGGCGCGTTTTGATGAGCCGTCTGAAACAAGATTAAGTTTGATAAGGTTAATAAAATGACTGATATGACTTTGTATCTCACCATTGCGCTGATGCCGCTGGCCGGCTGCTTGCTGGCCGGTTTGTTTGGCAATCAGATAGGCCGGGCTGGTGCGCATTGCGCCACCATTCTCGGCGTAGCGATTTCGGCCGTGCTGTCGGGGTATGTGCTGTGGGGCTTTATCGACGGTTCACGCAGCCGGTTTGACGAAAACGTTTACACTTGGCTGACCATGGGCGGGCTGGATTTCTCCGTCGGCTTTTTGGTCGACAGCATGACCGCGATGATGATGGTGGTGGTAACCGGCGTATCGCTGATGGTGCATATCTACACCATAGGCTATATGCACGATGAAGAAGTCGGCTATCAACGCTTTTTCAGTTATATCTCTTTGTTTACCTTCAGCATGTTGATGCTGATTATGAGCAACAACTTTATCCAGCTGTTCTTCGGTTGGGAAGCAGTGGGTCTGGTGTCTTATCTGTTGATCGGTTTCTATTTCAAACGTCCGACTGCCATTTTCGCCAACTTGAAAGCATTCTTGGTTAATCGTGTCGGCGACTTCGGTTTTGTGCTCGGTATCGGCTTGGTGTTGGCTTATTTCGGCGGCAGCCTGCGCTATCAAGACGTGTTTGCCTACCTGCCGAACGTGCAAAACGCCACCATCCAGCTTTTCCCCGGCGTGGAATGGTCGTTGATGACGGTAACCTGTTTGCTGCTGTTTGTCGGCGCGATGGGTAAATCCGCTCAATTTCCGTTGCATGTGTGGCTGCCCGATTCGATGGAAGGCCCAACGCCGATTTCCGCATTGATTCACGCTGCAACCATGGTAACCGCAGGTTTGTTTATGGTGTCGCGCATGTCGCCGATGTATGAATTGAGCGATACCGCGCTCAGCACCATTATGGTGATTGGTGCGATTACCGCTCTGTTTATGGGTTTCCTCGGCACCATTCAAAACGACATCAAGCGCGTTGTGGCGTATTCCACCTTGTCGCAGCTCGGTTATATGACGGTTGCGCTGGGCGCTTCCGCCTATTCCGTGGCCATGTTCCACGTAATGACACACGCCTTCTTCAAAGCCTTATTGTTCCTGGCTGCCGGTAGCACGATTATCGGTATGCACCACGACCAAGACATGCGCAATATGGGCAACCTGAAAAAATACATGCCGATTACTTGGATTACCATGTTGCTGGGCAATTTATCACTGATTGGTACTCCGTTTTTCGCTGGCTTCTATTCTAAAGATTCTATTATCGAAGCGGCGCAAGCCAGTCATCTGCCGGGCAGCGGCTTTGCCTACTTTGCCGTGCTTGCCAGTGTGTTTGTGACTGCATTCTATGCCTTCCGCCAATACTTTATCGTTTTCCACGGCCCCGAACGCTGGCGCGAAGTGAAACACGACCATCACGGTCATGATGCGCATGACGATCACGGTCATCATCACGGCTTGTCGCCGAAAGACAACCCGCACGAAAGCCCTTGGGTGGTTACCCTGCCGTTGGTGCTGCTGGCTATCCCTTCCGTGATTATCGGCTACATCGCGATTGAACCGCTGCTGTACGGCGACTTCTTCAAAGGTGTGATTTTCGTCAACAACGAAGCCCACCCTGTCATGCACCATATGAAAGAAGAATTCCACGGCCCGCTGGCTATGGTGTCGCACAGCCTGCATTCTCCGGTATTGTATCTGGCGATTGCCGGTGTTGTAACCGCATGGTTCCTGTATATCGTTAAACCGCAACTGCCGGCCAAAATCGCCGCCGCGTTCCGCCCGATTTACGTTTTGTTTGAAAACAAATATTACCTTGATGTGCTTTATTTCAGTGTCTTCGCCAAAGGCAGCCGCGCATTGGGCAGCTTTTTCTGGAAAGCCATCGATACTGCCATCATTGATAACGGCATCGTTAACGGATCAGCCAAAGCCGTCGGTGCAGTTGCCGCCCAAGTACGCAAAATGCAGACAGGCTTTATCTATACTTACGCTGCCGCCATGGTAAGCGGCGTGTTGGTGCTGATTGTGGCATTTTTCTGGGGGCTGTTTGTGAAGTGATGGATTCAATATTTATTCATTAATACTGTTTAGGAATATATATGAGTGAGAAAATTATTTCTTATTGGCGAGAGACAAAGGAAATTTATCGAGATAAGGAAAATTCTCAAGATAATGGATTAATTTTTATTATAGGGCAATATGACCATAAAAATAGAGGAAAGCCTTCAAAAGCATTGGGTATTCATTGGAGAAATTTCCCTATATCGCGAGGTGTTTTGGCACCTTGTGTAGTGCCAGAAAAGACAAGAGCAATTATTTTGGCAGGCTTGTTACATCAGGCAATGTCTGAAAAAAATACAGGGCAGATTGAAGAGATTATGCGTGCTATTGATTATTTCAGTAAAGATTGACTAGGTTAATCCACCATAATAGATAGATCGTTTGAAACGAAATTTCACATTAGTTGAAAATAATAGGGAGCATAAGGTTAAGGGCCCAAAAGCACTTTTCTTAGCATTCTCCTCTTGAGGGCAGACAGTCGTAGAAGTTTCAGGCTGCCTAAACTTGAAGATAAATCTACAAACCAACCATTTTATTTTAACCACAGGTTATAACTATGTTTTCAACCAACCTACTCAGCTTGATAATCTGGGTGCCGATTGTCGCCGGCATATTGGTTCTGGCAACGGGATCAGACAGCCGTGCGCCGTTGGCGCGCATTTTGGCCTTTCTCGGTGCGCTGGCGGGCTTTTTGGTCACACTGCCGCTGTTTACCGGTTTCGACCGTTTGAGCGGAGGCTACCAGTTTACCGAGTTCCATTCGTGGATACCCGCGCTTAATATCCACTACGCACTCGGCGTAGACGGTATTTCAGTGCTGTTTATCATTCTGAATGCGTTTATCACGCTGATGGTGGTATTGGCGGGCTGGGAAGTGATTCAGAAGCGTCCGGCGCAATATATGGCGGCCTTTCTGATTATGTCGGGCTTGATTAACGGTGCGTTTGCTGCGCAGGATGCGATTCTGTTTTATGTGTTCTTCGAGGGCATGTTGATTCCGCTTTACCTGATTATCGGTATGTGGGGCGGCCCGCGCCGTGTGTATGCTTCGGTCAAACTGTTTCTCTATACGCTGATGGGTTCGTTGTTGATGCTGGTGGCGATGGTTTATTTGTCGTATCAGACCGGCGGCAGTTTTGCCATTGCGGATTTCCAGAATTTGAAACAGATTCCGTTGAGCGTGCAGCAGCTGTTGTTTATCGCTTTTTTCCTGTCGTTTGCCGTGAAAGTGCCGATGTGGCCGGTGCATACATGGTTGCCTGATGCCCACGTGGAAGCACCTACCGGTGGTTCGATGGTGTTGGCGGCGATTACGCTGAAAGTCGGTGCTTATGGCTTCTTGCGCTTTATCCTGCCGATTCTGCCTGATGCTTCGCGTTATTTTGCGCCGGCAATTATCGTGCTGAGCCTGATTGCGGTGATTTATATCGGTATGGTGGCTTTGGTGCAAACCGATATGAAAAAACTGGTGGCTTATTCGTCGATTAGCCATATGGGTTTTGTTACGCTGGGTTTGTTTCTGTTTTTAAACGGACAGCAAAATGCTTGGGCACTGAAAGGTGCGATTATTCAGATGATTTCGCACGGCTTTGTTTCTGCCGCGATGTTTATGTGTATCGGTGTAATGTATGACCGTTTGCACACGCGCAATATCGCTGATTACGGCGGCGTGGTGAATGTGATGCCGAAATTCGCGGCCTTTATGATGCTGTTTGCGATGGCGAATGCCGGCTTGCCTGCTACTTCGGGTTTCGTGGGTGAGTTTATGGTGATTATGGGCTCGGTGGCGGTTAATTTCTGGGTCGGCGCTTTGGCTGCTTTAACGCTGATTTATGGCGCAGCATATACGCTGTGGATGTATAAGCGGACTATTTTCGGTGAGATTACCAATCCGGAAGTGAAAGAGTTGAAAGACATCAACGGCCGCGAATTTGCGATTTTGGCGATTCTGGCGATTGCCGTGTTGGGAATGGGTTTGTATCCGAATGCCTTTATTGAAGTGGTGCATCAGGCGGCAAACGATTTGATTGTGCAAGTGGCGCAAAGCAAAATTTGAGGTATGAGAGAATGAATTGGACTGATTTGAATTTAATCCCTGCCATGCCTGAGATTGTGTTGCTTTCGGCATTGGGCATCGTGTTGCTGGTGGATTTGTGGCTGAAAGACAGCCAGCGCCATATCACGCATTATTTGGCTCTGCTGGCGCTTGTGGTAACGGCGGCCGTGCAATGGAAGGTATGGTCGCCCGACAGTGTGGCGACGTTTGGCGGAATGTATATTGCAGACGGTATTTCGCAATTATCCAAGATGGTGATGTATGCCGCTTTGTTTGCCGTGTTTGTGTATGCGAAGCCTTACAATCAGACGCGCGGAATGTTTAAAGGCGAGTTTTATACTTTGTCGCTTTTTGCTTTGATGGGCATGAGCGTGATGGCCAGCGCGGGGCATTTCCTGACGGCTTATATCGGCCTTGAATTATTGTCGCTTTCGCTTTATGCCATGATCGCCTTGCGCCGCGATTCGGGGCGCTCGGCCGAGGCTGCGTTGAAATACTTCGTGCTTGGTGCGCTGGCTTCCGGGTTGTTGTTGTATGGTATTTCGATGGTTTATGGTGCGACCGGTTCGTTGGAATTCGCTACGGTATTGGCAACGGCTTATGACAGTCAGGCAAACGGCTGGTTGCTGAAGCTGGGTGTGGTGTTTATCGTGGTGGCCATAGCGTTTAAATTAGGCGCGGTGCCGTTTCATATGTGGGTGCCCGATGTGTATCACGGAGCGCCGACTTCCGTTACTGCGTTTGTGGGTACGGCACCGAAAGTGGCGGCAACTGTGTTTGCGTTCCGCATTTTGGTAACCGGCTTGGGCACGTCTTATCAAGATTGGTCGCAGATGCTGGCGATTCTAGCGGTGGCTTCTTTGCTGATCGGTAATCTGGCCGCCATTATGCAGACCAATGTCAAACGCATGCTGGCTTATTCCACCATTTCTCATATGGGTTTTATTTTGCTGGCGTTTATGGCGGGCGCGATTGGTTTCTCGGCCGGTTTGTATTATGCGATTGCTTATGTGGTGATGGGTTTGGTCGGCTTCGGCGTATTGATGCTGCTTTCCGACGGTGAGCATGAATGCGAGGAAATCAGTGATTTGGCCGGCTTGAATCAGCGCAATGCCTGGTATGCTTTTCTGATGTTGCTGGCTATGTTTTCGATGGCCGGTATCCCGCCGATGATGGGCTTTTATGCCAAATTTACAGTGATTAATGCGATGCTGAGCACGCATCATGTGTGGCTGGCCGTGTTTGCCGTGGTGATGTCGCTGATTGGTGCGTTCTATTATCTGCGGGTGGTAAAGGTGATGTATTTTGATCCTGCGCCAACCGATCGTCCGATTGGCGGCGGTTTCCCGGTGAAAGGTTTGCTGTCTGTAAACGCCTTTTTATTGCTGTTGTGGGGCGTGTTGCCGGCTAGTGTGATGCAATGGTGTGTTGATGCTTTGAAGCAGGTGATTTGATGCCTGTCTGAAAAGTGTGAAACGGCAGCCGCGGGGTTGCCGTTTTTGTTATGATAATGTTTTTGCGGTAGCGATAAAACCGTGTTTGCCAATCGTTTTCAGACAGGCTTGAATCTTCATAATGCCTGTCTGAAACAATCAGACCGAAGCTTATGAATTCTTCCATGTATATTTTGCTGCTGTTGGCGTTGATTTTTGCCAATGCTCCTTTCCTGACTCAGCGTTGGTTCGGCGTTATTGCTCTTCAGCGTAAGCGGTTTGTTCACCATTTGCTGGAATTGGCGGCAGGTTTCGGCCTGACTGCCGTGCTGTCGTATGTGTTGGAGAGCCGGTCGGGTTCGGTGCATCCGCAAGGTTGGGAATTTTATGTGGTGGTGGTGTGCCTTTACTTGGTGTTTGCTTTTCCTTGTTTCGTATGGCGCTATTTCTGGCATACGAAAAACCACGATTAACCATGCCTGTCTGAAAGATTGATTATGCAGAAAAATATAGAGAATCTGGCCGGTGTCAAAACCATTGTGGTAAAAGCCGGCTCCAGTTTGGTTACGGCCGAGGGCAGGGGCATCGACCAGGCCGCGTTGAGCAATTGGGCGGGGCAAATTGCCGCTTTAAATCGGCAAGGTGTTGATGTGGTTTTTGTTTCGAGCGGTGCCATTGCCGAGGGCATTAAGCGGCTGGGCTGGCCGAAACGGCCGACCGCCGTCAACGAACTGCAGGCCGCCGCCGCAGTTGGGCAGATGGGCATTGCGCAAGCTTACGAAACGGCGTTTGCTCCGCACCACATCCATACCGCGCAGATTTTGCTGACACACGATGATTTAAGCAACCGCACCCGTTACCTCAATGCCCGCAGTACGTTGAAAACGCTGTTGGCAAAGGGTATTGTGCCCATAATTAATGAAAACGACACCGTTACTACCGATGAAATCAAGTTGGGCGATAACGATACGCTGGGCGCGTTGGTTGCCAATTTGATTGAAGCGGATGCCTTGATTATTCTGACCGATCAGCAAGGTTTGTACGACAGCGATCCGCGCAAGAACCCAACCGCACAATTCATGCACCGGATTTCCGCCGCTCATCCCGAATTGGAAAACATGGCGGGCGGTGCGGGCAGCAGCGTCGGCACCGGCGGTATGTATACCAAAGTGCTGGCCGCCAAGCGAGCCGCTTTGAGCGGCGCATGCACCGTGATTGCATCGGGGCGGGAAAAGAATGTTTTGATTCGTTTGTTGAAAGGTGAAAGCATCGGAACCTTGTTTACCAGCGAGCAAAGCCGCATTAACGCCCGCAAACAATGGTTGCTCGGCCATGTGCAGATGGTGGGCAGCGTGGTGGTGGATAAAGGCGCCGAACGCGCATTGGCCGAGCAACACGGCAGTTTGTTGCCGGTGGGCTGCATTCGGGTCAACGGCCATTTCTACCGCGGCGAGTTGGTTGCCGTGTTGAACAGCGAAGGCCGAGAAATTGCCCGCGGCCTAACCAATTACAGCAGCGAAGAGACCCTCCGCATTTTGCAAACGCCGTCCGACCAAATCGCCTTGAAGTTGGGCTATGCCCATGAAGACGAGCTGATTCACCGCGACAATATGGCCTTGCATCGATAATTAAAACAAAGCCTGTCTGAAAATTATTTTTCAGACAGGCTTTGTTTTTATGTGTGTGTTTGAGCGCGGATGGTTTGTTGTTGAAGCAAGCGCCTTAATTTTCAAACGGCTTTTGCCGCTTTCATGTTATCAATAAATTTATCAAACAAGCAGGCTACATCGTGCGGGCCCGGGCTGGCTTCTGGGTGGCCTTGGAAGCTGAACGCCGGCTGGCCAGTGAGCTCGATGCCTTGTACCGTACCGTCAAACAGCGAGCGATGGGTCACCCGAACATGCGGCGGCAGCGTGTTTTCATCTACTTGAAAGCCGTGGTTCTGGCTGGTAATCATCACATGGCGGCTATCCAAATCCTGCACCGGATGGTTGGCGCCGTGGTGGCCGAAAGGCATTTTGCTGGTTTTCGCCCCGCAGGCAAGGCCGAGCAGCTGATGGCCAAGGCAGATGCCGAACAGCGGTTTTTTACTGTCTAGCAATTTTTGAATGGCACGGATGGCGTAGTCGCAAGGTTCGGGATCGCCCGGGCCGTTTGACAGAAACACGCCGTCAGGATTCAACGCCAGCACGTCTTCCGCGCTGGTTTGGGCCGGAACCACGGTCAGGCGGCAGCCGCGGGCAGCCAGCATGCGCAAGATATTGGTTTTCACGCCGAAATCATAAGCCACTACATGATAGGGCTGCTCCGACGGCGTAACAAAGCCTTCGCCCAATTGCCATGCGCCTTGTGTCCATTCGTAATTTTGGCTGCAGCCCACTTCTTTGGCCAAGTCTTTGCCCACCATGCTACCGAAACCGGCAATCAGCTCGCGCGCTTTTTCTTCGGTGGCATTGGCGCCGGTTAGAATCGCACCGGCCTGTGCACCTTTATCACGCAAGATGCGGGTAAGGCGGCGCGTATCAATGTCGGCAATGGCGACGGTTTTATTGCGGATCAAATATTGCTGCAAACTTTCTTCGCTGCGGAAATTACTGTGCAATAAGGGCAGGTCGCGGATAATCAGCCCTGCCGCGTATACGGTATCGCTTTCTACATCTTCTCCGTTGGTTCCGGTATTGCCGATGTGCGGATAGGTGAGGGTAACGATTTGTTTGCAATAAGATGGGTCGGTAAGGATTTCCTGATAACCGGTCATCGCGGTGTTGAAAACCACTTCGCCGGAAGTAACACCCTGATAACCGGCCGAAATGCCGTGAAATACGCTGCCGTCTGCGAGAACCAAGATTGCGGGGGTTGTCATGATAGGATCCTATGTAATCTTAATGAATTTAGAGGCCTGAATCGTAAAATTCGAGCTGCTTGGAAAACGGCTGAAAAAAAACACGTTGCATAGCCATCGGGCGGCTGCTGACGTGCTTTAGCTAAAACAGTTAAACGTTTTAGAAGCGGTTTATTTTAGAATAAATCGCCTTTATCCTCAAGTGCGGGAGGGTAATATTCCCGATATTGTTTTCCTTTTCAAATAGGCGGAAGGGATATTTGATTGGCGGTTTTCGTGTAGTTTGATAGTAAGAAAATGGAAATATGACCTTTAGGTTTTATCGGCTTTTTGTTAGAATGAAAATGCCTGTTTGATATAACAGGCTGATTTAAAATATATAATCATGATTTCAACCATATTTAAAGAGAGAATTCTATAAAATGAAAAAACCGTTATTTGCTGTTATCGTTGCCGCTGCGTTTGCATTGGCCGCCTGCGGAGAAAATAAAAACCACGCGCCTGCTGCGCCTGCTTCGGGCGGTGCCGACGCGTCTGCCCCTGCTTCCGGCAAACTTTCGGCAGGATGCGAGGCTTATTTTGAGCGAATGAACCAATGCTTTGAAAAAGCGGGCGGCGCCGGAGAGTCTTTAAAAGCCGGTTTGGCGGAAACCCAGAAAGGCATCATGCAATTGTCCGAATCGGAGCAGGAGCAGTCTTGTAAAGCAGGGAACGAGCAATTCAATCAAATCGCTAAAGATTTAAAATGTGAATAAAACGGTTTTCTGAGATGTAACAGACATTGATTGTGCCATTCGACAAACTATTTTATGCAATATAAATTCTAGTCGTGTAATCGATTGTTTATGCCAAATGCTTGTTTGAAAACATTTTTCAGGCAGGCATTTTATTATTCGGTAAAAAAAAATGATAAAAGGTAGGAGTTCCTTAGAAATATGAAAATCATTTGCAAATGGAAATGGTTGCTATTAAGATGCGCTCTCTATGGATAACGAACGAATTTTAAAGCCCTCAGTCTTGCTGCTGGTAACTTTGTTACACGTTGGACTGATTGTGGCATTGTGGAAAGTGACGCCCCCGAAGCCGGCCGAAATCATGGAAATTGAATTCGTCGATTTAGGTGATGCGGGAGGCGGAGGCGGAGGCGGCGGTGCAGGTGGCGAGCCGGCTCCGTCAGAAGTTGTGCCCGATCCGAAACCGGAACCGAAGCCGGTGGAAAAGCCTAAACCTAAGCCCAAGCCGATAGAGAAAAAAGTTGAAACGGCCAAGCCGAAAATCGCCACTGTGAAAGAGACCCGGAAAGAGGCTGATTTTCAAACGAAACCAAAACCCGAACCTAAGGTTAAACCAAAAATCGAACCTAAACCCGAGCCGAAAGTTGAACCGAAACCGGAGCCTAAACCCGAACCGGTTCCTCCGGTAAAAAATGAGCCTCAACCTAAGCCGAAAGCAGCGAAGCCGAGTGTTGATGAATATGTTCAAAAACCGGGCGGCGGAGCCAACGGCGGTAATAAAACGGAAGCCGGTGGTAATGGCAGCGGCATGGGCACTGGTAAAGGCACCGGCAACGGATCTGGTTCAGGTTCTGGATCTGGCTCGGGCTCTGGTTCCGGTAAAGGTTCTGGGACGGGCCCTGGCTCGGGTTCCGGTGGCGGATCTGGTTCTGGTGGTGTGAAAAATGTAGGCTCGTTCGGCGTGCCGAATTATCCCAGCATCTCCAGAGAAATCGGCGAAGAGGGCGTGGTTCGCTTGAAGGCAACGGTCAGCCCCGGCGGAAGCGTTAGCGTTGAAGTTGTTAAGAGCAGCGGTTATGCGCGGTTGGATAATGAAGCTAAACGTACCGTGCGTAACAGTAGTAAGTTCAGCGGCCCCGGCGTTTACGTTGGCAACGTTTCTTTCTCTTTAAACTGATTTACACTGCATTTTTATATGCCGGAGGCCTGTTGCAAAGGCCTGCCTGAAAAAATAGTTTAACAAGAATCGATTTATTTTTAGTAACGGAAGCATTTATGAATTTATCTTTAATATTCCAATCGGGCGATGCCGTTTTGATTTCGGTGTTTGTGATTTTGGTGTTGATGAGTATTTCGACTTGGACGATTATCATCATCCGCGTTCTGAAATTGATGAAGGCCAAATCTGCGAATGCGCAGACTCATGGTGCGGTTTGGTCGAATAAATCTTGGAAGGATGCCGAGAAGATGGCGGGAGAGGCCAGCTCGCCGATGGGCGAATTGCTGGTTGATGTGGTGCGGGCGAATAAGCTTTACCATAGCGGCAATTCAAATGACCTGACTGCGCATCTGCCGTTAAATGAATTTGTGATGCGCCAGATTCATCATAAAAGCGGAGCCATTATGCGTCAGTTTGAGGGTGGTATGACTGCGCTGGCTTCGATTGGCGCAACCGCGCCGTTTATCGGCCTGTTTGGTACGGTGTGGGGCATTTACCATGCGCTGATTAACATCAGCCAGAGTGGGCAAATGAGTATTGCGGCTGTGGCCGGCCCGATTGGCGAGGCGTTGGTATCAACCGCATTCGGTTTGTTCGTGGCGATTCCTGCGGTGTTGGCTTATAACTTTTTGGTGCGCAGTAATAAAAAATTAGGGCAGGATATGCAGTCTTTCGCACACGAATTGTATGTTCAGATTCTGAATAATAAGGAGTAACCTGTTATGGCTTTTGGAAATATGGAACATGGCGATGATGCGCCGATGGCGGATATGAATGTGACGCCGCTGGTCGATGTGATGCTGGTGCTCTTGATTGTATTCATGATTACCATGCCGGTGCTAACCCATTCTATCCCCATCCAGCTGCCGACAGCCTCGGAGCAGGCGAAGCCGAAAGACGAGCCTAAAGAGCCTTTGCGCCTGGCGATTGATGTGAACGGCAAATATTTTTTAGATGACAAAGAAACCTCTCAGGCAGATTTGGACGAAGTGCTCAAAGAAGCCAAGTCGAAAAACCCTGATGTGATTCTGGCGATTGATGCGGATAAAGACGTATCTTACAATGCCGTAGCTCAAGCGTTGAATTCGGCCAAAGATGCAGGTGTTGGCAAAGTTGGCTTTGTAACCGAAGTGAAAGCGAAAAAATAAGCTTATAAACTTATAAAAATGAATGCCTGTCTGAAAATGTTTTCAGACAGGCATTTTGAATGGTTGAGGCTATTTTGATTTGTCTTCCAAATAATCCGGTGTTTTGCGGTTGGCAGAATCGCTGGTTACGGTGTATTCTCCTTCGATAATGTCGTCGGCGTTGCCGCCGGCTTGGTTTGTATAGCTGAAACCACCATGGCTGTTATCGGTATAACCTTGTGCACCGCTTAAGTCGGCAACCGGTTTGCCTTTAAAAGGCAACATCAGGATAACAGCGCTTAGCGTGGAAACAAAACCCGGGCTCATCAGCAAAACCGAAGCGACGGCGTAGCGGATAGGCCAGAGTAATTGATAGAACGATACTTTGCCGCCGCCGCGTACGGTTGCCGCCGCGAGCAGGATGCCGGAAGCACCGATGCGCCGCAGCATGAATGTTCCGAGAATAAAGCTGCCAATCATCAAAAAAAGCGTTAAACCGCCGCCCAGCCAATCCGCCATCCATACAATGGACATGATTTCCATAAACAGCATGACCAGAAATAAAACGCCAAAATATTGCATATAATGAATCCTTCTTCACGATGGCTTTTAACATAACGGCAAAGCCTCGGTTTTCAAGCAATACCACATGTGCCTGCCGCCGTAAAAAAAGGTAAAGCAGGCGCCAAAACCAACGGATTTGTTTATCCTTAGCAACCTATGAAAACGAACGCTATTTTTTCCCGATTTGTGCAGGCTGCTTTGACCTGCGCCATTCTGTCAACCGCCGCCTGTGTCAACGGGCCGAGTAGCACCGGACCCGTGCCGCCCGGTTATTACCGTATTCAAAGCGGTGATAATTTATACCGCATCGGTTTGCGTTTTGGCCAAAGCGCCGCTACGCTGGCCAAGTGGAATAATCTGTCTGATCCGACCAACATTGAAGTCGGCCAAGTGATTAAAGTAAGCAACAAAACCGGCCCCAATTCGGGTGCTCGGGAAGTGAAACCGATTAATACGGCGATTCCGATGCAATGGCCGGTTGATAACCGCCAGATTATCGCCAATTATAACGGAACTACCAATAAAGGCATCGATTTTGCCGGAGAACGCGGCACGCCGGTGAAAGCGGCCGAGGGAGGTAAAGTGTTGTTTGCCGGAGAAGGCGTAAGAGGATATGGCAAACTGATTCTCATCAGTCATAACCGCAGCACGCTTACCGCTTATGCGCATAATGACCGGATTCTGGTTAAAAAAGATCAAATCGTCAAAGCGGGCGAGCAAATCGGTACGATGGGCGACAGCGAGACCGACCGCGTGAAGCTGCACTTTGAGGTGCGGGTGAATGGCAAAGCAGTCAACCCGATGTCTTATTTAAACCCTTAGCAGCTTTGTTATCCGCTGATTGCTGGTGTGCCGTACAAAATAACCCCCTGTTTGCAGTTTCGCAGCAGGGGGTTTGTGTTGCGATGTTTTCAGACAGGCTTTTAAGCTCGCAGTTTCCAGCCGGATTGCAATATTTTGAACGTAACGGCCGACACGGCAACGGCGAAACCGGCCGACACGGTAAGCGAAAGCCAAGGCGATGCGTCGGACGCGCCGAAAAAGCCGTAGCGGAAGCCGTCTATCATGTAAAACACCGGATTGGCGTGGCTGACCGCTTGCCAGAATGCCGGCAGGTTGGCAATGGAATAAAACACGCCGGAGAGAAACGTAAGCGGCATAATCAGGAAGTTTTGAAAGGCGGCCAATTGGTCGAATTTTTCCGCCCAGATGCCGGCCAGCAAGCCTAGCGATGCCATGAAAAGGCAGCCGCTTAAGGCAAACGCCAATATAAAGCCGATATTATGCGGCATCGGCAGGCCGAACCATACGGTAGCTGCCAGAACCCCCGCGCCGACAACCAACCCGCGCAACACGCTGGCGACAACGTAAGCTAGAAAGAATGCGGCGTTGGAAATCGGCGGCAGCAGAATAAAAACCAGATTGCCGGTAATGCGAGACTGAATCAGGCTGGATGCGCTGTTGGCAAAAGCGTTTTGCATCATGCTCATCATCACAAGCCCGGGAATCAGAAAAGCGTTATAGGCGACGCCGGGCAGAACTTCGACATGCTTGCCGATGGCCTGTGCAAAAATCAGCTGATAAAGCAGGGCGGTTAAAACCGGCGCTCCTATGGTTTGCAGCCACACTTTGGTAAAGCGCATGATTTCTTTGCGCAGCAGAGTGGAAAATCCGGTCATGTTCATCGGGCTTCTCCCGCCAGTTTGGTAAACACCTGTTCCAAGTCTTTTTCCAGAATACTCATATGCACCATGCCTACGCCTGCTGTTTTCAGGCAAATCAGCATGTCGGCCAGCTCGCTATAGCTTGCTAAACGCAAAATGTATTGCAGGCCGTTTTGCTGCTCTACTTTCCCGCTCAAAATTTCAGGCAGTGCCGCATCCAGCAAGATTTCCGCTCTGACGCCTTTTTCGTCGTGAAGCAGGTTTTCAGTTTTATCGAGTGCGGCCAGCCGGCCTTTCTTCATCACGGCGATGCGGCGGCAGTTTTCTTCAGCTTCTTCAAGGTAATGTGTGGTCAGGATGATGGTGTGGCCTTGCTGGTTGAGCCGTCGCATAAAGGCCCAGAGGCTTTGGCGCAATTCCACGTCTACGCCGGCGGTTGGTTCGTCCAGAACGATAACCGGCGGGCGGTGCACCAAAGCCTGAGCCACCATCACGCGGCGTTTCATGCCGCCGGAGAGATTGCGCGTATTGGTTTCGGCTTTGTCTTCGAGGCCGAGATTGGCAAGGATTTCGTCTATCCAATCATCATTTTTTTTAATGCCGAAGTAACCCGATTGAAAATGAAGTGCTTCGCGTACAGTAAAAAATGGGTCGTAAACCAATTCTTGCGGCACAACGCCCAAATTCATGCGTGCTTCCCGCGCTTGGTTGACTGTGTCGAAACCCATTATCGAAATATGACCGGCGGAGAGTCGGATAAGGCCTGCCATGGCGGAAATCAACGTGGTTTTGCCCGCGCCGTTAGGGCCGAGCAGGGCGAAAAATTCGCCCTCCGCAACATCAAAGCTGACATCTTGCAGCGCGGTAAACCCGTTGGCATAAGTTTTGTATGCGTGGGTAATGTTCAGAGCGGTCATGGTTGTGTGTGAATCATTATCGTAAAGCGCAGATTATGAAACGTTCAAGCCTGTCTGGCGAGTAAATTTTACGCCGGTTTTTCAGACAGGCTTTGCCGTGTGCTTTTCCAATCGGGCCTTTTTGTTTTATGATGCCAGTGTTTTGATATAGGAAAAACCGTATGTTACGCCCAACTTTGCTTGCTTTTATGCTGGCCGTTACCCTGCCTGCCGGTGCCCAAACGCTCAAACGCACCTTGCCCAACGGTATGAACGTGATTATCAAAGAAGACAAGCGCGCGCCGGTAGCGGTGTCGCGGATGTGGTTTAGAGTGGGCAGTCTTGACGAGGCGCCAGGCAAAACCGGCCTGAGCCATGCGCTCGAACATATGATGTTTAAGGGTACGGCGAAAGTGCCTTCCGGTGAGTTTTCACGCCGCGTGGCCGAACTCGGAGGGCGCGATAATGCCTACACCACGCGCGAAGAAACGGTATACGTTACCGACGTGGCGGTTAAAAACCTGCCGAAAGTGTTGGAAATGGAAGCCGACCGCATGGTCAATCTGAATTTCAGCGACCGCGACTTTAACAACGAAATGAAGGTTATCCGCGAAGAGCGGCGGATGCGTTCGGAAGACAGCCCCTCCGGCAAGCTGTGGGAGCATCTGCTGCTTAAAGTGTATCAAAAGCCTGCCAATCGTGCGCCGGTTATTGGCTATGCGGCCGATTTGGATAAACTTAAGCCAAATGATTTGCGCCGTTGGTATCATACTTGGTATGCACCCAATAACGCCACTTTAGTGATTGTGGGCGATGTGGATGCCGAGCAAACCATGGTTGAAGTGGAAAAACAATTTGCAGCGATTCCCTCGCGCAAACTGCCGCGCCGCAATTCGCTGGACGAAGCTCAGGTACGCACGCAGCAATCGGGCAGCACGCAGGCGATTACCGCCCAGCCCATCTTTATGCTGGCTTATCGGGTACCAGCCTTGCATCATTTGGACGACAAAATGCCTTATGCACTGGATATGCTGAGCGATATTCTCGGCGGCAACAGTTCCAGCCGATTGCAGAAAAATCTGGTGCGCGGTCGCCAGAAAGCCGCCGATATCGGCGCTTCCTACGAGATGTTTGCCCGCGCTTCCTCTTTATTTATGGTAACCGCGATGCCTTCCGCCGGCACCAGCGTGCAGAGTTTGGCCGATGAAATTCGTCGTGAAATCGCCGATATTGCGGCCAACGGCGTTAGCCAGCAGGAGCTGGCGCGCGTACGCTCGCAGATGGAAGCTTCTGAGATTTTCAGTAAAGATTCGATGGATTCGCAAGCCCGGCTTATCGGCACGCTGGAAAGCCACGGCTTCAGCTATCGCGATGAAGCTGCTTTGCGCAGCCGGTTGGCGCAGGTCAGCATGCAGGATATTCAAGAAGCCGCTCGCCTGCTTAACGCCAAGCGGGAAACTTTGATGGTGGTGACACCCCAAACAGGCAAGATGAAGTAGCGCGGTTTGTGAACAAGCGCAGGCGGGGAGGTTTTTGCGAGCCACGGTTTGTCGGATGTCGCTGATACGGCTGAAAGCCTGTCTGAAAATATTTTAACAAGGATTGGAAATATGGCTTTGGAAGTTTATTTGGTTCGCCACGGAAAAACCGTATTCAATACGACCGGCCGCTTGCAGGGTTGGAGCGATTCGCCGCTTACGCCGGAAGGATGCGATGTGGCGGCGCGTCTGGGGCGCGGCCTGGCCGAACGCGGCATTCGTTTCGACGCCGCTTTTTCCAGCACGGCGCCGCGAGCAGCGGAAACCGCCCGCATTATTTTGGCCAATGCGTTGCAATCCGATCTGTCGCCAATTCAGCTACCGGATTTGCGCGAATACTGTTTCGGCGGCTTGGAAGGCGAATTGAACGGCCGTTTTCATGAAATCATGGCCGCCGCTTTGAATCTGCCGGATGAGGAAACGTGGTTGCAGGCTTACCGCAATGCCAGGCATCATCTTCTGGCGGAAACCGTTGCCGTGGCCGACCCGTTGGGTTTGGCTGAAAACGAGGCGCGTTTTGTCGGCCGCCTGAAACGCGGCATGGCTGAAGTGGCGGAAAAAAGCAGCGGCTTATCGCGGGTGTTGGTGGTGTCGCACGGGATGTCGATTACGGCAATTTTGAAAAGCATTGATTTTGACTGTATCGAATACCGCAGCGTCGATAATGCTTCCGTTTCCCGTCTGTTATTCGACGGAGCGGGTTGGCAGATTGAAAGCATCGGCGAAACAGCCTTTTTATCCGATTAATATTCGGGTTTCTTGTGATGTGGGCTGATAATTAATTAATGCCTGTCTGAAAATGTGTTCAGACAGGCATTTTTATTGATTTCTAAAACCGCTTTTTCAACCATTGTGTCCATTTTTCCTGCTTTCCGCTCTGATACAAGAACCAAGCGCCCGCTAAACCAAACAAGCAGCCGTATACCGTATCGATGAAGCGCGAAGCCATCAAGGCAGAGGGGTCTAAATGGGTGCGGGCGCCCACTTCCGCAAGGAAAATGGTGAGTGGCGTGATAAAAATGACCGCAGCCGCATAATGCCGAACCACCAACAGTTCAGTAATAAAGCTCAAGCAGGTAAGCAACAAGCACACCCACCAGCCGTTTATCGGCAGCAACAACAGCAGCCAGGTCAAACCTAGCCCCAAGGTCGTGCCGATAATCCGATGCAGTTGTCTCGTCCAGGCCGTCCGAAAGTCCAGCCCTTGAATGATGGCGATGCAGGAAATCGGTACCCAATAAGGCCGATCCAATTGCAAAATTTCAGCCAGCGTCAAAGCCCCGGCCGTGAAGGCGGCAATAATCAGCGCGCTCACAACAACCCCGTGTATATCTTTATCCATTTCAGGAGGCGGCTGTACGGTATCGCCTTTCCATAAGCGGAAAAGGCTATAAACAAATGCAATCAGGCAGGCATTCAGCGCGCCGAGAAACAGCAGCCCAGTCAATAAAGGTATGGCCTCAACCGGATGCGGCAGATACATGCCAATCATGGCGGCCATCAGAAAAAACATAATGCGTGGTGGCGGCACGTTGAAAAAACGGCATAAAATACCTACCAGCATGGTCATAGAAAAAGCAACGGGGATGTGCAGCAAAGGGAAATGATATGCGATCAGCCCGAAAAAAAAGCAGCCGGATATTAATGAAGTAATGCACAACATACTGATCATGCGATGAATCAGATGGGTGCCCGGAAGATAAAGGAAAATCAAACCGCCCAGGCTGGAAACCAGCCCGTAGTTCGGATGGCCGAAATATTGACCGATAAATAACGGCAGCCCCAACGACAACGCGGACGAGATAGCCAATCCGACGGGGCGGCGGTTTGGACTGATGGTGAATAAAGACCTGAATTCATTGATGGCCAGAGCCAGATAGCGGTTTAACATTTTGTAATTTGAGAATGATATAAGAGTGGGCGTTCAAAATGATATGATACAAGATGCCGCTTTAAAATAGATAAGAATATTGCTTGGGCGCCTGATGTTTTTCAGACAGCCTTTCTCACCGAAAAGGCTGTCTGAAAAAGAGAATAATCAACAAAGCAGGCGGTTTGGCATGGCAGCCGCCATATTGATATTCCAAGTTTTATGGAATAACCTTTAGCTTAATCTGCCCGTTTTCCAATGCATGAAGCAAATCTTTTGCCTGTTTATCCTGAGGAAACTCTTTCGTATAAGTTCGCATTAAGGCAATGATTTCTTCTTTCTTCCCATGCCCGATCAATGCCATCGCCAAAGGCTTGCGAGCTGCCGCATTCCCATTATTTAAAGATTGTTTCAACATCTTTATCGCCGTGCCGTTTTGGCCGATAGCGTCCAGAAAAATGCCATATTCGGTCTGCATTTTGGCTTGCTCTTCAGACTTGGATGGCAGCGCACTTAACAATAAGCGATAGTGTTCGTCGGCGATTTGCGCTGTAACCGGTACATTCACGTCCATGTTATAAGCCATCCAGCCCAAGCGGGCGATATGCCGAAGTGTTGAAGGATATGCCGCATCTTTGGGCTTAACAACCCCTGCTCTTAATAAAGCCCGATAAATGTTCGACAATTGAACCGCATCAGCCCCGGCACGCTTTTTATCTGCTTCGTTGTCAAAACGGGTAGGATAATCGCGTGCATGCTCGCTGATATCCTGCATAATTCGTTCGGCGGCGGCAAGGTTGAAACGTTTATTGCCCAAGACATCTTGTTTTACATCATGTTGCGGATAAGGCTTGGCAATAGATACTCCGAAAGCCAATGCCAGAAAGGCCGCTAATATCGCTTTTTTCATGATGATTCCCCTTATTAAATTATTAAAGCTGTTTGAAGTTTGTTGATTCTAGAAGAGGAGAGAGATATTTTGCAAGGGCAAGTCTTTATTTTATTTATCAAGCCTATAATGGATTGAGTAATAGTAAGATTTTGGTCGATTTTACAGCCCACGAAGCTGTCGGTGCTTTTGGTTAGGCATGCGCTGCCGGCCTTACTGTCGCCGCGCATGATTTCAGACATGCCGTCGGCAAGAGTATCGGTTAAGGTGCGTAAGGCAAATCCGCTGGATGAAGCAACGCCCAAAGCCATGGCAACGATAAAGTAGGTTTTGCCCAGATTGGATGCAAAACCTTTCAGGTTGTATTGAAAGTATTCAGACAGGCATTCAATAGAAAAGCCTGTCTGAAAAAGTAAGGTCGTTTTATTTAGGTAGTGAAGAAAAAGTTGGAACAATGATTTTGCAACTTCTGACTTTGTTTTTTGCTCCATACTTCATACAACCTGCTATAGCATTAGCTTCTGCTTCTTCCTTTGTTGCCCCAGAGGCTGAAAATGAAAAGTTTCCATTTTGTGTCTCCCCTGCCGCAACGGTTCCCCAACCATTTGAAAAAACCAAGGTTACACTACATGCTTCTTTGACATTGGCTTTTCTACTCTCTTCTTTGCAGATTTCCAGCAATTTTTTTCTTGTGGCTTTGGGACTTGGTTGTTCTACCGTATTGTATAGGGTACTTGTTGTTTCATTTAGAGATACTCCTCCCCAAGCATCAGGTTTTTTGATCAAGATAACTTTTTTTGAGGGTTGCTGGTAGTTGCTTCCCTCATTTCCAAGGTAATGGGGTGAGTTGGGGTCATGTAATACAGGTTCCATACAATGAGGGTCGCTTACCGAACCACAAGCGAGTGTAACAGGAGCAGAGAACCCTAATAATAAGATGGGGATAAATCGTTTCATGTTTAAACTCCTTTATTTGGGGCCATTATTTTATAGGATTCAGCGGATTGGTACTCGATGAACTTTTGAGCGCATCGGTGGATTGGGTGCGTAGGGAATCTATGCTTTTTCTAAATACTGGAAGACTAAGCTATAAAAGTTTTCAGACAGGCATTTAATAGAAAAGCCTGTCTGAAAAAGTAAGGTCGTTTTATTTAGGTAGTGAAGAAAAAGTTGGGGCAGTAATTTTGCAATTTCTTGCCCCATGTTTTTGACAACCTGCTATGGCAGCAGTTTCTGCTTCGGCAGCAGTATTTCCTGCTGAGCCAAACGTAAAGTAATCAGTAGTATCTTTACCGGCTGCTACAGCTCCCCAGCCATTAGCAAATGCTAAGATTACTTGACATTTACCTTTTACAGTACTTTCGCTTTCACATATTTCAATAAGTTTTTTCTCTACAGCTTTTTTACTCGGTTGCTCTATTGTGTTGTACATAGAACCTGTCAACTTGTTGATAGAAACCCCGCCCCAAGCATCAGGTTTTTTGATCAAAATAACTTTTTTTGAAGGTTGTTGGTAGCTACTTCCTTCGTTCCCAAGATAATGGGGCGAATTGGGATCATGTAATACAGGTTCCATACAATGGGGGTCGCTTACCGAACCACAAGCAAGTGCGGGAGGGGCGGAGAACCCTAATAATAAGATGGGGATAAATCGTTTCATATTTAAACACCTTTATTTGTGGCTATTATTTTATAGGGTTCGGCGGATTGGGTGTGTAGGGAATCTATGCTTTTTCTAAATACTGAAAGACTAAGCTATAAAAGTATTCAGACAGGCATTGATACGAATGCCTGTCTGAATATCAAGTTGAGCTTTATTTGGGCAGCGAAGCAAAAGCCGGAGCAATGATTTTGCAGTCTGTGCCACCGTATTTTTTACATCCGGCGATGGCATTAGCTTCCGCTGTTTCCTTGGTAGGGCCCCCTTCTGCGTAGGTAAAATAGCCTTTTGGAGTTTTACCTTCTACAACGGTTGCCCAGCCGTTACGGAAAGTGAATAGGGTCACACAGGCGTCTTTTGTATCATCAGAGCTTTCCTCTCGGCAGGTTTTCAGCACTTTTTTCACTGCCGCTTTCTTGCTGGGCTGGTTAAGCGTATTTTCTAGGGTACCGGTTTTTTGATTTAGAGATATGGCCCCCCAAGAATCTGGTATTCTGATGGTAATGACTTTTCTTGGGCTAGGTGCGCTGTAACTGCTTCCCTCATTTCCAAGGTAATGGGGCGAGTTGGGGTCATGTAATACAGGTTCCATACAATGAGGGTCGCTTACCGAACCACAAGCGAGTGTAACAGGAGCAGAGAACCCTAATAATAAGATGGGGATAAATCGTTTCATGTTTAAACTCCTTTATTCGGGTTCATTATTTTATAGGATTCAGCGGATTAGTACTTGATGAACTTTTGAGTGCATCGGTGGATTGGGTGCGTAGGGAATCCATGTTCTTTCTATAAAAGTTTTCAGACAGGCATTGATACGAATGCCTGTCTGAATATCAAGGTAAGCTTTATTTGGGCAGCGAAGCAAAAGTTGGCACGATAATTTTACAGTCTTTAGCCCCGTCTTTTGTGCATTCGGCAACGGCATTGGCTTCCGCTGCTTCTTTGGTTGGCCCTGTTGCTGGCACAGTATACCAGCCTTTGGGGGTTTTACCTTCTGCAACGGTTGCCCATCCGTTGCGAAAAGTGAATATGGTCGTGCAGGCGTCTTTTGCATCATCAGGACTTCGCTGTCGGCAACTTTCCAAGACTTTTTTCTTTGCTGCCCTTTCACTGGGCTGCTCTATCATGTTATCCATAATATGAGTTTTATTATTCAGAGATATAGCCCCCCATGAATCAGGTATTCTGATGGTGATGACTTTCCTTGGGCTAGGTGCGCTGTAACCGCCACCGCCATTCCCCCCAATATAATGGGGCGAGTTGGGGTCATGTAATACAGGTTCCATACAATGAGGGTCGCTTACCGAACCACAAGCGAGTGTAACAGGAGCAGAGAACCCTAATAATAAGATGGGGATAAATCGTTTCATGTTTAAACTCCTTTATTTGGCCCCACTATTTTGTTGGGTTCAGTGGATTGGTACTTGATGAACTTTTGAGTGCATCGGTGGATTGGGTGTTGGAATTTGAAAGCCATACGTTTCTTGCTTGATTAGTGATACTGCTTACTGGTTTCTGTAAATTAGCCCCTGCCGAGTTTTGCCCTCCTGTCGACTGATAACTGGCCCCGCCGTCAACATTCGGGTTGACTTGGTTTTTCTTGTCGCTTTTATCAAAGCCGGAGAAAACATTATAACCGGAAGCAGAGCCGGCCAAGCCATTGAAGAATGCGCCGGCCAGAGGCGGCACCGTAATCAGCAGAGTGGAAAGAATAATGCCGAGGCCGAGTTGCTGAGTGGCCATATCCATCAGGCCGTTAACATTAACACCGACCCAGGAAAAGGCCTCTTTTCCAAAAAATAAGGCATAGCTTACATTGCTAACTAAGTCCGTCGCGATATCTGCCATCACGCCCAGCGTAACCCCGGCAAACATGGTGGCTAGGCCGTAGTGAAGCCATCTTTGGAATAAGGGAGCAGTTTTTTTAAACAGCAGGCAGAGAATAAAGATGGGGCCGAAGCCGATAAACAGCGCCATGGTAATACGGAACACAATCAGCATGGTACCGGCCACAACTCCGGGCCCTGCGGAGCCCACCCCTGCAAACCATTTGGCTTGGTTGATCTGTTGGGCAATCGTTTCATCGCCTTCCACGGTATCAATTCTATTCATCAATCCCATAAGGGATTGGGTCATAGTAAGATTTTGGTCGATTTTACAGCCAACGAAGCTGTCGGTGCTTTTAGTCAGGCATGCGCTGCCGGCCTTACTGTCGCCGCGCATGATTTCAGACATGCCGTCGGCAAGAGTATCGGTTAAGGTGCGTAAGGCAAATCCGCTGGATGAAGCAACGCCCAAAGCCATGGCAACGATAAAATAGGTTTTGCCTAGATTGAAGGCGAAGCCTTTCAGGCCTTCTTGGCTGCGACCGGTGGCAATCATAAAACCCTGAATCATTACCCATACAGTGAGCAGGCTGATGATAATGATTAAGGCCAGAGTAAGATTTTTAGATAATACATGCTCAGTCAGATATTCTATCCGAGCATAGATATAATCGCGGATACTAGTGTAGAGTGCCAGCTCGGCAGCCCCCGAAATTAGATTTCCCATATTAATTTATCTTTCTGAAAACGAAAATCAAAACATATTTTTGGATCTATTAGCGCTTTCTTTGCGAAGGCCTTTCGCTCTGTTTTTATAATCCTCTGTTCTGGAGCTCAAAAACAAGACGGCGGCACCCTGTGTAGCAACTTTGGCAATGTTGGTGGTTACTGCATTGGGCGGTGCGCCTTGTATCTGGCTCTGAACCACTTCTATTCTGGATT
The DNA here is from genome assembly GCF_030527965.1 of Neisseria sp. Classification (GTDB taxonomy): domain Bacteria; phylum Pseudomonadota; class Gammaproteobacteria; order Burkholderiales; family Neisseriaceae; genus Neisseria. The sequence goes on from NZ_JAUMZU010000004.1 coordinate 112,561, forward strand.
TTTCAACCATTTTTTGCCGGGCTTGTAGCATTTTGATTTTATGATCATAGCTTTTCATCGCAATTTCAATGGCTTGAAGCTGATTATCAAGATCATCTTCTATACTTTTCAATTGCTCCGTATTATTTTTTCCGCCTACATTCTTTTGGTAGTTTTCCCATGTTGCATCAAGCTTTGTCATCAGCTGGCTGACCGCTTTTTCTGCTTCGAAATACAGATCTATTTCTTGTTTATCCAATCTCACGGCTTCGAAGCAGAGTTTTTTTGAGTCTTCATTATTCAGGCCGGCACATCTTAAATTACGGCCATCAAAAATTTGCTTAAATTCTTCTTGCGTCATCTCAGGGGTGGGTTTCACTCTATCCAGTCTGGAAAGGGCTCCGCGTATTTTTGCATTCAGTTCTGCTGTCCAGTGCTTTGCTTCGCTTTTCCAGTGTTTGTATGTTTTTGCATAATGCTCAAAGTTTTGTAGAAGTTGTTGTATCGCTTGCGCAACAGCCCCTGCGTCAAAGGTGGGGATGCCGGTAGCCAAGACCGGTTGTGTGGCCAATATGATGCTGGCAGATATAACAATGGCTGTTTTGCGGATTGAGAATTTTGTTTTCATTTTTTTCACCCAAATTTTTAGTTTCAGACGGCATTTTTTTGCACTTCGGCAGAGGAGCTTCTTTTTCCTGAGCCTTTGCGGTTGTTATAAAAATCTTGCAGCCATTGTTCCGGATGCACGGCGTTTAATTCAATACCATGCTCTGTCGCAGTTTCTTTAATGATTCTATCCATAATATCGATATTGTCGGTACTGGCAGAAATCACGGCTAATTCGTCGTCAAAGCCGCGCAGATTGAGCTGACAAACGGCAGAAGCATGACCTTGTTTGACCAGAAAACAGCGGGAACGTTCATCTAGGCTTTTTACCACTTGATATTCGGCATCGGTTAGTTTGAGGCCTTCAATATAATCCCCTCGGTCTGCATTAGGGTTGGGCAAGAGAATCATGGTTGCGGTTTGTTCAATCAGAGCCGCAGAAATATCGCTTTTTAGAGCGTCTTCGGGTGATTGGGTAGCGAAAATGCCCAAACCATTTTGTTTACGAATGGTTTTCTGTTTATTTTTGGCAAATTCTTTCAAGCCGCCTTCACCATCAAGAATTTTCCAGAATTCATCCATAATATAAATAAAACGTCGGCCGTCAATTAAGCTTTCCATGCGGTGAATGAGATAAGTAATAATCGGATCGCGCACTTGAGGATTTTCAATCACATCGGTGTAGTCGAAGCCGATAATGTTGGCGTTGGTAAAGTCGATGCGGTCTTGCGGATTGTCGAATACCCAACCCAAGCTGTTGCCTTGCGTCCATTTCCGAATATTGGCGTAGAGCGAAGTATCGCCTGTGTTAGGTAGTGATTTTTGGAAGTTGGAAATATTGCGCAGATGCATAGGCGTATCAAGCATCGCGCGAACGGCACGCAATACGTCGGCGTCTTCCGCAGCAGTATAATGATCTTTACCGCCTAATTGCTTCATCAGGTTGCACAAAAATTGCACGTTGGTTTCGGTGTTTTCACATTGGAAAGGGTTAAAGCCGGTAGGTTGGCCGCTTTCCAAAGCCATATAAGTGCCGCCGCAAGCGCGGACGAAAATTTCAGCGCCTCGGTCTTTGTCGAAAAAGAAAATAGTGGGTTTAGGATCGTACTTCTGTACTTGGCTAAGCAGAAAATTGATCAATGCAGTTTTACCAGTACCGGATTTGCCGATAACCATAGTATTGGCAATGGCTTTTTCCCCTTCGGAGTTTTCACTTTCATGGGTAGCATGAAAGTTAAAATAATAAGGTTGGCCGTTGGTGGTTTGCAAAACGGTAACACATTGCCCCCACGGGTTTTGGTCACGTTTGCCGGTTGCAAAGTTATGCAGAGGGCAAAGGCCTAAGAAATTGAGCGAAGATAAATTGGCAATGCGGGTGCGGTATTTCCAGTTACCTGGTAATTGAGCATAAAAAGCGGCGCAAACGGCTAAATCTTCTTTTGTGGTAACAAAGCCTGCATTCGAGAGCTCGGCACGAGCCGCCGCGAGGTTTTGTGAAAGCTGTTCTTGGCTGTCGGCATAAATAGCAAGGCTGAAGTGGTAGCCGCCTAATACGAAATTGCCAGATGCAAGTTGATCCATTGCATGATCCAGTTCGGCAATTTGGGTAAAAGATTTATCGCCGGAAGAAATCATCATGCCGCGAGTACGCTCAAGGGTCTTCATAGCATCATACCGGCTGATGGGGCTGAAGCTATGAGTAATAACGTATTCCATATCCAGATATTTAAGGCCATTTAGAATGCCCGGATAAGTGCCGTCAGGATACTCTTTGAGATTGAGCATGGCGCCGTATCGGTTTTTCCCTTCGGGAGAGCGAACAATATAGTCGCCCGTTTTTGATGAAAATAAATGACGGCTAAGCGGTAGATAGTTGTAGACAGGGGCTTCTAATACAGGAACTGGGTCATTAACACGGTTGAGAATGTAACCGAATAGCTCCAATGTTTCTGAAAATATTTGACCGTTTTTTCCCTCATACATGCCGAGTCGGTAAGGCATGTAGTCTTTTAATACGGCCTCAAGGTTGGTTGCCAGCTCATTTAATTTGCTGATGGCTTGTTCTTGTTCACTGCGAAGCCGGTTAATGTCTCCTGATTTGTCAATAAACCGTTTACCATCAACGATAGGCCGATAAATCATGGTGAGATAAAGCTCATTGTTCATCAGATTTTCTTGGGATAAACGATTGAAATAGTTATCCGATAGTTTTTGGTTGAACTGTTCTTGGAATTTCGGCTGTAAATTAATACTGCGATGCCGGCGGATATCATGTACCCAGAAAGCAACATTGACATAATCCGGAGCTCTTAAAGTTTGCAGTAAACGATTAAAAGTGTTGTGTTTATGCTCCAATTCCCATTCTTCTCGCCCAACGAAGGGGAGGCCGGAAAGGTGCCATGTGGTCAGGTAGTCTCCCCCTGTTGTTTTAACTATAGTAGGGGAAACATGAGTAGAAAGAGTTACAAATTGGCTGATAGGGGAATCCGGAGTAAACATTTTCAATAACTTAATAAATTTAAAATGAAATTCTTTAATATGAAATATGAAATTCATCCGGTACATTTACACTTATGCAGTAATGCACCGGATGCTTTTATTTCGGAGGACGACGGTATTCATTTGGCGAAAAACACCAAGTATCGGGAAGTTCTTCACGATGCCGTGCCTTGAGTTTGAATTTCAAACGCAAACCCAGAAAACGAAAAATCATGTCGTCTCGCTTGGTCATTTGCCGCATGATGAGGATGATGAAGGGGATGGTTAATAAGTAAAACATATTAAAATACATACCGAGCATCAATCCTGAACCGGCTCCGATAAAAAAGGGAATGTAGGGCACGCCCAAAAAAGTAGCCGGGCGAGTGCATCCCCTGAAAACAATGTTTTTTTGCATAGTGGATTATACAAAGTGTTGCATAATTTGAATGGCAGAAGCAGTGTCACAAGATTGGGTTGTGGTTACAAGCATTTTTGCAATTTGACCGGCTGCTCCAATTAATACGCCGCCAATCAAAATAGGAGCAACATCTGCGATGCGTTTATGGGCAAATGCAATCTGATAGCCTGCAAAAATAATAGCAATAGTTACAACAGCTACTGATATAAGGTTCAAAACGGTGTGAATATTTCTAACAAATTCACATGCTCCTCCAGTTTTAGAAGCGAACTCAGAGCCAGTTGTCGCATCGGCTGCAAAGCCCATGGCAGGGGCTAGAGCTACTGCAGCAACTATTGCGAACGATACTGCGTTTTCTGTGGTTAACCAAGATGATTTTTTGGATACTTTCATGAGATTTCCTTTTTTAGGTGTTTTAGGTGAAAAATATTTGATTAAAGCATACTACTTAAAATACAAAAGCATTATCTGTGTTGGTTTGAGTTTTGACAGCCTCCATCGGAGCTTGGTTGGTTAATTGGGCTTGAGCCGGCGGTGGCAAACTATTGTTGGCATGATTTTCTTTTCTTTTACGAACATACGCATTACTGTTAATTTTCTGTGCTGTTGGAGCTTTATTTGTACTATCAGATGCATTTTTTATTATAACGCTTGGGCTGCTGTTTGTTGTAGCATCAACAATATTTTTTTGTTTATATACTGATGTTTGTTGAGTGCGATTAAAGGAATTAGTTACTAGAGGTATTGCCTGGGAGCCATTGGCAGGATAAGGCAAGGAAAAAGCGTTTTTTCTCATAGAGTTGAAAATTTTTTGAACATATCCGTGACGAAAGCCTGTGACAAAATTTCCTGAATAATAACAGCTAAATGATTTCCCCCAGTCTTTTGATCGTTCAAAACATTCTCTTAAGATATGAGAGCCTGCATGTAAATTGGGACAAACTTGGAAAGCATGCTCATATGATTTTAAACCGTATTTTGATAAATTGTATCGGTTCACTTGTGCAATTCCGAGCGAAAAATTATAGCCTTTCTGTTCCAGCATTTTTGCTGTTGCAACTGCCTCCGGTAAATTTTTGGGCTGCCTTTGTAGTTTTGCGCCGACTACGCCGATTGCATAGGGGTTGCCCGATGATTCAACAGACACAACGTGTTGCATGATATCTATCGGAACGGCTAAATTTGGGCAAGCAAAAACCATTACTGTACTAACTAAAATTAATTGATTGACGCAAAATTTACCACAATTTAAAATGTATTACAAATAGCTTTTTTATGTTTGCATTTTGTGTTGTTTGTAACTATCCTTTGTGTTATTAAAGTAAGTGGCTATGGGCTTAGTTTTTTTAATAAAGTCGCTGAAATTTAGAAATCTTGAAAATCTTTTCAAAAGAGTTAGTTTATAGAAAGCCAATAATTGACGTTTGGTGCTATATGCGATGCACAATCAATTTGAATATATAGCTGAACCCATAGGTTTTTAAAACTAATTGCCTTTGAGAGGAAATGAGCGAAATAACTAGTTGATTTGTAAATTTGTTCTTCTGTTGTTGGTTTGCCACATAAATTGGTTCTTGGTTTATTTGGAGAATTATTTTTATAATTTTATAGGTGTTTTTTGATGAGAAAACCATTTTCTTTACTGTTTTTTTGTACCGTCTTTCTAGCTGGATGCTCGGCCCCAAAGGCTCCGGATTTTCCCAATTCTTGGAAACCATTGAATGATTTGCCAGAAGAGTCTGTAGCAATTCCATTGATTAAACCGCATGTCTATGAGGTGGTGCAATTAGATACTACAGTTAAAGGATTGTTGGAACGGTGGGCTGAGGAAGCAAATATGCCTTTGGTTTATGATAATACCTATGACTTTACGCTGTTTAAGCGAGTAAAAGAAATTAAGCAACAAAGCCTACAAAATGCTTTGAGTGAGCTCACGGAGATGTATAGCGACAAAGGTATGGTTTTTTATATAGAAGACGGTGTTATCATGGCATATAAGAAGATGGGTGTTGCCGTTAAAACCAAAGGCAAAAGTAAAGTAGATAAAAGATAATTTCTTTATGTAATTTGAGTGTGTTTAATTTTTTAGTTGGAAAACCAGATATGAAAAAAAAGCAGTCGGCAGATTTAGATAAAGTAGTAAGAAAGTCTTTAGATTTTGAGTCTACTTTAGTGGATGTCCGTAGAAAAAACGAGAAACGAGCATGGATGGTAGCGGGTGTTTCAACCTTTATATCTATTTGCCTGATTGGCGGATTATTTTATGTATTGCCATTGAAGGAAAAAGAACCGTATCTGGTAATGGCTGATGCTTATACGGGTCAGGCCACCGTAGCAAAACTTAAGGGGAATTGGGGAGAAAACAATATTACTATGAGTGAAGCGGTTAATAAAAGTAATATTACTCACTTTGTCATCGCTCGAGAATCATTTGATAGTCAGCTTATTTATGATAATGATTGGGCTGTGGTATATGCAATGTCTGTGCCATCGGTATCTAATACTTATCGTAATACGATGAATAAAGGGAATCCGAATAGCCCCTTTAATGTTTATGGTCCAGCCAGATCAATTAGGGTAAAAATTTTAAGTATCGTACTTAATAATAGTGGAAAAGCCAATGGCAGAGATGCCAGTGCAACAGTAAGGTTCCAAAGGTTTATTTTGGATAAAGCAAATGGTAGCCTTAGGTATATAGATAGTAATGTAGCTACTTTAACTTATACTTATAATTCAAACTTGGAGATGGATGAAAAATATCGCATGGTAAACCCACTTGGTTTTCAAGTCACTTCTTATCGAGTGGATCCGGATACTAGCACTTCCATTCCAAAAGAGGGATTGGATGGTTTATTGAATAAGATTCCGGAGATTGGTAATAATTTATCCAGTAGCGACAATAATGGGACAGCTGCGTCTGCTGTAAATAGCGGAAGGGAGCAATAATGAAAGCTAAAATAAACTATTTTTGCTTAGGCGGAATTGTTTTAAGTTTGGTACAAATCGCTCATGCATCTTCGGTTGAAGAGTATTTTTTTGAGCCGGATGCTACCTATCCTGTTCATACTGCGCTGGGGATTGTTACGCAAATTGAATTGAGCCCGAGGGAGGTTGTTAAGGATTTTGGTAGCGGTTTGAGTGGTGGGTGGGACTTGGTGCGCCGTGAAAATGTGTTTTATTTGAAACCTAAAGATAGTGCGGTAGATACCAATTTGATTGTCCGTACACAGGCTCATCAATATATTTTTGAGTTAAAAGTTGTTTCATCCAATTGGAAGACGTTATCAGATGTAAAGTCAAAAGGGGTTAACTATAAAATTAAGTTCCGCTATCCAAGTTATACTGATTTTAACTTGCCAACCTCCTCTCTATCAGGCTATAGCCTTCGTTATGATCCTTCAAAAATATATCATACCAATTATGACGTGGCGATAGGTAAAGGTGCGGAGTGGCTTGTTCCTTTAAAAATATATGATGATGAGAAGTTCACTTATATTTATTTGAATAAAGGTAAGTTTTCTGGAGATTTTCCTACTGTTTATGGTCGGAAGAGTGAGCATGGAGAAGAGTTTGTGTTGAATAGTAATGTTGAAGACAATACTATTATTGTACACGGTACTTATCCTGTTCTGGTTTTAAGGCATGGTAAAGATGTTGTGGGTTTGCGGAGAAATTAATTATGTCGGATCAATTTGAAAATAATAGTGATCATAATTCTGAAGATGGCAATAACCCATATGCAGAACAGTATGAGAAAGAGCAGATGTCTCAATTAGAGGAAAATGCTCCTCAATTAAATAATCCTATAGGTCAAACAATTAATAAGAAGGCTATTGCTTTTATAGCTATAGCTGGGCTGGGTGTAATCGGATTGATGGTTTTTGCATATCAAATGTTGCAGCAACCTGAAGAGGAGCAGAAAGTTGAGCGGGCAGAAGTAGTCACTGTCCCTGATTTGCCTCCTGACATTCCTCAAGCTCCTACTTCTTCTATCCCTTTGGCAAATAATACTGCAGCATCCCAGCCGAAAGAGGAACGTAGTCACCAGCCATTAAATATTACACCTCCCCCAACTATTGCACCTCCTTCAGTGGTTGATACTGAAAATTACCAACCACCGACATCCCCTCAAGCTTTGTCTGCAATAGCGTCACAACAATTAGATGGTTTGAAGGATGACGGGAAGGAGAGCGGTACGTTTATAGAAGGGGGGGCAACAGAAGGCAGACAAGCCGGAGCGGCCTCTGTTCGTGCTCTACCAAATCGCGATAAATTATTGGTGCAGGGAACTTATTTGCGTTGTGTTTTGGAAACGAAAATTATTTCTGATGTTTCTGGGTTTACTTCTTGTATTATTACTGAGCCAGTATATTCGGCAAATGGGCAATATTCGCTGATTCCAAAAGGTTCTAAAGTCATGGGACAATATGGTTCAACGAATCCTGTTAGTCCTCGTCTGGCTGTTATGTGGGATAGAATTATCACTCCTGATGGGTTGGATATCACATTGCGATCCCCTGGCGTAGACAACTTAGGAGCGGCAGGGCATGTTGGAGATCTTCGGACTCACTGGCAGTCGCGTTTAGCTTCAGCTCTTCTTATTAGCATGATATCAGATGTTTTCAAATATGCTGCTGCTGAATATGGTCCTAATGGGCAAACAGTAACTAATAATGATACTACCGTTACCAATCCCTATGAAAGTGAAACAGCAAATACTTTAAAACAGATGGCAATTAACCAGTTAGAGCGTAATAACTCGAGACCTAATACGGTTACAATCAACCAAGGTACTTTGATTAATATATATACTGCACAGGATATTGATTTTAATTCAGTTATGCAATAGGTTCAAATTAAGAAAGCAAAAGAGTCAGTTAAAATAAAAAATATCTCTTTTGCCTTTTTTATTATGGTTTCTTTATAGTTCTAAACTTTTTATGTAATCATGTATGGGTTGAAGGTAACCAATATTAAGGATTATAAGAAATTGAGTATTCGCAATAAACTAATTTTTTCGAGCAGCCTGTTGCTATCTGCTTTAGTGATTGGTAACTATCTTTCGGGCTTTATTTTGCTGCAATGGCTGAGATTGAACAACACCCCATTAGGAATAACCACTTATTTCCAATATTTCAGCAAGCTGCATCTCCCGCGAGTTGCCGCTTATGCTTTACAGATTAAAACGTCAGGTGCCGTCGGCTTTGGTTTGCCTTTGCTGCTCTGGCTGATTCTGCTGATTCCGTTGTGGAAAAACCGGGCACCCAGCTTGCACGGCGAGGCGCGTTTTTCCAATCTTGTCGATTTGACTAAGGCAGGCTTTTTGAAACAAAGCGACACCAGCCTTGTGGTAGGCAAGCAAAACGGCAAATTGCTGTATTACAACGGCCAGCAGTTTGCTCTTCTGGCGGCGCCGACCCGTTCGGGGAAGGGGGTGGGTATTGTGGTGCCCAATTTATTGCATTATCAAGGTTCGGTTGTTGTGTTGGATATTAAGCAGGAAAACTTCAATTTGACCAGCGGCTACCGCAAAGAAGTGTTGGGGCAGGAAGTTTACCTGTTCAACCCGTTTGCCGAAGACGGGCGTACCCATCGCTGGAA